>JBIKVK010000014.1:0-28216 GCA_044356835.1 Burkholderiaceae bacterium
GAAAGAGACGCGCTGCGTGCCATACCCGATCCGAGGCCTCGCCCAGGTCAGGACGGGGGCGCTCCACCGTGGCGGGCTCGATGCCCCCGCCCAATAACACGATCGCCTGGGCGCGGGGCGTCTGGTCCAGCGCACGATCGGAGAGCGTGCGAAACGGCCCTTCAGCAACGGCGGTGATCCAATTGCTGACGGGGGGCAGCGACCAGAAGGTGAGCCAGGCGAAGGCGAGCAATCCGAGTAGGCAGGCAGACCTGCGCCAACCGAGCGCCGCCAGCACCAGCGCCAGCAGTCCCCCGATCAGCGCAGCACCGAGCGGAGAAATCAGTAGCGTCAGAGCGGCCGATACGAACATCGGCGAGCCTCGTCAAAAAAGGCGCCGGTCCGGCGATCGGAATCCTCGCGTGAGGATCCTGCCGTCCGGCCGGTTCGGCATGAGGGCCAACGGGGCAGGGGGCTTATTGCGCCTTGATGCCAAGATGATCGAGTGCCTCGCGCATGCGATGGCGTCCCGACAGGCTTTCCGGGCCGGCCACCCGGGCGCTGGCCTGCTGGGTCCAGTCGACCCGCTTCATGCCCTGCCCGGCCTGGAATGCATTCAGTCGCCCGTTGTACTCCGCGACCGCAGCGGCCTCGAACTGCGTCGAATATTGCTCGCGGTGGACGATGGTCGACTGCCTCAGACGCGGTTTGATGTCGGCCGGGCGGCTTGGATCGGGGTATCCCACGCACAAGCCGAACACCGCCATTGAATCGGGCGGCAGCGCGAGTTCGGCGGCCACCTCCTCGGGGCGATTGCGGATTGCCCCGATGTAGACCCCGCCCAAACCCAGCGACTCAGCCGCAACCACGGCGTTCTGCGCCGCGAGGGCGGCGTCGATGGCTGCAACAAGAAACATCTCGAGAAATCGGTTGCCGTCCGCCTTCTTGCCTTGACCTTCGGCAACGCGATCGAGCCTGGAAAGATCGGCGATCCAGACAAGAAAGAGCGGGCACTGCCGGATGTGGGCCTGGTCTGCGGCCAGGACCGAAAGACGCTGCTTGCGCGCCGCATCCTCGACGGCCACGACGCTCCAGGCCTGCAAATTGGATGAAGTGGCCGCCGATTGGGCGGCCGCGACCATCAGTTCGAGGGCTCCGGGCGGAAGCGGTTTGTCCAGATAAGAGCGCACCGAGCGATGGCGCAGTAGCGCGTCGATCACGCTGCTCGCAGGCATGCTCGGCAGGCCCGCGTCCGCGCCATAGCGCTGAGCGAGCGCGTCGGCACGCGGGAGAGTCAGCATCGGGGAGGACATCGCGTCGTTCATTGAGAGATTCCATGAGATTCGGGTGGGAGTGCGGAATTGTAGTGCCTGGGCCGGTCACTCGCCATGTGGGGCCGCCTCGGGCGGGCTGCGCGCAAAGTCCCCACGCTGGCGCTGGTTGCGATGCCCGCCTAGCATCGCGTCATGTTCAAAGGCAACAAATCATTTCTGCCCAGCAAGGCCTGTCAGCGCTGCGGCCGTCCGATGACCTGGCGCAAATCCTGGGCGGCCCATTGGGAACAGGTCCGTTATTGCTCGGAGCGATGCCGTCGCGGCGGCTCGGCGGGCTCGGGGCCGCGACGCTGACGCGCGCCGGCCGAGCGTCCCTGATTCTTTCGTTTTTTCGCGGCACCCCTGCCCTGACTATTTCCCAATCCAATTCTGTTCCGATGTCCAACCCGCCGCTTCGCAATCTGGTTGTTGTGCTCGGTGATCAACTCGATCACGAGAGTGCCGCCTTTGATGGGTTCGACCCTCGCGTTGATCGCGTCTGGATGTGCGAGGCACGCGACGAATCTGAGGCTACCTGGAGCAGTCTGCAGCGGATTGCAGTGTTTCTCGCGGCGATGCGTCACTTCGCTGAAAGCTTGCGGGCGCGGGGCTGGACGGTCGATTACCGAACGACCGACGGCTCGATCGATCAGGCGCTGCAGGCCGACCTCATCGGTTCGACGCCCACCTCGGTCGTTTGGGTCGAGCCAGGCGAGTGGCGATTGCGCGAAGCACTGCGCGCTGCATGTTCGGCAGCAGGGGTCGCGGTGTCCGAGCGTACGGATCGCCACTTCCTCTGCAGCCTCAGCGAATTCGTACGCCACGCTCAAGGGCGCAAGCAACTCCGGCTCGAATATTTCTATCGGGAACTGCGGACTCGGCACCGAGTCTTGATGGTCGATGCCGAGACGGGCGAGCCGGCCAGCGCGACCACCCGCAAGCTCGAGCCCGCCGGGGGGCAGTGGAACTTCGATGAGGCCAACCGTGAGGCCTTTCCAGCGACCGGGCCCGGAGCCGTTCCTGCACCCCTTCGCTTCGATCCGGACCCCCTGACCCGAGCTGTGATCGACGAGGTGCGAGCGCGCTATTCCGATCATCCCGGGCAGCTGGACGAATTCGGCTGGCCGGTCCAGCGCGAGCAGGCTCTTGGCGTGCTGGCCGATTTCATCGACCACCGCTTGCCGCAATTCGGTCGCTGGCAGGATGCGATGTGGGCGGGCGAGCCCTGGCTGTGGCACTCGCACCTGTCGGTGGCCCTGAACCTCAAGCTGATCAGTCCGCGCGAAGTGATTGCAGCGGCCGAGGCGGCATGGCGGTCCGGCCGGGCTCCGATCGCGGCGGTCGAAGGCTTTGTCCGTCAGATCCTGGGTTGGCGGGAATATGTTCGGGGCATCTACTGGCTGAAGATGCCCGACTATCTGGAGATGAATGCGCTGCAGGCGTCCGAGCCATTGCCCGGCTGGTATTGGACGGGTGACACTCCGATGGCCTGTGTACGCAATGCCCTTGGCCAAACCCTGCGGCTGGGCTACGCACACCATATCCAACGCCTGATGGTGACCGGGCTTTATGCGCTGCTCTACGGGGTCGACCCGAAGGCGGTCCACCGGTGGTATCTGGCCGTCTACGTCGATGCGATCGAATGGGTTGAGCTGCCCAACACGCTGGGCATGAGCCAATATGCCGACGGCGGGCTGATGGCAAGCAAGCCCTACGCGGCGACCGGCAAGTACATCGAGCGAATGAGCAATCACTGCGGGCATTGCCCGTTTCGTCCCGATCGTCGAACCGGATCCCAAGCCTGTCCCTTCACGACCCTTTATTGGGATTTTCTGCTGCGTCACGAGGCGCGTTTCGCGGAGCATCCCCGCATGGCCCTGCAGGTCAAGAACCTGAAGCGGATCGACGAGTCCGAGCGCGCTGCCATCCGGGAGCGCATTGCGCAGTTGCGTCAAATGCCCGGGGTCGGTCATGCCGCCTGAGCGATCGCCGTCGGTATCAGAGAGCCTGTTCGAGACTGATCGGGACCGGACGTTCGAACCGACGCGTGAGGCGGCCCTCGAGCGCCTCGGGGCGTTTCGGCCTCGCGACTATCCGCGTACGCGCAACCACCTTGAAGGAACGGTGTCGGGGCTGTCTCCCTACATCACCCATGGTCTGGTGACGCTGCCCGAGGTCTACCGTTCGATCGACGAACGTCACGGGATCGGAGCCCAGCACAAATTCACCTATGAGCTGGGATGGCGCGAGTTCTTCCATCACCAGTGGGCCCATCACGGAGACGCGATCTTTTCCTCAATGCGGCCCGGAGTGCTTCCAGATAGCGCATATGCGATGGAATTGCCTCAGGACCTGCGCGCGGGCTCCACCGGTGTGCCCGTGGTCGACCGGGCTGTGGCCGAACTCTACCGAACCGGCTGGTTGCATAACCATGCCAGGATGTGGCTGGCCTCCTACACGGTCCATGTGCGCAAGGTGTACTGGCGGGTTGCGGCCGACTGGATGTATGGCCATCTGCTCGATGGCGACCTTGCGTCCAACCACCTGTCCTGGCAGTGGGTAGCGGGTACCGCGAGTCACAAGCCTTATCTGTTCAACGCTGAGAACGTTGCCCGCTACGCACCCCGTTCCTGGCACAGCTTCGGTACAGTCGTGGATTGCAGCTATGAAACCCTGGACCGGCTCGCGCGATCCTTGGATCCGCAGGCTGGTCCGGTGTGTCGTGAGGCCGGTCGCCCGGGGGCATCCGGCAGGCAGTTGCCTGTCCTCTGCCGCGAGCCCCCGCTCCTTGCCGAACCCCCTGTGCGCCTGCCTGAGGCTGAACTGGACGATACGGGAGGGTATTGGATGATTCATCCCTGGGCGATCCGCCCCGCTCCGGCCGGCCGGCGCGCGATCGGCGTACTCTGTGCGCCCTTTCATGCGCGATGGCCTTGGAGCGAACTTCGTTGGCGCTTCGTCATTCAAGCACTCGAATCGGTGTGTGAGCGTATCGTCTGGTGCGAACGTCCGGATCGACCCGATCTGTGGTCAGCGGTCGGCGGGTCGGTCAGCGACCCGCACCTTGCGCCCTGGATGCCCGCCCGGGCTGCGTGGGCCAGTCAACCAAGACTTTTTCATTGGCCTGATCGACCCTGCCGGTCGTTTTCAGACTTCTGGCATCGGGCGCGGCTCGCCTCCGTGTGACGAGGCTCAGGGGTTTCCGCGTTTGAGGCGGGGAATCTTTCCGCAGGCGGTCCCCGCTTGCTACGATTCGGTTTTCGATTGTCTCCATTCGGAGTTCAAACCATGAAGCGCGTCATCCTGTTCGTTCTGACCAACCTGGCCGTGATGTTGGTGTTGAGCGTTGTCGTCTCGGTTCTCGGGCTCAATCGATTCCTCACCAGCCAGGGCCTCAATCTCGGGATGCTCCTGATCTTTGCGGCGATCATGGGCTTCGGTGGTGCCTTCATTTCGCTCCTGATCAGCAAGCCCATGGCGAAATGGTCGACCGGTGCCGTGCTCATCAATGATTCACCCGACCCCGGGCATCAGTGGATTGTCCGCACTGTGGCCCGGTTCTCAGAGAAAGCGGGGATCAGCATGCCCGAGGTGGCGGTGTATGAGGGAGAGCCCAACGCCTTCGCGACGGGTGCCTTTCGAAATTCTGCCCTGGTCGCAGTTTCGACGGGTCTTCTGCAGTCGATGAGCCGTGATGAGGTGGAGGCCGTGATCGGCCACGAGGTGGCTCACGTTGCCAACGGCGATATGGTGACGATGACCCTGATCCAGGGTGTGATGAATACTTTTGTGGTGTTCATCTCCAGAGTGGTGGGTTACGTCGTCGATCGCATCATCCTGCGTAACCAGGACGATGCCCCCGGGATCGGTTACTACGTGACGACGATTGTCATGGATATCTTTCTGGGCGTGCTCGCCGCGATCGTGGTCGCCTGGTTTTCGCGGCAGCGCGAGTTCCGCGCCGACGCCGGCGCGGCTCAGTTGATGGGCCAGCGCAACTCCATGATCAATGCGCTCGCACGTCTGGGCAAACTCGATCCGGGCGAGATGCCCAAGACCGTCCAGAACATGGGCATCAGCTCGCGTCCGAGTGGACTGATGGCCCTGTTCTCCAGCCATCCCCCGATCGAGGATCGGATTCGCGCGCTTGAGCAGCGGGGCTGAGGCTCCACGGGGATCCCTCCAGGAGCCCCGCTCCCAGGTCGTTCGCGATCATCCAGGGCTTGGATTGTCTTGGAGCCCGTGATACCGTTGCCGCGGTTTGCGAATCTGGATCGTTGTCCGGATTCGCCGAGAGTCTCGAGGGAGCAAAACAATGAATCGTAGGGGCCTGATCAAACTCGCATCGGCATCCCTGGCGTCGTCTTCGATGCCGGCTTTCGTCAGTGCGCAGCAGTCCGGAGGGGTTTTGACGGTGGTTTATACCGTCGAAACCAATGCAGTTTTCGCTCCGGGCGGCGGTGGCGGTAACCCTCTGCTGGTTTCGACCAAGATCCTCGAACGCCTGGTTCGCCTGGAGAAAGACGGTTCATTCACGGGGCAGCTGGCCCGGAGCTGGGCGGTCAGCGATGGCGGGAAGCGATTCACCTTTCAGCTCCGTCCGGGTGTGAGCTGGCACGACGGCAAGCCGTTGACCGCCGACGACGCGGTGTTCAACGTGATGCAGCATTGGAAGCCCTTCAGTGGCAATCCGGCTCTGCGAGGGATCTCAAACGCGAGCGCGCCCGATCCGCAGACCCTGGTGATCGAATACGACAGCCCGGTGCCTCTGTTTCTGGTACTCGCATCCCTGGGCGGGACCGAGGCCCAGATGATCCCCAAGCACCTCTACGACGGAACCGACATCCGTACCAACAAGACCAATGCGGCTCCGGTTGGGACGGGTCCGTTCCGGTTCGTCGAGTGGCGGCGCGGATCGCATGTCGAGCTGCGTCGCAACCCGACCTACTGGGAGGCTGGGCGTCCGAGGCTCGAAGCCATCTTCATCCGTTACCTGCAGGATCCTGCAGCGCGGGCCAGTGCTTTCGAAACGGGCGCCGCGCAACTCGGGGTGGGGTCGCCCTTTTCTCCGGCCGATCTCGGCCGGCTTTCAGCCGACCAGAGATTTGCTGCAACCGACGAGGGCGGTCTCCAGGAATTCATGGTGATGGAGATGAATACCCGCACGCCTGTGCTGGCGGATCGTCGGGTTCGTCAGGCCATCGCGCATGCGGTCAATCGGCGCTTCGTGATCGACACCCTCATGAATGGCTTCGGTGTCGAAGCCAATGGCACGGTCTCCCCCGTTTACCGCAATTTCTACAACGCCAAAGCCCCCAGCTATTCCTTTGATCCCGCGCGTTCGCGAGCACTGCTCGACCAGGCGGGGCATCCGGTCAAGGCCGACGGCAAGCGCTTCAACCTGCGTCTGGTGATTGGTCCCTGGTATCCGGAAAACGTGAGGATGGGGCCCTACCTGAAGCAGGTGCTCGAAGAGGTTGGCATTGGCATCACTCTGATGACGCCGGACCGTGCGGGAGCGATCCGTCAGATCTACACAAACTACGAGTTCGACCTGACGATCAGCAATAACGTCTCTTACGCTGATCCGCTGATGCGCAGCATCATGCTCTACACGACCAGCAACATCACCGCGACACCGTTCCGCAATGCCTCCGGGTACAGCAACCCGACCCTGGACAAGCTGGTGGCCGAGGCCGCGGTCGAGACTGACGTGGCGCGTCGTCGGACCACACTGGATGAAGTTCAGCGGATTGCTGCCGAAGATCTCCCTGTGTATGTGATCGCCTACAAGCGCAACATGACGCTCGCGCATCGAAGCGTCCAGGAGCATTCGATTCTGCCCGAGTGGATGTACGACACCTGGAAGGACCTCTGGCTGCGCCGCTGACCGATTTCCTCGGTCGTTGATCTTCCGCTGGCCTCAGGTGATGCACCGAAACCGGTTCCTACGTTTGCTCGTTCGGCGCCTCTTGCAGATGGTGCCCACCATGCTCGCAGTCGTGGTGATCGCGTTTGTTCTGATGTCGCTTGCACCGGGTGATCTTGCGGACGTCATGGCCGCCGAGGCCCAGATCGGTGATCGTGATCTGATCGACGCAATGCGCCGACTCTACGGTGGCGATACGCCCTGGTTTGTGCAGCTGGGCCACTACCTGTGGGCCGTCGCGAGTTTCGACCTTGGCTTCTCATTCCGGCACAACCTGCCGGTCGCAACCCTGATTGCCGAGCGAATACCGGCGACCCTACTGCTGATGATCGCGGCGCTCTCGTTTGCCGTCCTGGTGGGTTCGCTGTCTGGCATTGCGGCCGCTCGACGTCGAGACACGCTCATAGACCGGGCCATTTCATCGGCTGCGGCCATGTGTTTTGCAGCGCCCAATTTCTGGCTGAGCCTCATGCTGGTGGTGTTCTTTTCGATTCATCTGGGCTGGTTTCCGGTCGCCGGGATGAAAACCATCGGACTGGCCAACCCAGGCGTGTTCGGGCGGGGCGTCGATATTGCCCACCATCTGGCGCTGCCGGCCCTATCGCTCGGGTTGCTCTATGCCGCGATCTATGCCCGAGTCATGAGGGCGTCGATGCTCAGGTGTGCGGAGCTCGATTTCGTGCGGACCGCGCGGGCCAAGGGGGCGACCGAATCGAGGATTGCCTATCGCCACATGTTGCGCAATGCGCTGCTGCCGGTCGTAACCCTCGTCTCGCTGCACGTGGCGACGCTCTTTGCGGGGGCCGTGGTCGTCGAAAGCGTGTTCAGCTGGCCGGGACTCGGATCCTTGCTCATGGAAGCGGTGGGCGCGCGCAACCACCCGGTGGTGATGGGCGTGATGATCTGCAGCGCGGCGGTGGTTCTGGTTGCCAACCTGCTGGTCGACATGCTTTACATGCTTCTTGATCCTCGCGTGAGCCTCTGATCGATGCGCCCCGGTCTGCGTCGTTTCCTTGCCTATCGGCCCGCACTCGTGGGCGTTGTGTTCCTTCTGGTGGTCGTGGTGATGGCTCTCATCGCGCAATTCGCATATCCCCGCAACCCGCTGCACATCGTGGGACCTCCCGAGCTGTGGCCGTTCCGTAGCGCCGCCCATCCCTTGGGGACCGATGCAGTGGGACGGGATATCGCCGCGATCATTGTCCATGGCGCGCGCGCGGCCCTCGCGGTAGGAGTGCTTGCGACCCTGGTCTCCGTGATCGTCGGGATCTCCGTGGGCGCTCTGGGGGGCTATTTCGGAGGGATCGTCGACGAGATGACCACTCGGATGACCGAAGTGTTTCAGACGATCCCTCATATCATTTTCGTATTGGCCGTGGTCACGGTGTTCGGTGCTTCACTGACGGTCGTGGTGCTTGCGATCGGCCTGACCAATTGGACCAGCGTGGCCCGAGTGACGCGTGCCGAGTACCTCACCTGGCGAGAGCGGGATTTCGTGGTGGCCGGTCACGCGATGGGGATGAGCGATGCGCGCATCATGATGCGCGAAATCCTGCCCAATGCCCTGCCACCCATTGTCGTGCTGGTGTCGTTCACCGTTGCTGCAGCCATTCTGTTTGAGGCGATGCTTGCCTTTCTCGGTTTCAGTGATCCTGATCTTGCATCCTGGGGACGATTGATCGGAGAGGGGCGGCAGTCGCTCAGAACTTCCTGGTACATCAGTGCGATTCCTGGTGTGGTGATCATGCTCGCCGTCATGGCGCTGAATTTCGTGGGCGACGGTCTCAATGATGCGCTCGACCCGCGGGGCCGGCGGCAATGAGCGATCCCGCGGCCCCGTTGCTCGAGCTCGACGATCTGTCCGTGGTGTTCCAGACTGGGTCAGGCCCGGTACATGCGCTCGACCGTGTGGGCCTGACCGTCCGAACTGGCCAGACGATTGCGATCGTTGGCGAGTCGGGCAGTGGCAAGACAGTGACGGCGCTGACGGTCATGGGCTTGCATGAGAACGCGGGCGCCCACTTGCTGAGGGGGTGCGTTCGTTTTCAGGGTGAACGGATCGTGCCGGGTGAGACCGAGCGCTTGCGGGCGTTGCGGGGCCGCGCGATTTCGATGATCTTTCAGGAACCCATGACCTCGCTCAATCCGGTCCTCACCATCGGTGAACAAGTGGCCGAGCCGCTGGTGCTGCATCGACTCGCTCCCCCTGGCCAAGCGATAGAGCGAGCGCTGGATGCCCTGGAGCGGGTCCAACTTCCTGATCCGCGCGGCATGCTTTCCCGCTATCCGCACCAACTTTCGGGTGGGCAAAGGCAGCGGGTGATGATTGCGATGGCTCTGATCGCCCAGCCCCGGCTCTTGCTGGCCGATGAGCCGACTACTGCTCTGGATGTGACCGTGCAGGCCCAGGTGCTCCAGCTGTTGCGCCGTCTTCAGCGTGAGGATCAGATGGCTATGGTACTGATTACGCATGACTTCGGCGTCGTTGCGGAGATTGCCGACGAAGTGGCGGTGATGTATGCAGGGCGCGTCGTGGAATCTGGGCGGGTGGCCGATGTGGTGACCCGACCTGCGCACCCTTACACCCGAGGGCTGTTGCGGTCCACAAAACTGCCGTCCCACCGGACACCCGGAAGCCGGCTTGATGAAATCTCAGGGGTGGTTCCGATTCTGAGGGCGGTTGATCCGGGCTGCAGCTTTCGGGATCGTTGCCCGGTCGCCCAGCCTGTGTGCGCGGAGCGAAGACCGGAGCTCTCTGCCATCGCGACCGATCATCGTGTGGCGTGCGTGCTCGGGAGCACCCATTGAGCACTGGCGATCTGCTCGAAGTGAGCGAGCTTTGCGTCAGTTACCGCACTGGGGGCCGGACCATCCGGGCGCTGGGCGGGGTATCGATCCGCATAGGTCGGGGTCAGACGCTCGGCGTTGTGGGAGAGTCCGGATGCGGAAAGTCGACCCTGGGTCGCGCGGTCTTGCGTCTGCTCGAGCCTGACAGCGGGCGCATCATCTTTGACGGCGAGGATATTTCCCGGGCGGGTCGATCTGCATTGCGTTCCTTGCGCGGTCGCATGCAGATGGTCTTCCAGGACCCGTTCGGGTCTCTCAACCCCCGTCGGAGCGCAGGCGAACTGATCGCCGATCCACTCAACGTCCATCATTGGCGAGATCCGTCCTCGCGAGCCCGTCGCGTGGCCGATCTGATGGCCGCGGTCGGACTTCAGCCTCAGCATGCCGGACGACTTCCGCACGAGTTCTCGGGAGGGCAGCGGCAGAGGATCGGGATCGCGCGCGCGCTCGCCCTTGAACCCGATCTGCTGGTCTGCGATGAGCCGGTTTCTGCGCTCGATGTATCGGTGCGCGCCCAGATTCTCAACCTGCTGATCGACGTTCAGCGCCAGAGAGGTCTGGCAATGATGTTCATCTCGCATGACCTGTCGGTGGTTCGCTACGTGAGCGATGAAGTCGCCGTGCTCTATCTCGGCCATGTCGTCGAGCATGGCCCGGCCGAGGTGCTCTTTGCGCAACCGCTTCATCCCTACACGCGGGCTCTCATCGACTCGGTGCCCTCGACAGAGCATATGGGTACAGCCTTCGCCGGTCGTCTTTTGGCTCAGGGCGATGTGCCCGATCCTGCCGACCCGCCCAGTGGCTGTACCTACCGCACCCGCTGCCCGAAGGCGCGCGAGATTTGCGCCCAGCAAAGGCCCGAGCTTCGCCCCCTGAGCGCCCAACGGGTCGCCTGTCACTTTGCCGACTGAAGGAACCTCCCCATGATTCCCACCACGATGCGAGCCATCGTATTGCCCGAACACGGTGGTCTTGACCGTCTTAGACTGACCGAGCGGCACCCGATACGCGCCCTCGAGGCCCACGAGGTGCTGATCCGGGTCCGGGCCTGTTCGCTCAACTACCACGATGTCTTTACCTGCCGT
This sequence comes from Burkholderiaceae bacterium, assembly GCA_044356835.1. Classification (GTDB taxonomy): domain Bacteria; phylum Pseudomonadota; class Gammaproteobacteria; order Burkholderiales; family Burkholderiaceae_E; genus SYIM01. Next base: position 11,154 of record JBIKVK010000014.1, read on the forward strand.
GGTCTACCCGGGATCAAGGTGCCCTTGCCGGTGATACCCGGGAACGACATCGCTGGTGATATTGCGGCGCTGGGGTCCGAAGTGTCGGCTTGGAAGGTCGGCGCTCCCGTGTTGGTGAACCCCGTCTACAAGGGCCGTGGTCTGATGGGAGAGATGCTCGACGGGGGCCTTGCCGAATACGCCATCGTATCTTCCGAGCAGCTCATCCCACTGCCCGAGGGCGTGAGCCACGCCGAAGCGGCCGCGCTGCCAGTGGCCTATGGCACTGCGCACCGGATGATGGTCTCGATCGGTCAGGTCCGTCGCGGCGAGCGCGTGCTCGTGCTTGGGGCAAGCGGTGGGGTCGGAACGGGCTGCGTCCTCTTGGCGCGCCAGGCCGGATGTGAGGTGATCGCGTGCGCCAGTGGCGAGGACAAGCTTGAACGGTTGCGCGCACTGGGGGCCGATCATGTCATCGATTACACGCGCACCGACTTCATGAAGGAGGTTTTCAGTCGGTACGGCAAGCCCAACTTCAGAAGCGGAGAGGGTGGGGTCGATGTCGTAGTCAACTATACCGGGGGAGACACCTGGGTCCCCTCACTGAGGGTTCTCAGAAAAGGCGGGCGTGCGCTCGTCTGCGGTGCCACAGCCGGTTTCTCTCCCGAGGAGGACCTTCGTTTCATCTGGACCTTCGAACTGAAGATCCTCGGTTCGAACGGCTGGACCCGTGATGACCTTGCCGCATTGCTGTCCGGTGTACAAACGGGAACGATGCGGCCCGTGATCGATCGGGTGCTGCCCCTCGATCAGGGTATCGAGGGTTTGCGCCTGATGGAGGACCGAAAATTGTTCGGCAAGATCATCATTGCCCCCTGAAGTGCAAAACGATGCCGTTTGCTCGGTCCGCGGCGATCCAGGCCTCGGAGCTGCTTTCGAACTCCAGCAGCACTGGCGCGGGAGCCTCGGGAAGCGGTCCGGTCATCGCAGCCGGAACGTATCGCCCGACTGCTTTCCGCTCAGCCAGAACGAGTTCGACCCCGCGACATTCGATGACCCATTGGTCGGGTGCGGCCGATATCGGCCTGAAGCCGATGTCGTCCAAGGCGTCGTGCCAGACGCTCGGTACGTTTGGGACACAGTGAACGATCCGCGCGAGCCGTCGAGCACCATTGGGGTGATTGAAGAGCTCGGTCTGATAGACCATGTCCGGGTGATGATGTCCGCAAAAGAAAAACCGTCCGGGCCACAGAGCATCTGGCGCGATCCGCTGGACATCGAAGCTGATACGATCTCGAGTGTTTTCGAAAATGATCTCCCGCGAACCGGTGACGGGAGGCTCGATCGTCGGAAGCGAACGCCTCAAGCTTCGATACACCGTTTCTTTCGAGTCCATGGCCAGAGCGATCGAAGTGCCGCCCTCGCGCTGCCTCAAGGTTTTGAGCAGAAATTCCTCGTGACAGCCCTCCGGGTTGGGGGCGAGGAGTTCGAGATAGGCGTTCGGAAAGGGTATGCACCGGTTCAGCGTTCCGCGGCTGGCGTGAGCGCCCTGGGCGGAGAGGTTGAAGCCGAGCTGTTGCCAGTTGCGACTGGCGTCTTCAAGATCCCGGCAAGCAATAATCACGTGATCGATCAGGCTTCGCGCGATGTCATTCATGCATGAGCTCGCAGAGTGTGAGTTTGAGGTGCGCGCTCCTTCTAAATGAGGATCAGATGGCGGTCAATACTTTGACATTCGAGGAGTTGGCGCCGCGCGTGCGGCGCGCACCCTATCATCAGTGGCTTGGGGTTGAGCTCACCGCTCTCGATGACGAGGGCATCGAGATCACCCTGCCCTGGCGCGACGAATTTCTGAGCAGTGTCGAGCCCCCTTATGGACACGGCGGGATCATCGCTGCCTTGATCGATCTGGCGGCCGATTTTGCGGTGGCGGCCAGGGCGGGCCGAGGCGCGCCGACGGTCGATCTGAGGGTTGACTATTTGCGGGCAGCGGGACCCGGCCCGCTGCGTGCCCGTGCGCGGGTGCTTCGGCTGGGTCGTTCTCTGGCGACCGCAGAGGCGGATGTTTTCGACCAGGCCGAGCGCAAGGTGGCGAGTGGGCGCGCGGTATTCTTCATGGGCAACGGTGGATGACCGTCCGAGGTGACAGGGGACTGTGATGATCAATCCGGGCGACCTGCTCAGCGCTCGTGCCCAGAGCGATGCGATTGCGGTGCATGACCTGACCGCGGGTCGAGAACGAGACGTCACCTACCGCACTCTGGCCGCGGGTGTCGACGCACTCGCGCGCGGTCTGGTCGCTTCAGGTTTGAGCCCGGGCTCGCGGGTGGCGCTGATCAGTGCCAACCGGATTGAATTTCTGGAATCATTTTTCGGCATTCTGAAGGCGGGTTGCGTTCCGATGCCGATGTCGATTCGACTGCCGGCCGACTCGCTGGCTCAGCTGATCCGGGAGGCGGCACCCGACCTGATTCTGTGCGACGGTGCCAGAGCGGCCGGACTGCAGGATCCGGTCAGCTTCGACGATGAGGGGTCGCGGGGGTACCGGAATTTCATCCGCCCAGGCCCCTTTGATGCGGTTGTCCGCCCGCCCCATGCCTTGGCGATGCAGCCCTACAGTTCCGGTACGACGGGTCTTCCGAAAGGGATCCAGCTGAGCCAGGGTGCTGTGGCCTGGGCATACGGCAAGATGCGTCCGGCGGGCCGGCCGGACAACCCCCATCTGGTGGTGACGGTCGCCCATCCGCTTTATCACAAGAACGCCATGCTTGGCACCAAGGGGGCGTTGCTGCAGGGCGGACGAATCGTGATGATGGAGCGTTTCGATCCGGTTCGATTCATCTCGGTGATCGATCGCTATCGGGTGACCAAGGTGCATACCGTGCCGACCATGATGGCCCGGATCATTGCCGAGCCCGGACTTGCAGCCTCCTGTGCGCAGGACAGCATCCAGGAGGTCCACATGGGTTCAGCGCCGGTTTCACAGCGGCTGTTCGCGGAGGTCCGAGCCGCCTTTCCGCGTGCCTATGTCCGAATCAGCTATGGCGTGACCGAAGCCGGCCCCATGCAATTCGGCGAGCATCCTCTCGGACTGCCGCGGCCGCCGCTCTCGATCGGCTATCCGCTGCCCGATGTGCAGTTGCGACTGGTCGGAGGGGCCACTGCCGATGAAGGGGTTCTGCATATCCGCAGTCCGGGCATGATGATTGGCTACGACGGGCGGCCGGAGGCGACCCGGGCTAGGTTCAGCGATGACGGCTGGTATGTGACCGGAGATGTGTTCAGACGTGACGATCAGGGCTTCTACTTTTTTGTGGGCCGCGACGATGACATGTTCACTGTCGGAGGGCACAACCTTTATCCGGCGACCGTGGAGGCCACACTGCTCAGGCATCCGGATATCCAGCAAGCGGCTGTGGTCGCTGCGGAGGACGAGCTACGTGGGCATGTGCCGATTGCATTCATTCGGGCGCGTGCCGGTACCGCTCCCGAAGAGGCCGAAATCCAGCAGTTCGCCCGCGAGCATGCCCCCGCTCATGAATACCCGAGGAAAGTTGTCTTGGTCGACGAGTTGCCGATCGCGGGCACCGGCAAGATCGACTACCAGGGCTTGCGCGAGCGGGCACGCGAACTCTGGCCTCAGATTTCGGGTTTGAGAGCCAATCCATGATGGCGCGTGGCTTCAGCGAAGCCCGGTCTCGTTTTGTGACCTCGGCGCAGCGCCATGCCTGCGAGATCGAACACGTGCCTCTTGCGTCACACCGAGCCCCGGACGGCGCGGAACTCGCGGTCGATCTGGTCTGGGTCCAGCCTCAAAGTCTTTCCAAAGACTGGCTGATCGTTGTCAGTGGCAATCATGGTATCGAAGGATATGTGGGCTCGGCGGTGCAGAGCGCCTGGCTTGAGGCCCTCGCCGGCGGGTCTCTGCCCGATATCGGGGTGCTGATGATCCACGCGCTCAATCCGTTCGGAATGGCCTGGTGGTCTCGCAGCGACCATCTGGGCATCGATGTGAACCGCAACTTCATTGCCTTTGATCGGCCCGTGATCAATCCCGGGTATGCCCGACTCCATCCCCATGTGTGTTCTTCCCGTCTGGACAGCCTCAGTCATGCGGCTCTGTCGGACCTCTTTGCCGGGTTCGAGACCACCGAGGGCTCGCAGGCCTTGACCAATGCCCTCATCGGTCCCCAGTCGACCCACCCCGACGGCATGAATTACACCGGGGTGGCTCCGTCCTGGTCTCGTCGGGTGCTTGAGGGAGCGCTCGAGCGACTGCATGCCCGAGGGGCTGAACGGATGCTGTTGATCGATCTGCATGCCGGCGTGGCCGCCCGTGGCGAAATTGCGCTCCTGCATTTTCCTGCCGGGCCAGAGGACTCCGACCGCGGCCGGCGTATCTGGAGCGACGGACGCGCGGGTATCCGCGTGGGGGCTCAGGGCCTGGCGGATTACTCCGGCCTGCTGGTGCAGGGGGCACGAGCACTGATCGGTTCGCAGATGCATGCGGTGGTCGCCGAATTTGGCACCACCGATCGATTGAAGATCAGGGAGGCGCTGCGTCTGGATCGCTGGTTGCGTCACGAGGGGGATGTGCTCCGAGACGCGTCGGTGCGCGAGCGCCTGATCGACGTCTTCTGTCCACGGGACTCTCAGTGGGAGGCAAACGTGATGGCGCGTGGTGCGGAGTTGCTCGCATTTGCGCGCGAAGGCCTCCTGGAGCGGTGGGGGTGAGCGCAACCGTGGCTGGGGTCGATATCGCTCGGTTTGCTGCCGGCAATTGCGGCATTCCGTACGTCTTTCGAATTGACTCCGGCCGCCCCGGTCCTGTGGTCACGGTCTTGAGTCTCACCCATGGTAACGAGGTCGCGGGTGCGATCGTGATGGCTGAATTACTCGACCGAGGGTTCCGCCCGGTTCGCGGCAGCCTGAATCTTGTGTTTGCCAACTACCGGGCGCTGGGACGCCCTGGCGAGTCGCCGCGAAGATTCGTCGATCACGACCTCAATCGGGTCTGGGATTGCGAAACGCTGGATGGCGGAGCCGGGAGTTGGGAAATAGAGCGCGCGAAGGCACTTAAACCCCTCCTCGAGTCCACCGATTACCTCCTCGATCTTCACACTACCGCGACCGACGATCCCCCCTTCTTGATCTCCGCCGCTCATCCCGCTGCGTACCGCCTGGTCGATCGCATGACCGTTCCCTCTCGCCATGTGGTCTTTGAACGACCGATGCATCAAGGCCTATTGCTGATCGAAGCCTGCGGTTTTTCCGAAGCGACCACCGATCGGGTCGCGCTGGTGGTTGAGTGCGGTCGGCACGATTCTGTCGCTTCAGTCGATCTGGCCCGAAGGGCAACGGAGGCCTTCCTGATCGCGACCGCGGCGGTCGACGAGCTCAGCGCGCCAGTCCTTGGCGGTCTACCTTCGTCCCGGCATGTTTATGTGGCTCGGACGATGATCATGGCGCAGACGGACACTTTTCGCTTTAGCCGGGGCTATCGCAGTTTCGACCGAATCGAACCCGGTGAGGTCTATGCTCACGATGGCGACCAACCGCTCAGGGCGGGTTTTGCCGAGGCGGTCCTTCTCATGCCTCGCCTCGCGCCTCGTGCCGGAGGGGAAGCGGTGCTGCTCGCTCAGGCGCTGGATACCATTGCGATCTGAGTCTCAGAAACCGCAACCCCAGTCATCAGAGCGAAATATTGGCCGCGCGTGCGACTTCGCCCCAACGCTTGATTTCGCGCTCGATGTAGGCGCGAAACTCCGCCGGCGAGCTCCCAACGGGTTCGGCCGCCTGGGCTGCGAAGCGCTCGCGGATATCCGGCATGGCGATGATCTTGACGAGTTCGCGGTGCAGCTTGTCGATGATGGCTCGCGGCGTGCCTGCGGGCGCGAGCAGTCCGTTCCATGAGCTCACCTCGAAGTCGGGGAAGCCCGCCTCGGCCATGGTGGGGACGTCGGGCAGTTGCGCGAGTCGGGAGTTCGCGGCAACGGCCAGGGGTTTGAGCTTGCCTGCCTGCATGGAGGGCAGCGCCGACAGGGCTGTTTTGAAGCCGATGTTGACGGTGCCCGAGACCACGTCGGTGAGCGCGGGGGCTGCGCCCTTGTAGGGGATGTGGACCATCTGTACGCCACCGCGCAATTCGAGCATCGCGCCTGCAAAATGCGGCGACCCCCCTGCGCCTGAGGTGGCGTAGGTAATCGTGCCGGGCTTGGCCTTGGCCATCGCCACGACGTCCTTGACCGAATTGGCCGGGAAAGAGGGCGATGTGACCAGAACGCTGGGGGCCGACATCAACTGCGACACCGGTTCGAAGTCGCGAAGCGTGTCGTACTTGAGTCCCTTGTAGATCGACATGTTCGTCGCGTTCGCGATGGTGCCCAGGAGCAGGGTGTAGCCATCGGCTTCGGCCCGGGCCACCACTTCGGCGGCAATGTTCGAGCCGCCGCCGGGGCGGTTTTCGACGACAAAGGTTTGACCCCATGCCTTGGTGAGTTTCTCGGCCACTGAGCGGGCAACGATGTCGGTCGCCCCGCCCGGCGCAAAGCCCACGACGATACGCGCCGATTTGTTCGGATAGCTCGCAGCTGCATCCTGAGCGAGCACCGAACCAGCACCCACTGCGGACAAGAGCGACGAGGCGGCCGCCGCCAGGCCGAGCCGTGAAAGTCGCTTCAGGGTTGTGCGCTTTATTTGCATCAGGATCTCCTTGCTTTCAGGACCACCAGCCCGTCCACTGCGGTCACCTGGTGGGCCCCAACAATGATGGGATTGATTTCCGCTTCTGCCACTGGCCGACCCGCCAGCAGGGCGAGTCGCGACATTGCCACGATCGCCCGAGCCAGGCCGTTCAGGTCTCCAGGGGGCGCTCCACGCCAGCCGCGGATGGCCGCCAACCCCCGGACGCTACGAATCATATCGCGGGCCCCTTCGAGATCCACCGGAGCGACCCTAGTGGCAGCATCCTTGTAGACTTCGGCGAGCCGACCGCCCACACCGAGCGTGATCATGGGCCCGAGCGCCTCGTCGTCTCGATAGCCCAGCAGCGCTTCGGCCATCCCGCCACCCACCATGGCCTGAACCAGAACGCCATCGATTCGGGCATCGGGTCGGAATCGCTGGGCGCTCGCGTGCATCTCGCTCACGGCTTGCTCGACATCGGCCGGATCGGTGAGACCGAGGCGGACGGCGCCAGCCTCGGTCTTATGGGGCAGGTCGGCCGAAATCAGTTTGACCGCGACCGGTCCCTCGATGCGATGTCGCCAAGGAGGGCTTTGAACCACTTCGCGCTTGACCGTGGGCAGACCCAGCGCGTCGAAGAGTTCAAGCGAGTGCAGTTCATCCAGCACCTTGCCCTGTCCAAAGATCTTGGCTGCGACGATCGACGAGAGCTCTGCGTCCTCAGCGTCTCGCGCTTGATCGCCGGGCGCTCGCCATAGCAGCGTTGCTGCGAGGGCGTCTGCGCAGGCCTCGGGCGTGCGAAACGCGGCGATGCCGTGCCCGGCGAGCACGGCAAGCGATGCGTCCGCCTGGGGCGCGAGGAAACTGGCCAGGGGTTTGGACCACTGCCGTTCGGCGGCGACCTGAATGATCGGCTCGACCGCCAAGGCGGGCTGGAACTGAGCCGACGAACCGACCACGGCCAACACGGCATCGCAGAAATCGGCTTCGAGCAGCCCACGGAGCACAGCGGCATATTTTCTGGGCGTGGCAGCGAGGGTCAAATCGATGACCGGGGCCGGGCGAAGCGAAATGTCCTGGCCCGCCATGTGCGCGATGAACTCTTCAGTGGGAACCGCAGCATCGATGCCGAGAAGCCCCAAACGGTCGACCACCATGGCAGCGCCCCCGCCTGTCGTACTGACCACGGCCACCCTGGGTTTTTTGTCCGGCGAAACGGCCCCGGCGGGGTCGACGCCCTGGGCCCCGCTCGAGGTTGCGCAGGCAGAGCCTCCGCGGTTTGCGAGCAGTGGCCCGATCTCCAGCAGAGTTTCGATCATCTCCACTCTGACGATGCCATGCGCCTTGAAGAACGCATCGTAGGCGGCATCCTCGCCGGCAATGGCACCGGTGTGCGACACGGCCAGCGCAGCGCCCAGGCTGGAACGGCCCAGCTTGTACGCGACGATGGCTTTGCCCGCTGCGTGCGCTGCGCGAGCCGCGGCCGCCAGGCGCGGAGCGTCGCGCAAGGTCTCGAGGAAGAGCAAGATGACGTCGCTGTGAGGATCTGCGACCAGAAGCTCGGCCAGTTCGCCCACGCCCAGATCGGCCTCGTTGCCCACCGAGATCATTCGCGAAAAGCGAAGACCGCGTGCCTGCCCGCGCGACAAGAGCGTGCCCAGCATGGAACCGCTTTGCGACACCACGGCCGTTCGACCGGCCGGCAGCAAGTCGCCTGCGAGGGTCGCGTTGACCGTGAGGGGCATACGCTGGACCACATCGATCAGCCCGATGCAGTTGGGGCCGAGCAGTCGAACGCCCAGAGCGCGGGCGCGCGCGGCGAGTTTTGCCTGAGCCTCGGCGCCGTCCTCACCGGCCTCGGCAAAGCCGTCGGAGTAGATTGTCACGACCGGCACGCGCTTGCGACCGCAGGCCTCGAGCACGGCCTCCACCTGAGCCCCCGGGACCATCACAAAGGCGTGATCAATCGATCCGGGCACCGAATCGAGATCAGGCCAGGCGGGCTCGCCGAAGATCTCGCTGCGTCCCCGATTGATGGGCACGATCCTTCCCGTCCAACCATGGCGCCGCATGAATTGATGCGGGCGCGCCGTGTTCTTGCCCGCTTCACCTGAGGCACCGACCAGCGCTACGGTCTGCGGCTCGAACAGGGCACGCCAGAGCGTCTGATCCATGGGGCGACCTCAGCCACGCTGGGAAAAACTGCGCCCGAAGACGCCCTCGGCGATCCGGTTTTTCAGGATCTCGATCGAGCCGCCGGCGATCATCCAACCGCGGCAACGACGCATGCAATACTCCACCAGGCTGTCCTGACTGTAGCCCATTCCGCCCATGATCTGGATCGCCTCGTTGGCGACATCGAAGCCGGCCTGATTACAAAATGCCTTTGCTATCGAGGTGTCGTCGGCTGACGGGAAGCCCGCATCGGCGTTGCACGCCGCACGGTAGAGCAGCAGCTGTCCGGCCTCGAGCTTGAGCTTCATGTCGGCGAACTTCCACTGCAGGCCCTGAAACTCCGCAAGCAGCCGACCGAACTGCTTGCGCTGCATGGCCCAGTCACGGGCCGCGTCGAAAGCGTAGCGACCCAAGGCCAGCGACCGCGCAGTATTGCCGATCCGCTCGACGTTGAAGCCGGCGATCTGCTTTCTGAAACCGCCTTCGCGCAGCAGCACGTTTTCCGGAGGTACGTAGACATTGTCGAACCACGACTGAGCCCACTCCTCGCCTGACATGAAGCTGGTCTTCTTGCCAAAGCGCACGCCGGGGCTCTTGGTATCGATCAGAACCGAACCGATGCCATTCAGCCCCGGGCCGTACCGGACATAGGCGAGGATCACATCGGCGTACCAGGCATGGGTGGTAAACACTTTGCTTCCGTTGATTCGGAAGCCCTCGCCCTCGGGCGTTGCCGTGGTGGTGAGGTCGGTGACCGCCGAGCCGGCCTCCGGCTCGGTCATGCCGACCGAAATCACGCCCTCGCCTGAGAGCAGGCGCCTGAGGTAGCGCTCTTTCTGATCAGCGGTGCCATATTCGGCGAGCACTCGAATTGCCCCAAAACTGCCGGCCTGGATCACATCGGCGCTGCGTGGGCAGACTGACGCGATCGCTTCGATGGCGAGCACGGCGTCCATCAGACGACCGCCCTGGCCACCGTCCTCCTCTGGGATCGTGATGCCCAAAAGGCCGTTTTCGGCCATCAGGCGCGCGACATCCCACGGATAGGCGGGCTCGTGCGCGCGGGCCACGGCGCCTTCGGCGAGATGTTTCTTTGCAAAACGGGTGACGGAGTCCTTGAACTCCTGCTGTTCGTGGGTCAGATGAAAATCCATGGTCCGGGCTCAGCTGGAAAAGAATTGATCAAATCGAATTTCGTCAGGAACGATGGCTTGCGAGCTTCAGAGAAGGGTGCGCCACTCCGGATGCGCTCCACTCGCGCCGCGAACGACATCGAAGTAGCGCGCCTGCAGTGCCCGCGTGAGGGGGCCTGGCTGGCCGTCGCCGACCGGCATGCGGTCGATCGACACCACCGGAATGATCTCCTGACCCGTGCCGCAGACGAAGGCCTCTTCAGCCAGGTACAGTTCGCTGCGGTCAACCTCTCGTACCTCGGCCGCCTCGCCTTTCATCTCACGGTAAAGGGTGAGTAGCGTATCCCGCGTCACGCTTTCCAAGATGTTGGAGGTGGGTCCAGGAGTGATCAGTCGGCCGTCGCGCACCATGAAGAAACAGGCGATGGGTGTTTCCGAAACCTTGCCCGCGGGGGTCAACATCAGAGCCCCGTCATAGCCATCAGCCTTGGCTTGCATCTGGGTCAGACGGGCATTGTGATAATTGGCCGTGGCCTTGACCCGGGGCGGGCTTGCGTTGTCGGACAGCCGCGACCAGGAACTCACCCCCAAGCTCATGCCGGTCTCAGCGAACTTGGGCCGTTCCCGCGGCATCGCGGCGGCCGTAAAGCCGATGGGCCCGGAGGTCGCCATCAGTCCTTGGCCCTCGATGTAGACCAGCAGTCGGATGTAGACGTCGTCATCCGGATCGTTGGCGCGAATCAGCCGTGTCAGGCAGTCCTGAAGGTAAGCGGGGTCGAACGCGGGCGCCATGCGCATGACCTTCATGCCAAAGCGCAGCCGATCGAGGTGCTCGCGCAACCTGAAGAGCGCGAATTGCCCTGGTGACTCGAGCTTGTACGCGCGCAGGCCCTCAAATACCGTGCACGCGTAGGTGACGGCCAGCGACAACGGATGGATCGATGCCTGCTCGAAGGGCATCAACTCGCCATTCATCATGATGGTTCGGGCCTGCCACATTCTGGATGCTCCGGTGGTTCGAAAAGCGGTTCAATCTTCAGGCTGGGGAGCGCCTCAAGCGCGTTGAGATCACCCGCGCAAGGCCCGAAGCTGCGCCGGGTACCCTGACGGATCGATTGCAGCGTCGATCAGGACCGGGCCGTTGTGGGCGAGCGCCCGTTCGACGGCGCGGGCCAATGCCTTTGGCGTTTCTGCGCGAATGCCCAAGCCTCCCAAGCCGTGCATCACCTGGGCAAAGTCCGGTCGGGGCCAGCGAACGCCTTCGGGGGGCAGATCACGGCTTTGTTGTTTGATGTCGATGAGCGACAGCGCGCCGTCGTTGAACACAATCGTGATCGCGCGGCATCGCTGCTCGACCGCCGTGGCCAATTCTCCCAGGCACATCATGAGGCCGCCGTCTCCGGTGAAGGCGATCGCCGGGCGGTCCGGTTCGTGCAGGGCCGACGCAATCGCGGCAGGCAATGCGTAACCCATCGTGGCGAGACCATTGGAGATCAAGAGGTCGTGAGCCTGGGCACAGGGCCAAAAGGTGGTGGCCGAGAACATGTGCGCGCCCGCATCGACGCTGATGCGCGGCAGCATCCCGTTCGGGCCACGATGCAGATTGCACACTGAAAGCGTGGTTTCGACCAGCTGCTGCGGGTCGATGAGTTGGCCCGAACCGCTATAGGCCAATGCCTGCCGCATCTCAGCCCGATGGCCGGCGATTTCGGCGGTCGACCAGTCCGAGGCCAGGGCCGCTTCGATCAGGGCATCGAGATGGGTTTCGATTGAACCGTGCAGCGCGATGTCCGCCTGGACGTAGTGCACGGGATGACGCGTGAACCCGAGCTCGATGACCGGCCACTGATAAGGCCAGGGCTGCAGAATGAATTCAACCGGATCAGCCCCGATCAGGACGATCAGGTCGGCCGAATTCACCACCGGCTGCTCAGCCGCCCCGCCGGTGAAGATGCCCGCGTAGTGAGGCGATTCGTCGGGAATCACACCCTTCGCCTTGTAGGTCACCAGCGCGGCGCACCCCAAGCGGTCGGCGAGTCGGCGGACACGCTCGACCACGGACGGTGAGCGCGCCTCAAGCCCAACGACCAGAACCGGACGCCGGGCGGCACGCAGTTTCGAGCAGGCCTGATCGATTGCGGAGGCCTCCGCGCGCAGCGCGGAAGGCCTCGCCGGAGACTCGAGGGCCGTTGCGCCGTCAGGCACGTGAACTGAGGCTTTGGCATCGACACCATTGAGCTCGATATGCACTGGCCCCTGCCGAGGTTCGAGTGCGGCGGCAATCAATCGCGCGGTTTCGGCCGGTGCGCTCGCCGGGGCCAGCGTCGAGTAAGCCTTGACCAGAGGCGCGAGGACTGCACGCTGGTCGTACCACTGATGCGTGACGTAACTGAGCTGCTTCTGGGAGAAACCGTCCGCGACCAGGGCGAGGGGTGATCGATCCAGGCTTGCGTGTGCCACGCCATTGACGGCATTGGCCATGCCGGGGCCCTTGGTACTGAGCGCAAGCCCCACCGAGCCTTCGAGGTCGGCGGTGGTCGCAGCCATCATCACTCCGGCGCACTCATGACGCGCAAGGATGAAGGGCATGCCTCGAACGCGTGCAGACTCGATGATGTCCAGGCTGGTGCCGCCTCCGGGCAACCCGAATACGCGGCGCGTCCCGGTCCGGCGCAAGCTTTCGACCAGCACATCGGACACCGTTCGGATCGGTGCAGCGTCGCTGTTCTGGAGGGCGCCGCCTTCTGGCTTCGCGAGTGCATTCATGATGTTTACATTACCATACGCGATCTCTCGGAAAGATGCGGAGTTGTCTTCGAGGGGTCCGGTCGAAATCGTTCACGCGCATTGCGCTGTTTGTCCGGGTTTGATCCGTTTCATTTTTGATTCGCTTGGGAGTGTTCATGGCGCGATACGGAGCCCTTCAACTCGGACTGGTCTGGCAGCGTCTGTCGGGCTTTATCGATGAAGCAGCGCAAGTGTTTCTGCGGACCTCCTTTTCGTCCGTCGTGCGCGACAACTGGGACATGGCGCTCGGCCTGATGGACAGCCAGGGTCGCCAGATTGTTCAATCGGCCAAGAGTGTTCCCTCGTTCATCGGAACCATGCCTCGCACGCTCAAGGCCATGCTCGAGCGTTTCCCTAGGGAGCGCCTCGAGCCGGGTGATGTGCTCATCTCCAATGATGCCTACCATGGGACGGGTCACCTCAACGACATCACCATGGTGATGCCGATCTTCCGGGGCCGCTCCCTGATCGCGTTCATCGGCAGCACCTTTCACAGCGTCGATATCGGGGGCGCGCCCTCAGTCGAGGCTCGCGATGCCTATGAAGAAGGCCTCACCATCCCGGTCTGCCGCATCCGGATCCGTGGTGAGGACAACCCGGATGTGATTGCGTTTCTTGAGGCCAACCTGCGTGCGCCGCAGGAAACGCTCGGCGACATCCGGGCCCAGTTCGCGGCCTACGGTCAGGCGTGTGATCGCCTGCTGGCGCTTTTGGATTCCGAGCGTATCGATGATCTCGACGAACTGGTCGACGACATCTTGGATCGTTCCGAAGCCAGCATGCGGCGCTCGATCGAGGGTTTGCCGCCGGGTTGTTATGAAGACGAGATCCATCTCGACGGCTTCGATGCGCCCTTGCTCATTCGCTGCGCAGTGACGATCCAGGGAGGCGACATCACGGTCGATTACGAGGGCAGTTCGGCGCAGATTCAGCGACCCATCAACTCGGTGCTGAACTACACCATCGCCTACACCAATTACGCATTGAAATGCCTGCTCGATCCGTCCACCCCAAACAATGACGGCACATTCCGGCCGGTGGTCGTCCGTGCGCCCGAGGGCACGATCGTCAACCCCAGGCGGCCAGCACCCGTCTGGGCCCGGCATCTGAGTGGCCACTATCTGCCGCCCGTGGTCTTCGGTGCCATGTCGCGCGTGATGCCTGACAAAGTGATCGCCGATTGCGGGTCGCCGCTTTGGAGTGCCTACTTTCAGGGCCGCCATGCGGACGGTCGCAACTTCGTCAAGATGTTCTTCATGAATGGCGGGCACGGTGCGCGGGCGGGCCATGACGGGCCGCCCTGCCTGTCCTTTCCGTCCAATGTCGCGACGCTTTCGATCGAGCGCTTCGAGTCGAACGTACCGATGATGATTACGGAGAAGACGCTGATCGACGGCTCAGGCGGAGAAGGCCGGCAGCGGGGCGGGGCCGGGCAGCGGATTTCATTCCGGGTCGTGGGAGATCAGCCTGTGGTGATGACGATCCGTCATGAGCGCGTCAAGTTCCCGCCGCGCGGCATTCTTGGAGGAGGGGCGGGCGCGCCTGGCCGTGACCTCATCAATGGTCAGCTGATTGCGTCCAAAGGTCGCTACACCCTGGCTCCGGGCGATCTGGCCACCTTCGAGACTCCGGGCGGTGGGGGCTACGGTGCGCCGGCGGTCGAGGGCACCGCTCAGGCAGGCGTGCGATGAGCCGCCCGGAGGCAATCCCGAGCGCGCTCGGGCGCTACCGGATCGGCGTCGATATCGGCGGTACCTTTACCGATTTCGTGATGCTCGACACCGAGCGGGGGACGCTTCGCAACGAAAAGCTCCTCACCACGCCGGACGATCCCTCGCGTGCCGTTCTCGATGGCGTTTCACGACTGCTTGCGGCGGCCGGCGTCGGTGCGGACCAAGTCGCGCAGGTCATCCATGGCACCACCCTGGTGGCCAATGCGCTCATCGAGCGCAAAGGTGTTCGTACCGCACTCGTGACGACCCGTGGGTTTCGCGATGTGCTTGCAGTGGGCCTGGAGTGGCGCTACGACACCTACGATCTGTCGCTTGAGCTGCCGCCGCCTCTCGCGCCGCGCGAACATTGCTTCGAAGTCGACGAGCGGCTCGATGCTGGCGGCGCGGTGCTCGAGGCCCTCGATGAGGCTTCGGTAAGAGCCATGGCTGCGCAGATCTCGGCCCAGGGTATCGAGGCGGTGGGGATCTGCCTGTTGCACGCGTTTCGCAACCCAAGCCATGAACAGCGGGTTCAGGCAATCCTGCGCGAGTGTTGCCCTGGCCTGGTCACTTGCATTTCCAGCGACGTCGTGCCCGAGATTGGCGAATACGAACGGATGTCGACCACGGTCGCCAATGCCTATGTCCTGCCGATCTTCGAACGGTATGTCGCCCGGATTGCGCAGGGTCTGAAGACCATTGGAATTGGACATCCTCTGTATCTCGTCTTGTCCGACGGTGGCACGGTCCACCAGCGCACCGCGATCCGACACCCGATTCGTCTCGTGCAATCCGGGCCCGCGGGCGGTGTGCAGGCGACGACGCGCTATGGTCAGGCCGCGGGCGAGCGCGACATTTTTTGCTTCGACATGGGCGGTACCACGGCCAAGGCCTGCCTGATCGACGCGGGCGAGCCGTTGAGGGGCACCGAGTTCGAAGTGGCTCGGGTGTTCCGGTTCAAGAAGGGCAGCGGTTTGCCCCTGCGCATCCCGGTCATCGACATGATCGAGATCGGCGCTGGGGGAGGCTCGATCGCCCGGGTCGACCGTCTGGGTCTACTGCAGGTGGGGCCCGACAGCTCCAGTGCCGATCCTGGTCCGGCCTGCTACGGCCGGGGCGGCCTCGATCCGACGGTGACCGATGCCGATCTCGTTCTGGGATATCTCGGGGCCGACAGCTTTCTTGGCGGGGACATGAAGCTGGATATTGCTGCGGCCCGTGCGGCAATGGCCTCGCGGATCGGCAGCCCGCTCGGCCTCAGCGTCGAAGAGGCGGCCTGGGGCATCCACAACCTGGTGAACGAGAACATGGCTCGTGCCGCCGTGATTCACGCGTTGGAAAAAGCCCGGAGAATCAGCGATTACGCCATGCTGCCCATTGGCGGGGCGGGTCCGGTGCATGCAGCGCATATCGCCCGAAAGCTGGGTGTTTCCCGGGTGATCTGTCCGCTGGGGGCGGGCGTCGCCTCAGCCTTCGGTTTCCTGGCCGCACCCACGTCGTTTTCGTTTGTTCGCGGACGGCTCGAACCGCTGGCGAGCCTCGATTTTGGAGCGCTCAACACCTTGCTGGACGGGATCGAAGCGGACGGTCGAGGCCTGCTCGCCGAGGCGGGTGCTCCCGATGACCAGGTCAACGTTGCCCTCGCCGCAGCGATGCGCTATGTCGGTCAGGGTTATGAAATCGATGTCGAACTCGACCGAGATGCGGTTCGCAGAGGCGATCGCGCAGCGATGCTCGAAGCCTACGAGAAGACCTATGCGCGATATTTCGGGCGCACCGAGTCAGGCGTTGCTCTTGAGGTTGTGTCCTGGCGGATGGTGGTGAGCGGGCCGCGTGTCGAAATTGACCTCGCCCGCGCGCGCTCGGAGGCGGCGGCCGATGCGTCGACCGCGATGGCTCCGCGTGCATGGCGCGAGGTCTGGTTTGAGGAGCACGCGGGCTATGTGCGTACGCCTGTCTATGACCGGTACCGTTTCGTGGCCGGCACGACCATCGAGGGACCGGCGCTCGTCGAGGAGCGTGAATCCACCGTGGTCGTCCCTCCGAATGCTCGCGCCCGTTGCGACGAAAGTCGCAATCTGATCATCGACCTGGGCTGAGTCAGCGCCGGTTTTTCCCCGACGCCTCGTCGTATCCGCCCTGGCCGTCCAGGGCCGCCCAGGCGGCCAGTTCAGCTGACGGTTTGAACTCGCCTGCGCGAATCAGTTCGAGCCAGATCCGGGCCGCTTCGACGAAGTGCGGAATGCTGCCCGGAAACATCATGATCGACAGCGCCTCGGCGAGATCGAGGTCGGGCACACCGGCCCGATTGGCCGCGACCAGAGCCCATCGAAGAAGGGCGTGGTCCGCCTTTGCGGCGTGAATCGCGCTCGCGGCCATCCAGGCCAGGCGGGGTTCGAGCGGTGCCGCCGCCCGGATCAAGCCCTCACGGTAGGCCGCCGATATATCGAACGACTCGAGGTGGGCGCGCCAGTGTTCGTCGAGAAAGGTGTAGCCGCGCGCTCCGAGTGCGAAGGCGGCCAGTCGGGCGATGGCTGCAAACCCGTCCATCGTGCCGCCACCCTGCAGGTATTTGGGGATGTGATGGGTGGCA
>JBIKVK010000315.1:0-3863 GCA_044356835.1 Burkholderiaceae bacterium
AAGTGCGCATTCATTGAATAATTCCCCCTGGTTTAGGTCGTAAATCCGTTGACAGTGTTTGTCTATGTCTTATCATGAACAACTGATGACTTCGGTTGTCTCCCGCTTCTCCTCCCTGAGCGGGCGCCTCCCGTCTTTGTGGATGGCATTCAACCCGATCCCTGCGGATCGGGTTTTTTTTCGCCTCCGTCGTCCTTGAGCCACGCCTCGATCTGGCCCCGGGCGGCCTCCAGTCCGATGCCAGTGTTCGCGGAAAAGACGATCTGAGTCAAGGGGTTGGGCAGACGCAGATCGGCGAGCGTGCGGTCTACCCGGCGACGCATTTGCTCTCGAGCGGAGGCCCCCAGTTTATCGGCTTTGGCCAGCAGCGCCAGCACGGGTGTGCCCGGCGAAATGAAGTCGAGCAGTGTCTGGTCCAGCGCCGTCACCTCGCGCCTGCAGTCAAGGACCAACACGACGCCACGCAGTGCAGCGCGGTCTGCCAGGTAACGACCGGCCAGCAGATTCCAGGATTGGCGAACGGCGAGCGGCGTTGCGGCATAGCCATAGCCCGGCGTGTCGACCAGGAAGGCCAGAGGCTCGGTCTCGGGTGGGCCTAGTGCGAAAAAGTTCAGGGCTTGGGTTCGACCGGGTGTCTTGCTCGCAAAGGCCAAACGCCGCCGTTGGCAGAGGGCGTTGATCGCCGTCGATTTGCCCGCGTTGGAACGACCGACGAAGGCGACCTCGGGCACCGGCAGGGTCGGCAATTGGGACCAGCGGGCGACGGTCGTGCCAAAACGGGCGGAGAGGAGGCGGACGGACAAGGCGATCTCGCGGGCGGCGGGGTGCTGGGGCAGGGTGCTGGGGCGGGGTGCGGGTGCGGGTGCGGGTGCGGGTGCGGGTGCGGGTGCGGGTGCGGGCGCGGACTGTGAAGTGAGCGGGGCGTGAGTGGCGGCGGGTCCGAGGTCGGACAGAACGGACGGAAGGAACGGACAGTCCGACCCGGGCTGCCTTTCTCTCGAGACGCTCACGCGGACTGAGAGCGATCCGCTATTGTACAATTTACGTTTTGCAGACACGCCCTGCTGCGCGAGATTGGATCAGAACATGTTCAGAGCCGTACAGGTCCTCGGGTGGACCCGCCTTTTCTCCGTTCTCACATTGTCTTTGGTGCTTGCCGCACCGGCCGCACGGGCTCAGGGCAATACCCCGGCTCCCGATCTCAAGAAGGGCGCTGAAATCGCCTCGCAGGTCTGTGCCGGTTGCCATGGCGCCGATGGCAACAGTGCCCTTCCGGCCAATCCCAAGCTCGCAGCTCAGCACGCCGACTACCTGTACAAGCAGCTGCAGAATTTCAAACCCAAGGCCGGTGCCTCCGAGGCCGAGCGCGCGAACGCGATCATGGCGGCGTTTGCAGCGCAACTGTCTGATGCCGACATGCGCAATGTCTCAGCCTTTTACGCCAGCCAAAAGCTCGTTCCGGCCACCGCCAAGGACAAGGCTCTGGTTGAGTTGGGGCGCAATATCTATCGTGGTGGTATCGCTTCCAAAGGCATCGCCGCCTGCGCCGGGTGTCACAGCCCCAACGGTGCGGGCATTCCGGCTCAGTATCCGCGTCTTCAGGGCCAATACGCTGAATACACCGAGTCACAGCTTGTCGCCTTCCGCAAGGGCGAGCGCAAGAACAGCGCGCAGATGAGCGCCATCGCGGCTCGCATGTCCGATGCCGAGATCAAAGCGGTGTCCGACTACATCGCCGGCTTGCGCTAGGGCCATACCCCCTGGGCGCCGGGGGCTGTTCGGGCGCGCTTTTCCGTAGGCTGAGACCATCGGTGTTGTTCATCCGGAGGTCTAGTCATGCTGATCCGAGTTGCAGATCCCAGTGAGCCTGCGGGCTCAGAAATCACTCCTGCCCGTGTCTACGCCCATCGCCGGCAGTGGCTGCGCGCGGGCGCAGCCGGACTGGCAGCGGCCGCTTCAGTCGGCACGGTGAGCGCAAGCGGTTCTACGGCCTCGGGCGGTACCGCGTCCGCCCCCGCAGCCGGAACGCCCGCGCCGTCGCCGGCACGCGCGATTCTGCAAGGCGATGACCCCAAGGCGCAGCGCCTGAGCGCCACCGCCTCGGAGTGGTCGACCATCGAGCGGCCCACCTCCTACAAATCGGTCACCACCTACAACAATTTCTACGAGTTCGGCACGGACAAGGACGATCCAGTGCGCCAGGCTCATCGGCTGAAGGTCCGGCCCTGGACCATCGAGGTCGAAGGCGAAGTGGCCCGTCCGCGCAGCTTTGACATCGAGGAATTGCTCAAGATGGCACCGCTCGAGGAGCGCATCTATCGTATGCGCTGCGTCGAAGGCTGGTCGATGGTGATCCCTTGGATCGGTTTTCCGCTCTCTGAACTGGTGCGCCGAGCCCAGCCTACCGGCAACGCCAAGTATCTCGAATTCATCACGCTGGCTGACCCGAAGCAGATGCCCGGTCTGCGCAGCCCGGTGATCGACTGGCCCTACACCGAGGGGCTGCGGATGGACGAGGCCATGCACCCGCTCACCTTGCTCACGCTCGGTCTCTACGGTCAGGTATTGCCCAATCAGAATGGCGCGCCCGTACGTCTGGTGGTGCCTTGGAAGTACGGTTTCAAGAGCAGCAAGTCGCTCGTGCGTATCCGCTTCCTCGAGAAGCAGCCCGAGACGAGCTGGATGAAATCCTCTCCCACCGAATACGGTTTCTATTCGAATGTTCACCCGGGCGTGGATCACCCGCGCTGGTCGCAGGCCACCGAGCGGCGTATCGGCGAGGACGGCTTTCTGACCCGAAAGCGCCCCACCCTGATGTTCAATGGCTACGGCGCGCAGGTCGCCTCCCTGTATGCCGGGATGGATCTGACCCGCTTCATCTGAGGCGGTTCCGATCTTGGCGGCAATGAGGGGCGCGATCGACCCAGCCTTCCTGCGCCGGTTCAAGGCGCTCGCCTTCGTGCTCGCGCTCGCGCCCGCGGTGCGCTTGGTACTGTGGCCGCTCACCGATCTTGCCGGCGCCAACCCGGTGGAGTTCGTCACGCGATCAAGCGGCACCTGGGCCCTGGTGATGCTCTGCATGACCCTGGCGCTGACGCCACTTCGGCATCTGACCGGTTGGCCTCACTGGCTGAGGCTGCGCAGAATGCTGGGCCTGTTCGCATTCTTCTATGCCAGCCTGCATTTGTTGACCTGGGTCTGGCTCGATCAGTGGTTCGATGCGAGGGCGATGCTGCGCGACGTTCTGGATCGGCCGTTCATCGCCGTGGGTGCTGCGGCGCTCGTCTTGATGCTGCCTCTGGCGCTGACTTCCTTCGACGCAGCGATGCGGTGGCTCGGCCGCCGCTGGAGCGCGTTGCACCGTCTGGTCTACTGGGTGGCACCCCTGTCCATCCTTCACTACCTGTGGCACAAATCGGGCAAGAACGACTATGCCGAAGTCGCGGTTTACGCGCTCGTGGTGGCGGGGCTGCTCGGCCATCGGCTGTGGGTGCGGCTGCGTCGCGTGGCCTTGCCGAACTAGAAAGCCTCAGGCGGCAGGCGGTGCTCGAGCCGATACAGCGACTCGACGGATTCGCGCTCCCGGATCAGCCAGTGGCGATCACCATCGACGAGCACCTCGGGCGCGCGGGGCCGGGTGTTGTAGTTGGAACTCATGCTCATGCCGTAAGCGCCTGCCGACATCAACGCGAGCAGATCGCCTTCGGCGAGCGCCAGACTCCGATCGCGGGCCAGCCAGTCGCCAGATTCGCACACCGGACCGACCAGGTCATAACGCTCGGAGGGCCCTGCCCGCGGCGAGACTGCGAGCACCTCGTGCCAGGCCTCGTAGAGCGCAGGTCGCATCAAATCGTTCATGGCGC
>JBIKVK010000264.1:0-4870 GCA_044356835.1 Burkholderiaceae bacterium
CGACGACGGCGAAGCGCCGCTCCGCATTGCGCTTGAGATACTCGACCCGGGTGAGGAGTGCGCCGGCATTGCCGACGATCGCGCGACCGAACTCGAACATCAACTCGTACTGTGAGCCCCGCGGATGTCGATGCATTCGCTCAAAGACCGCGCCGAGCAGCGCCTGGGGCGCCGGCGGGTTTTCATCGCGATAACGGATGCCCAGACCACCGCCCAGGTCGATGTGCTTGAGCTCGATCCCTGCGACGTGCAGCGCGTCGACCAGCTCGAGCACCTTGTCCAGAGCGGCGAGGAACGGATCAAGCGAGGTGATCTGCGAACCGATATGGCAATCGATGCCGACCACTTCGAGATGGGGCAGTGCTGCGGCGCGCCGGTAGGCAGACAGGGCGTCTTCGTGGGCGATGCCGAACTTGTTCTCACGAAGCCCCGTCGAGATGTAGGGGTGGGTGCCTGCATCCACGTCAGGATTGACACGCAACGATACCGGCGCACGCCGGCCAAGCTGCCCGGCTACCTGATTGAGGCGCTCCAGCTCGGACTCGGATTCGACATTGAAGCAGCGCACGCCGGCAAGAAGGGCCTCGCGCATTTCGAGGGCGCTCTTTCCGACGCCGGAGAAGACGGTGCGTGCAGGCTGTCCGCCCGCAGCGATCACCCGGCGCAGTTCGCCCGCCGACACGATGTCGAATCCAGCGCCGGCGCGAGCGAGGAGGTCGACGATGGCGAGGTTGGAGTTTGCCTTTAGAGCGAAACACACCAGCACGTCATGCCCAGCAGAGGCTCGACTGAACGCCTCCCAGGCATCAATGATGGCCTTGCGCGAATAAACGTAAACCGGTGTGCCATACGACGCGGCGAGGCTTTCGAGCGGTACCGATTCAACGTGAAGGCGACCGTTCTGATAGGCAAAGGGGTTCATCTTGGCGATGGGGTCGCAGGAGGGGAGGAGGATGGATTGCCCGGATCGGGAGACTGAGCGGGGGTTCGACGCGGGCTTCGTTTGGACTGGGGTGCAGGCTCAAGGGTCAGGGGCCCTTTGGTTCCGCATGCGCCCAGTGCCGTCAGGGTCGTCACGCCGACCGCTACAATCAGAGCTCTGCGATTTCGGCGACCCTCTGTCTTCATTCGGACCAGTCTAACATGGGCGATCAGGCCTTCCTTGCGCATGCCGAGCGGACCCTGCAACGGATCGAGGATGCCCTCGATGTGACCGACATCGATCTCGATCTGGGCCGCTCCGGTCCGGTCTTGCAGCTGGGTTTCGACGATGGTTCAAAAATCATCGTGAACATCCAGACCCCAATGCGCGAGTTGTGGGTGGCGACCCGTTCGGGCGGCTATCACTTCCGCGAGGAGGCAGGCCAGTGGATGGGCACGCGCGGCGAGGGCGAACTCTATGCCTGCCTGTCGCAGTGGGTCAGCGCCCAGGCCGGAGAACTGGTGGTGCTGGCTCCGGCCTGAGCGCGTCCGATCAGCGGATCAGTGCGCCTGGGGCGGGGGTCGGTGTGGCCCCGGTGGCGAACTTGCCCGGATAGTAAAACTCGCCATCCAGGGTTTCAATGCCGGTCGGAAGCGGGCGAGCTGCCACCGGCACACCCTGCAGGGCCCGCTCCATGTAGTCCATCCAGATCGGCAAGGCGAGCCCCCCCCCGGTCTCACGTTCGCCCAATCGGCGCGGCTGGTCATAGCCTACCCAGACCACCGCGGCCACTTTGGGGTGATAGCCGGCGAACCAGGCGTCGTGGGCATCGTTGGTGGTGCCGGTCTTGCCGGCCAGGTCCTTGCGCTTGAGGGCTTGCGCCCGCGAGCCCGTGCCCTGTTCGATGACGCTTCGAAGCAGGCTATCGATCATGAACGCGTTGCGGGCATCGATGGCGCGGCGGCTCTCGTCGCCTGCGCGAGCACCCTGGGCCTGAGCGAGCACCCGTCCTTGAGCGTCGGTGATCCGGCTGATCAGGTACGGCTCGACCCGAAAGCCGCCGTTGGCAAAGACGGAATAAGCTCCGGCCATCTGCCAGGGAGTGGTCGATCCTGCGCCCAGAGCCATCGTGAGAAAGGCCGGATGCCGTTCGCGATCGAAACCGAACTGCGTGATGTGCTGCTGTGCGAAATCCGGACCGATGGCATCGAGCAGCCGGATCGAGACCATGTTTTTCGAGCGGGCCATCGCCTCGCGCAAGCCCATCGGTCCATCGAAACGGTTGTCGTAATTGCGCGGTTCCCAGAGCTGGTTGCCGGTGAATTTTGGGTCGATCTTGATCGGCGCATCGTTCAAGACCGATCCGGTCATGAATCCTTTCTCGAAGGCCGCCGAGAAGATGAAGGGCTTGAAGCTCGAGCCGGGCTGTCGCCAGGCCTGGGTCACACGATTGAACTTGTTGCGGCCATAGTCAAAGCCCCCCACCATCGCGCGAACGGCGCCGTCCTCGGGGTTGACTGCGATCAATGCAGCTTCAACCTCGGGCAGTTGCACGATCGCGAATTGGCCGGGCTTGGCCTCGGTGATGCGGACCAGCGCGCCCCGCCGCAGCCTGCGCGCTGCGGGCGCAGACTCGCCGAGCGAGTTCGCCGCAAAACGCAGGCCGTCGCCGCGAATGGTGATCGGATTGGCTCCCCCGGTCGAAACCACCAGTCGATCGGGGGCCGCCTGAAGGACGACGGCGGCGGTGAAGCCCTCGACCTCGTCAGCCTCGTCAATGGCATCGGCAATCTGCTCGCGTGCGCGTGCGGCGTTGGTGGACAGTTCGATGAAGGCCTCCGGGCCGCGATATCCGTAGCGACGATCGTATTCGAGCACCCCCTTGCGCAGGGCCTCGTTCGCGGCACGCTGTTCGCCGGCAACGATCGTCGTGTGCACAACGATGCCCGCACTGTAAGTGTCCTGGCGGAACAGCTCCCAGGCGGCCTGTCGGGCCGCCTCTGCCACGTAGGGGGCCATGGCGAGTTTTTCGGTACGCGCGCTCGCGAGCTTCAGGGGCTCGTTGAGCGCGGCCTGGTAGTCGGTCTCGGACAAAAAGCCCATCTCGCGCATGCGCCTGAGGATGTAGCGCTGCCGCTCAGTGGCCCGGCGTGGATTCACGAAGGGATTGAAGCGTGAGGGCGCCTTGGGCAGTCCCGCCAGCATGGCCGCCTCTGCCGCCGACAAGGCGGCGAGGGGCTTGCCGAAGTAGGTCTGCGCGGCAGCGGCAAAACCGTAGGCCCGCTTGCCGAGAAAAATCTGGTTGATGTAGAGCTCGAGAATCTGTTCCTTGGTGAGTGTGTCCTCGATCCGCAGGGCGATCAGGATTTCGACGATCTTGCGGGTGTAGGTGCGCTCGGGAGACAGAAAGAATTCCCGGGCGAGCTGCATGGTGATCGTTGAGGCGCCCTGTTCCGTGCCGCCCGAGGCCAGATTGGCGAGCGCCGCCCGCGCGACGCCGATCAGATCGATGCCGACATGATCGAAAAAGCGGGAGTCTTCGGCGGCGACAATCGCCTGTTTCATCGCTTCCGGCACTTCGGCGATCGGAACGAAGGTACGTCGCTCTTCGCCGTACTCGCCAATCAGCACGCCGTCGGCGCTATAGATGCGTAGCGGAATTCTCGGCTTGTATTCGATCAGAGCGTCAAGCGGCGGCAGACGGTCGTTGATCAACAGGATGGCGAGCGCGGCAATGCCCAGACCGATTCCGGCCAGCAGAAACGGCGTGAGCATCAAGACGAGGATTGCGCGCCGCCAGCGCGATACACCGCGTCCAGGGTGCGAATCGGGAGCGTTCTGTGAGCCGGGCATGCGCTGAACGGACAAGGCGCCTATTTGCCGAAAGGACGGCGTAGGGAGGACGGCCAGCCATTATACGGGCCGCTTTTCTGCTTTAATCGCGACCGTGCGCAATCTGATCCTCGTAGGCATGATGGGTTCGGGCAAGTCGACGGTCGGGCGACGGCTTGCGGCCGCGCTCGGCCGGCCGTTCATCGACGCCGACAGCGAGCTCGAGCGCCGCTGCGGCGTACCGATCGCGACGATCTTCGAACTCGAGGGCGAGGTGGGCTTCCGACGGCGTGAATCCGCATTGATCGCCGAGTTGGTCCAGCCCGCCGGCTCTGTGCTTGCGACCGGCGGCGGTGCGGTCATCGATCCCGACAGTCGCCGTCTGATGCATCAGCATGGTTTTGTGGTTTTTCTCGAGGCGAGCCTCGCGGACTTGTGGCAGAGACTGCGCCGCGATCGGGATCGGCCCCTGCTTGCCGCGGCCGACCCCAAGGCGCGCATTGAAGCCCTGCTCGCTCAGCGCGACCCGTGGTATCGCGAGGCGGCTCATCTGCGGATCACCACCGGCCGCCAGCCGGTCAGTCGGACCGTTTCGCAGATCGTCGCCCAGCTGCCCGCCGACCTGCGAGTGACGCTGCAAGCCGGAGGGTCAGCGGGCGAACCCAATGCACAGTCCAAAGAGCCCTGGGAGCCGTCTTGAATATCGAACATCTTGAGGTCTCGCTCGGCGAGCGAAGCTATCCGATCCTGATCGGCCCGGGGCTCCTCGCCGGCCATCCCGTCCTGGAGCGTCTGGTCCAGGGACGGCAAGTGGCCGTGGTCACCAATGATCGCGTGGCCGAACTGCACGCAGCGCGTCTCACCCGTGCCCTGGCCGGGGCCGCGCGGCTGATCGAGGTGCGTCTTCCAGAGGGCGAGCAACACAAGGACTGGGCTTCGCTCGACCTGATTTTCGAGGCGCTTCTGAGTGAGCGCTTCGACCGCCGGTCACTGATCGTCGCGCTGGGCGGCGGCGTAGTCGGTGATGTCGCCGGCTTTGCGGCGGCCATCTACCAGCGTGGGATCGACTTCATCCAGGTTCCCACGACGGTGCTCGCCCAGGTCGACTCTTCGGTG
>JBIKVK010000132.1:0-8691 GCA_044356835.1 Burkholderiaceae bacterium
CCCGCCGGGCCGGATTCGATCGCGAGCGTTACGCAGCCTGGCTCGCAGAATTGCGCAAGGTTTGCACCGATCGCGGCATCGTGCTGATTTTCGACGAGGTCTTTTTGGGCTTTCGCCTTGCCTTGCGAGGGGCACAGGAATACTTTGGCGTGCAGGCAGACATGGTGACCTACGGCAAGACCTTGGGCGGAGGACTCCCGGTCGGCGTTGTCTGTGGTCGCGCTGATTTGATGCGCAGATACCGCAAAGACCGGCCGGCCGACATCTGCTTTGCGCGGGGAACCTTCAATGCCCATCCCTATGTGATGGCCAGCATGAATGTTTTTCTCCGGGCCTTGGAAGAGCCGAAGATCGTCCAGATGTATCAGGGTTTGGACGAGACCTGGGCGGCGCGTGCTGCCGCGCTCAATGCAGCGCTCGCCCTGGAGAATCTGCCTGTCCGGGTCGTCAACCTTTCGAGCGTATGGACGGTCGTCTATGAACGACCTTCCCGATATAACTGGATGCTTCAGTTCTATCTCAGGCTGGAAGGGCTCCTCCTGAGCTGGGTTGGCACCGGTCGCATGATCTTCAGCCTTGACTACGACCAGTCCGACTTTGATACGGTCTGCCTGAAATTTGTCGCCGCGGCCAGGAAGATGCAGGGCGACGGTTGGTGGAGTGGTCCCGATTCGAGCAATCGCGCGATTCGTCGTTCGATGATGTTGGAGGCTCTTTTGGGGCGCTGAAGTGTTTGGCCGGCCCGGGGGCCGGCCCGGGCAGTCCGCAGCCCGCGCTACGGACCGCATCATCGGGAAATGGGCTGCGGTCGCCGAATCAGTG
Source organism: Burkholderiaceae bacterium (assembly GCA_044356835.1). GTDB lineage: Bacteria > Pseudomonadota > Gammaproteobacteria > Burkholderiales > Burkholderiaceae_E > SYIM01. The sequence goes on from JBIKVK010000132.1 coordinate 823, forward strand.
GAGGCGCCGCGTTACGTGAGCCATTGAATCGAACCGCTCGCCGCGCAAGAGCGCGAACGGGGCCTTATGGTAAAGCCAGACATCATGAAACGGGTCGGTGATGATCTTGGTGGCCCATGCGGCTGCCTTCAGGGCGCCATCATTGACTGCGAGTTGGGCCACTCTGAACAGGAGCCCTGCGACACCCAGTGCCAGCCATGCGGTGCCGACATCCTTCACGTATTCCGGACCAGTGGTCGCGGGGTGAATCGTCCCGAAAATGGATGGATCGAGCCAGAGCACGCAGGGGATCGATGCCCAGACTGACATCAGGACAATCTTGCGGCGGATGTTGTAGCCCACCTTGATCTCCTCCTTGTATTCGTCGGTCATCTGGTTGATCTCGTCGTAGCCTCGCGGCTCGAAGAAAAAGTGCCCAGCCTGGCGGGTTGTCATGGAAATGCACCAGGCGATGATCGCAGCGTAGGCAGGCTCGACGAGCAACATGCCGTATGCCGCAATGAAGGCCAGCGCGCTGATCAGGTGCAGGCTTTGATTGATTCTGCAGTGATGATAGAGACGGTGGTCATCCCAGCGCTGGGTCCGGAGTTCATCCAGAAATCGATCCATTCGACGGTCTCCTTTCGGAACGGGTGAGGGCAAGTCTGCAAATCTTTCGATCGTGGGCGCTCAATGTGAAGGTCTCGTGACGAGCCATCCGGAGACCGCCTCGACCATCCCGGTGAAACGCTGTCATCGTCCTGTTGCATGGATCAGGCAGACTCAAAGGTCGCGTAGCTCAGTCGAGCGGTGCAAAGCCCGCAGTCGGTCCCACCCCAATCCCATGCGCATTGCAGTCGTCACTGAGACCTGGCCGCCCGAGATCAACGGGGTCGCGCTGACCTTGGCCCGGTCCGTCGAAGGGCTCCGCAATCGGGGCCACACCTTGGAGCTGATTCGGCCCGCCCCATTGGGCGAGGACCCGGCTGGCACGGTGCCTGGGCGAGAAATCTCACAGTTGTTTGTGCGTGGTTTGCCCATTCCCGGATACAGGACTCTGCGTGCAGGCGCTCCAGCCTATTTCCGGCTGAGGCAACATTGGGCGTCGCAGAGGCCCGACGTTGTGCACATCGCGACCGAGGGACCGCTGGGCTGGTCGGCGCTGCGGGCGGCGAAATCGCTGGGCGCGCCGGTTAGTACCGACTATCGAACCAACTTTGCGGCCTATGCGGAGCACTATGGACTTGGCCTGCTGGGCCGTGTCATCGAGGTGTACTTACGCCATTTTCATAATGCCGCGAGTGCGACTACGGTGCCTACACGTGCTCTTTCAACCGAGCTCACACAAGCGGGCTTTCGGAACCTCAATGTCGTGGGGCGCGGCATCGATACCATCCGATTCAACCCGGCTCGGCGCGATGCCGAGCTCCGAAGGTCCTGGGGTGTTTCCGATTCGGACACCGTGTTCGCGTACGTGGGGCGAGTTGCGGCCGAAAAGAACCTCGACCTGCTCTGCCAAGTCTACGCGGTACTGGAGTCACACTCGATCGCTGCGCGATTCGTCGTCGTTGGAGATGGTCCGATGCTCGAGTCGCTCAAGTTACGGATGCCGCATGCGCTCTTTCTGGGTCAGCAAAGCGGAGAAACGTTGGCCCGATCCTATGCCTCAGCTGATGCGTTCATCTTTCCCAGTCTGACCGAGACGTACGGCAATGTTGTCCCGGAAGCTATGGCAAGTGGCCTTGCCGTTTTGGCCTTCGACTGCGCTGCCGCGGGGGAACTGATCGACCACGGGGTGAGCGGACTGCTGTCTCCCGTGGCCTCACCTGGGGTTTTCATTGAGCTGGCGCGGGTGCTTGCCGGGGATCCAGGGCTTCGGCGCAGTCTGGCTCAAAAGGCCCGGGAAGCCTCGCTGCTCAACGATTGGGAAAGTGTCGTGGGTCGTTTGGAGAGCGTGCTGCAGCGCACTGCCGCCGAGCAGGCCCGATCACGTCGGGGTTGAAATATCGCTGTCATCTAAAGCGACTTAACTGCGGGTTTTACAACCATCGTCTGGAGTTGCCGCAGATGTCTCACCCCGATCACGAAATCGATAGCAATGTCTCGGGAAACACCCATTTTGAACAGGTTCTCGGCCAAGCGCTCGCCAGCCCAAGTCGTCGGGCGGTTCTTCGCGGCGGCGTGGGCTTGGCGGGCCTGTCGGCTCTGCCCGGCTGTGCGACTCTTGGCTCACCGGGGGCAGGCAGCGTCTCGAAACTTGGCTTTGAATCCCTCGGTAAGAGTTTGCTCGACGATGTGGTTCTTCCCCCGGGATACCAGTACACCGTGTTACATGCGACCGGTGACGCGCTGGACCCCTCATTGCCAGCCTACTCGAACTCCGGAGCCGAAACGGACGACTGGTCCCGCCGAATCGGCGATCATCATGATGCGATCGACATCTTTTTCGTCGATGCGCAAGGTCGATATACCGAGAAAGATACGGGCCGGGCAGTACTCGTCGTAAACCACGAAAGCTCCGCGGATGCCCATTTCATGCATCCGAATGGTCAAACGTCAAATGGAGTCAGCGGCAAGAAATTTACGCAATTCGGCGACTGGGATCTTGGCCAGCGGCCGCAGTCCGAGGTGCTCAAGGAGATCAACCAGCATGGTGTCTCCATGGTCGAAATTGTTCGCGGGCCGAAGGGCTGGGTCTTGAAGACCGATTCGCCCCTCAACGCCCGAGTCACTGCACAGACCCCAGCCCGCATCGCGGGCCCCAGAGCCCATGTCGAGGCGGTTCGTGCCCTGATGGTGACGCGGTGGGACACCTCCGGATCGATGTCCCGAGGCACTCTCAACAACTGTGGTCACGGAAAGACTCCCTGGGGCACCTACCTGGCTTGCGAAGAAAACTGGGCGTTCTACTTCCAGGCGACCGCGGGCGGAAAGCCGCTCTCGCCCAAGGAGATCGCGGGCCGGCGTCGCTACGGTGTGGCCTCTGCACCCCCGGCGAGTGGCCAGTCTCGGGCGATCAGTCAGGGATGGCATACCGTGTCGGCCCAGGATGACCGATTCGCACGTTGGAATCTTGCTCCGCTCGGTGCCAACGCCGAGCAGGATTTCAGGAACGAGGCCAACACCTTTGGGTATAACGTCGAAATCGACCCGCTGAATCCTGCGACTACGCCGGCCAAGCGTATTGCGATGGGTCGGCTGGCTCACGAAGGCGCCGTGTGCAGCCTGCCCAAACCCGGCCAACCGCTTGCCTTTTACATGGGTTGCGATGCCCGCAATGAGTACATCTACAAATTCGTGAGCGCGGCGCTGTGGGACCCCAAGGATATCGGCGGGGGCATCGCGGCCGGAGACAAATATCTGAACGAGGGCAAGCTGTATGCCGCCCGCTTCAATGCGGACGGGACTGGCGACTGGATCGAACTGTCGATCGAGGATGAGCGGATCAAGAAGCACTCTGCATTTCAATTCACGAACCAGGCTGAAATCTACGTATTCACACGCCTGGCTGCGGATGCGGTCGGCGCGACTAAAATGGACCGACCGGAGTGGGCCGCTGTGAATCCCCGCAATGGCGAGGTCTATGTGACGCTGACCAACAATTCGGCCGCAAACCGCACCCCGCAGACGGTCAATGCGGCCAATCCCCGCGCCTATGCGGATCTTGACGGCAAGCGCGGCACCGGAAACCCGAACGGTCACATTATTCGATTTCGGGAACATTCGGACAACCCGGCAGGGACGGGGTTTCGTTGGGACGTCTTCCTGTTTGGTGCGGAAGAGGATGCGGGCGATGCAAACCTGTCCGGCCTGACGGCTCTGAATTCGTTTTCATCGCCCGACGGTCTTTGGTTCAGCCCGACGACCGGCATTTGCTGGATTCAGACAGACGATGGCGCGATGACCGATGAAACCCATTGCATGATGCTGGCTGCGCTTCCGGGTCGGGTGGGCGATGGGGGTAAAGTGACGGTCAGGAACAAGATGATGGTCAATGGGGTCGAGCAGACTGGTACCCAGGAGACTTTCATCGGCGCGACGCTGGGTGAGGCAAAGTTGCGTCGTTTCCTGATCGGCCCCAAGGGCTGTGAAGTCACCGGGGTGACGGAATCTCCGGGAGGGCGCGAGTTGTTCGTCAACATTCAGCACCCCGGCGAAGAAAGCAAGAGCGTCACGGCGCTTCAAAGTCAGTGGCCCGGCAACCGGGGCTACGGCCGTCCAGGCCGGCCACGCTCGGCCACCATTGTCATTACTCGCACCGATGGCGGCGTGATTGGAGCCTGAGAACGCATGACTCATGACGCCGATGCTGGCTTGGCCTGAGGCCCAATCCCTATTGGGTGGAGTTCTTGGAAGGTCTCGGCATCGGCCCCCCGAGGGATGGGTGCCCTGGGCGATCGAGGGGGCCCGGCGCCCCCTTGGGCTCTTATCCCCGGATCGCGCCCGTCTGCTCGCCGCGGCCCTGCCTCCTCAGTACCCTCTCCTGGAGCGAGATTTTGGCTGGGAGTGGGTCAGTGGATCGGCCACAGCAGTGCAGCGCAGCGGGGTGTTGCAGCATATCGTTGAACAGTGGCGGGACCGCGGCCTGATTCAGGGGTGGCGCAACGAGCTTGCCTCCTGTTGGGGGCAATGCGAGGAACCCTGGCCATATTCAGGGCAACCGTATTTTCGGATTGAGCGCGCTGCGTTTCGGTACCTCGGTCTGCGCAGCCATGCGGTGCACATCCATGGGCTGACCCCCGATGGAGAGATGTGGTGTGGGCGTCGATCCAGGCGCAAGCAGACTGATCCGCTGCGACTCGACAACCTCGCCGCGGGCGGACTTCCCGCAGACGAAGGTCTGGTTGGATGCGCCGTACGCGAGATTGCGGAGGAAGCCGGACTGGAGATCCACAGCGATCGACTGCGCATGCCCTTTCAATCGGTCGTGACGGAGCGCCGGGTGCCCGAAGGCTGGCATAGCGAGCGCCTGTTCGTCACTGCAATTGCCCTTGATGCTGAGACACGACCCGTCAATTGCGACGGCGAGGTCGAAACGTTCAGACGCCTGAGTGAAGAGGACGTCCTTCGAGCAATCGACCTGCAGGACTTCACCGATGACGCGGCCTGTGCGATCGCTGCTTATTTTTACGGCCGATCACGGGGCGCGGCTTAGAGCCGCGCCAATCCGCACAGGAGAGGCTTTTTTCCGCTATCAATATGTTGCTTCAAACAACAAAAATTGAATTTGACATATAGCTGCAATGATGGCTCGTAAAAATCCTGGGACTGCATCGGAGGATTTCAATGCTGGTCCGTTTAGATCAAGGTTTCAATCCCGCGGGTTTGAATGAGCGATCCTTACCCCGTCGATTCTCGGTGCGCTTGGCTCGAAGCTGGGCCGAAGTCGAAGCGGCGCAGCGTCTGCGATGGAGAGTGTTTGCCGAGGAGTTGGGCGCCCGGCTCGAATGCCCGACGCCGGGAGTCGATTGGGATTACTTCGATGACCATTGCGATCACCTGCTGGCTTTTGAGTCCGAGGGCGGCCGGGTCATCGGCACCTATCGTATCCTCCCGCCAGAACGAGCTGCGAAGCTCGGGGGCGGCTATGCCGAGCGCGAGTTTGATCTGTCTCCGCTTGCGGATCTGCGGCCCTACGCTGCCGAGCTTGGCCGGTCGTGTGTCGATCCCGCGTGGCGGGGTAGCGCCGTGCTGGCCTTGATGTGGTCCGCGCTGTTTGAGTATGCGCGAGAGCGGCGGATCAGCTATCTGATGGGCTGCGCCTCGGTGTCAATGATGGATGGTGGCGTGTATGCCTCCAATCTCTTTGATACCTTGAAGCACGACATGGTCGAGTCCCACCTCAGGGTTCAGCCCAGGACCGGGCTCGATGTGCGGCGGCTTGCGACCGGGGAAGTGGCGCGGGCGCCCACACTCATTCGGGGCTACCTGCGGGCAGGCGCAAGAATTTGCGGTGAGCCGGCTGTGGATTCCGATTTCAATACGGCTGACTTCCTCATGTTGCTCGATCTCAGTGCGACATCGAGCAGATTTGCCCGCCGCTTTGCCGTCGACCCTCAAAAGTCGATCGTGCAAGTCCTGGCTGCGTAGAGGCGCCCGCAGGCCGCATCGGGCGGTCCGTCGTCCGAAGCCCGGTCCTGCTAGGGCCTTCCCAGGGTCAATCGAAGCAGCCTGTCAGGTGTATTGGGCCTGTTGCACGACCCGGTCGCGGATCAGCCGCTCCACCTCCTCATCGCTGAGCCCCAGCAGGTCGCGAAGCGTTTCGGCAGTGTGCTCGCCCAGCCCGGGCGAGGGGGTGCGCACAGCGCCCGGTGTTTCGGAGAGCCGCACCGGCACTCCAACGACCCGAATCGGGCCTGCCCGGGGATGCGACATGTCGACGATACCGCCCCGTGCTTTCACCTGCGGATGCTCGATCAACTGCTCAATGTTGTTGATCGGGCCGACCGGCACGCCTACTGCCAGCAGCAAGGCCTCCCATTCTTCGTAGGTCTTGGTCATGAAGACCTCCTCGAGAATGGCCACGAGCGTCGCCCGGTTTGCCGTTCTGGATCGATTGCTGCTGAAGCGCGGGTCGTCGGTGAGGTCGGGGCGTCCGATTGCTGGACAGAAGATCTTCCAGAGTTTTTCGCTGCCGACGGCGAGCGCCAGATCCTGGGTTCGGGTGCGGAAGGTCTGATAGGGCAGGAGTGCCTTGTAGGAGGTGCCCATCGGCCCAGGCAATTCGCCGTCTGCCAGAAACGCGCTGATCATGATGTTGAGTAAGGACATCTGGCCTTCAAGCATCGAGACATCGATCCGCTGGCCTTCGCCGGTCTTTTCCTTGACGCGCAGGGCCATCAGGATGCCGAAAGCGGCATACATGCCTGCGGTCAGGTCGGCAATCGACACGCCGCAGCGCACCCCTCGGCCACCTTGCTCGCCTGTGACGCTGATCATGCCGCTCGCGGCTTGCAGAATCAGGTCCAGCGCAGGCCGTTCACGGTAGGGGCCGTCCTGACCGAAGCCCGAGATCGAGCAGTAAATGATGCCGCGGTTGCGCGCCCTGGCCACCTCATATCCGATACCCAATTTTTCTAAAGTGCCTGGCCGGAAGTTCTCGAGCACCACGTCCGCCTTCTCGATCAGCCGCATGAACAGCGCTTTGCCTTCGGCGCTTTTCAGATTGATCGAAATACCCTTCTTGTTGCGGTGCAGTCCGACAAAATATGAGTTCTCTCCTCCGGGCATGGGTTCGCCCCAGCCGCGCGCGATATCACCTGCGCCGGGCGTCTCGAGCTTGAGGACCTTGGCGCCGAAGTCGGCGAGCATGGTCGAACAGTGTGGTCCGGCCAGTGCATGAGACAGGTCAAGCACTGTGAGGTCTTCGAGCGGCATGTTCATGGTCGTGTGATCTCCGGGGATTGCGGGCGGGTCGACCGAGGATTCAGCGATGATAGGCGATGTGAGGCCTGATCGAACACCCCTGTGCCGCGACCGGCCTGAAAGGGGCGCGCGGAAGCACTCAAGCCCGGTGATGCGGGGCCGCTGCGTCGGCAGATCCAGGCCACCAAAGCCCTCACCCGGCCCCCTTCAGGGGGCCAGAAACTGGAATTCGAAGGCGCTTTTGAATGGTCTGATATGGCCGGCCGTCGTCCCTGGAAAGTGTGTCGGGATTACGAGCGTATCGGTATCCGCATGCTCCCGATAAAACTTCCAGCGCGTCTGCGCGGACTGCTTCGGATCGAAACAGAAGCACGAACTCCAGTCCGGTGCCAGCACTTGCGCGCAGTGATGCATCATGTCCCCGGTGAAAACGGCACGCTCGCCGCGCGACCGAAGGTCGACGCAGACATGTCCCGGCGAGTGGCCCGGGGTAGGCAAGAGGGACAATTCATCGGACAGCCGGAA
>JBIKVK010000133.1:0-8606 GCA_044356835.1 Burkholderiaceae bacterium
CCGGATTCATCATCAAAATTGAGCTCGATGTCGTGAAACCGAGTCTGCGAGGGGTCGATCACCTCCCATTGGACCGCCAGCTGTCCTCGAACTGCTCGATCGTCCAGCTTGAAGACAGGGTCGATGGTGTAGAGCTCGCCACCCAACTCACCTGACATGGTCATGTTCAATTGGTGGGTCGCGTTGAACTGCTTGACCACCGTCTGGGCCAGAAAATCCAGCTCGGCCACCGCGCCACCCAGGATCTGACTTCTGAAATTGATCAGTCCACCAATATTGCCGGCGCTGACGCCATTGACCACTTCACGTTTGCCCACCGGGTCGAGGATCAGCTTGACCCCCATGCCTTGGCCATCGAACAGGGCTTCCAGGGCGAAGGCCTGACGGCCGCTGACGATCTGCCCCTGTCGGTCGGTGGGCCCCAGCGAAATATCCACCACGCCGTTGACCTCTTCCTTCACCTTGATGCGGGCCACCGATGAGAGTTCCCTGAGGAGCTGGTCACGATGATCCAGCAAGCGGGGCGCCTGTTTGTCCAAAGTCGATTTCCGACCGAGCTCGGCATTGACGGTGGCAATCTGCGATGCGAGGGAGTTGATGCGCCCGACATCGACCTTGACCGCCTCCTGCGTCTCGGCGTCCAGCGCGTCGAACTGTCCGCTCAGGGTTCGAAAGCGGGCAGAAAGTCCATCTGCCTCGCTGAGAAAAATCGATCGCAGTTCGATCGACGCGGCATCGTTGGAGAGACCCCGGGCGGAGGCAAAAAAGGAATCGAGCGCGCTGGTAAGCCCGGTCACCTGGCTGCCCATCGTGTCGATCACACGGCTGGAATAGTTGACGAGCGGAGTTTGAGTTTCCAGGTCGCTGGTGCTGCTCCGCAGACCGGCCTCGATGAACGCGTCGTAAACCCGCTGTATGTGGGTGACCCGCGATCCCGTGCCGAAGAAGAGCGATGCGACCTCACGCGGCAGGTTGTCCTGGATGACCGCTTCCTGACGCGAATAGCCTTCCGTCGCCATATTTGCGACGTTGTTGGACACCGTGGACAGGGCGCGCTGATAGGTCTGGACCGCACCCGATCCGATTCCGAGGAGATCACTCACCGCCTATCCCCCGATCTTGATTTCAGATCAAATCCCCTTGGAATTTCGAAGGACTTGGGTGAGGCGTCGGGCAGATTGAATGGATTGGCCTTGGGTTGCACCGGCAGGGCCCGCCGCTCGGGCTGAAGCGGCAATCCCGCAGACGCCTTGGCCGGACGGGCAAGTCCATCCAGTGACCCCAGCTGACCCTGGCCATTGCGTGCGGCCAGGGCTTCAGCCGCGGGCACCATCTGGTTTCGCTCCATTTGCTCGACCAGCATGTCAGCGAGGCCCAGCCCGCCGCGACGGGTCATGGCAAGCGAGATCTCCTTGTCATGCATGGTCTGAAAGGTTTCCATCGTGGAGGACTCGACGAGGTCGGACTTGAAGCCCGCTTCCCTCATGGTCGCCATGATGGTTTGAAGAAACATCGCCTCGAACTGCCGAGCAGTTTCCCGCAGCGCACCGCGTTGATCGCGCTGCGCCTGGCCACGCAGCTCACCCAGCCCCTGAAAATCAAGGGCGGAGCCCACGCGAGGCGAGAGTTCGCTCATGTCAGATCACCACCAATTCGGCCCTCAGGCTGCCCGAGCTCTTGAGCGCCTCGAGAATCGCGATCAGCGCCGTAGGTGTTGCGCCGATCTGGTTGACCGCGTCCACAATCGCGCGAAGGTCCACTCCGGGCTGGAACAGCACCATCGGCTTGCGTTCCTCTGAAACCTGCACATCGGCATTTGTGACGCCCACGGTCTGCCCCCCCGACAAGGGATTGGGCTGACTGACCTCGTTGGTCGCCGAGATGCGAACCGAAATCGTGCCGTGCGTCACCGCGGCGGCAGTCACCTTGACATTGCGGCTGATGACGACCGTACCGGTCCGCGAGTTGACGACCACCTTTGCGGCCGGCTCGGGCGCCTTCACATCGATGTTCTCAATCAAACCCAGAAACGGCACCCGCTGGCTCGGTACGGCAGGCGCCCGCACGGAAATCGAAACACCGTCGAGCGCCTGGGCTGTGCCTTCGCCGAAGCGCTCATTGATCGCGGTGGCGATCGCCGCAGCTGTTGAAAAATCGGCATCTCGAACATTCAGGATGATCTTCTCGGAGGTTTCGAACGGAGTCTCGACCACTCGCTCGACCAGACCTCCGCCCGGAACACGACCGGCCGTGGTCACGCCCACCTGCACCTGCGACCCTGCAGCCCCGCCGCTGGCACCCGCCACCGTGAGCGGCCCCTGGGCCAGGGCGTAGACCTGACCGTCCACCCCCCGCATCCGGGTCAGCAAGAGGCTGCCGCCCCTCAGACTCTCGGCCTTCCCCATCGCTGACACGTTGATGTCGATCCGCTGGCCGGGCTTGGCAAAAGGGGGCAACTCAGCCGTGACCATCACGGCCGCGACGTTTTTAAGGTCGAGCGAAGACGCAGCGCTGCGGGCCGCGTCATAGTCTGACAGCGGAGCATCGACGCTCACCCCCAGCCGGTCGAGCATGGACCTGACACTCTGACCGGTAAAGGTGATCGCCTGACCATCGCCCGTACCCTGCAAGCCCACCACCAGTCCATAACCAATCAACTGATTGGGACGGACTCCGCCGATCGTGACGAGGTCCTTGATCCGGTCAGCCCAGGCGGGCGCAAGCATGGACGAGCACAGGAGCACGGCCATGAACTTGCATGACAGGCGAATCAAAGATCTCATGGGTCAGTCTCCGGAAGGGCTGGGATACGATCAGAAAGGCCAGAACTGCTGGAAAAGACGCGTACCCCAGCCGGGGCGGGATGCGCTTGCGAGTTCTCCGGTGCCGCGATAGGCGATTTGGGCGTTGGCCAGGCGACGCGACTGAACGGTGCCATCGGGCGCCACGTCCTGCGGGCGAACGATACCCGCCACTTGTATGAACTCGCTGCCCTCGCTGAGCGCCAACTGCTTCTCGCCGCGGACGACGAGGTTGCCGTTCGGAAGCACCTCGGCGATGGTGACCGAGATCGAGCCGACCAGCCGTGCTTCCTGGCCGGCGGTACCCGTGCCTTCGCTCGAGATCTCAGAGCCGTCCAGCTTGATCTGAGAAAGCGGCCCCTTGGCGGGCCTGACGCCCTCCATGATGCTGCCGAGCACGTCGTTTTTTGTGGCTCGCTTGGTGTTGGTGGACTGGCTCCGGCTCGCTTGGGTGGTCTCGTTCAAGAGCACGGTCAGGACGTCGCCGACCTTGTAGGCACGTTTTCGGCCGAACCAGTCTTCGCCGTTGCCGCTGAAGATCGAACCCGTTGCGAGATGCGGGGGGTCGGCCACGGGCATCGTCGGTGCGAAGGCCGGCGTGGGCGTCAGCACGGGCTCGGTAGTGGCGCAAGCCGAGACCAGAGCCGCAAGGGCCAGTGTGGACAGCATTCTGCGAGAAATGTTCATCAGTGACCTCACAGATTGTTGTTCAGGAAGCGCAACATGCCGTCGGCCGCCGAGATCGCCTTGGAGTTGACCTCATAGGCCCGCTGGGTCTCGATCATGTTGACCATTTCCTCGACTACGTTGACGTTGGACGCCTCGAGCGCGCCCTGCACCAGCTTGCCGGCGCCGTTTTGACCCGGCACGAGCGGCTGCGGAGGACCGCTGGCCACAGTCGGCTTGGCGAGGTTTTGGCCCAAGGGTTGCAGACCCGCCGGGTTCAGGAAGCGCGCCACCTGAATCTGCCCGAGCTGCTGCTGACCGCCTCCGAACAGCGCGACCGAAACGGTTCCATCGGCCCCAATGGTGATGCTCTCGGCAGTAGGCGGCAGAACCAGCGCGGGCTGCAAGAGCGCCCCGTTGGCGGTCACGATCTGGCCGGTCGCAGAGAGCTTGAAGCTGCCATCCCGGGTGTAGGCGATTGAGCCATCGGGCTGGAGCACCTGAAAAAATCCCTCGCCGCTGACCGCCAGATCGAGGGCGTTCTGCGTGGAGATCAGATTGCCCTGGGCATACAGCTTTTCTGTGGCAACGACCCGGGTACCGGTGCCGAGCATCAGACCCGTTGGCGCCTGGGCATCGACGTTGGTCTGACCACCCGCCTGGCGGACGTTGTGATAGAGCAAGTCTTCAAAGAGCGCCCGATCGCGCTTGAAGCCGTTCGTATTGACGTTGGCCAGATTGTTCGAGATCACGCTCATGCGCTTTTGCTGCGCATCGAGCCCGGTCTTGGCAATCCACATCGAGGCGTCCATCGACTTATTCCTTTTGAGGCTTACAGCGGGTCAAGCGTTGGGATCAAGGGTTGAGCGTTCAGCGTCCGGGGCGAAGCATGGACGCGCCCGACTCATCGAGATTGCGGGTTTCCTTGATGATCCGGATCTGCGTCTCGAAAGAGCGGTTTTGATCGAGCATGCGCACCATGCCCTCGATCGGGGAAACATTGCTGCCCTCAAGCATGGCGGGACTCAAGGACGGAGGAATCGGGCCATTGGCAAAGTCGCCCTCGGCGGTTGCAAACTCGGGGTAAGGCTTGAACAGGCCATCCTCCCTTCGCCCGAGGTTGGCTGCGCTGGCATCGCGCAACAGAATCTGACCGATCTGCTGCGGCGGCTGATTCGGAGCATTGGGGTCGCTCGCGACGACCGTGCCATCCACGAGCACTTCGATCTCGAAGCCTTGCGGGACATTGATCGCCCCCCCCTGCCCTCGCACCGTGACGCCCTCGCCGTTCTCGAGCACACCGGTCGGGCTGACCCGCAAATCTCCCCGGCGGGTAAAGGCCAGGTCGCCATTTTTGGCGGTCACACCCATGACGGTACTGCCGTCGAGCGCAACATCCAGCTTGCGCCCGGTGACCATGCGCACGCCCGGCTCGAGGTTGATCACATCGCGATGCTGAAGCACCGGCATCAATCGCGAGTCAAAACCAGGGCCCTGAACCTTGATCGCGCGCAGAGCGCTTTCGTAGCTGCGCTTGAAGCCGACGGTGGACACGTTGGCCAGTTCGTTGGTGAGCATCTCCCGCCGAACACGCTGCTCGGTCACGGATTTCAACGAGGTAAAAGCCAAACGGTCCATGTCAGTCTCAACTCATCGCGGCTGTCTTTGGCGGCTCATCAACTACGGATGTTGATAATGGCCTGGGTCAGCGTGTTGTTGGTTTCAATCGCTTTGGCATTCGCCTGGAAGTTTCGCTGTGCAGAGATCAGCTCGATCAGTTCCTGCGTGAGGTCGACGTTGGCACGTTCCCTCGCACCGGCTCGAATCGTTCCGAAGCCTGCGGTACCCGCCTCCCCCAGGGTCACCGTACCGGACTGTGAGGTGGCGAGATAGCTCGCCTCACCTACCTGTCGGAGACCCGTCGGGGCTGAGAAGTTGGAAAGCACAATCTTTGCCAGGTTCTTCTGAGTACCGTTCGAATAGTTCGCGCTGACCAGGCCATCGTCGCCAATATCCAGACCGATCAGATCACCTTCCGGTCGACCGTTCTGTCCTTGGGCGAGCACCGAGAACGGGGTGGAGTACTGGGTCGATCCGTCGTAGCTGATCGAGAACTCCAGAGTGGCGCCCGTGTCGCCGATGGTCTCGGGCTTGAATCGAATGGGGGTTCGGGGTGAGGTCAGGTTGCCGGCGGTGTCGAAGGTCAACTCACCCTTGTCCAGGAAAATCGGCGACCACAGGTTGAGCGCCTCGTCAGGATCGAATCCGGCCGAACTGACGGTCTCAAGGCCCTCGCGGTCAACATAGAGCGCGCGGCCGTCCGGTGAGGAGGCCTGCGGCGGATTCAGCCAACGGCTGGTCGAACCTCGGGCGCTGACATCCCCGGACACGCCCCAGACTGCCGCGGAACTGACCTTCAGGAAGGAATCGTCACCCGTGGTGCCCGTGGTGAAGGTGAAATAGCTCTGGCCCAGCGCGTTACGCTCGACCCCAACCTTGACCCCGTTGACGGTACGGCCCTGACTATCCTGGAGGCTGTTGATGCGTCGCTCAAGTTCCGTGCGGAAGGAATCAATCGTATATTCCGAACGCATCGGCATTTCAACCAGTCCGGTCACATTGTCTACGGTGACCACGAACTTGTTGTTGGTGTCATCGACGGAAAACTTGCCCGACACGTTCAAGCCGATCGCAGAACCCGTGATGATCGCTGGCTTGGAGACGATGCCCCGCAGCGGCGTTCGCGAGGTCTCGACCGTTACGGCAGTTTCATCGCCCGCCGGGAAGCCGAAGAGTTCCTTGGCCAGCTGACTGCCCTTGGAAATCGAAATGCTGGAGGTATCGCCCGAGGTGCCGGAGGACACGGTGAAACGGCTGTTCGTATCGTCAAATCCCACTTTGATGCCAAATCGCTGGTCCTTGACGGCCAGGATGGTCGTGCCGTTCGGAGGCATGTCGGCCCCGTAAAGACCTGTTTCAAGATCGACGTCTCGTACGTTGGCCGTCAGACCGAAAAGCTCGTTGGCACCGTTGGTCGCAGAACTCAGATAGACGGTTTCCAACGCCCGCCCCTTGAAGGCAAAGCTCCGATTCACATAGTCATATTCGACGGTGAGCCCGTTGAGGCGCTCGACGTTGGCCAGTGCGGCCGCCTTTGCTTCCGGATCAGTCTGCGCCTCGGCTGCCTGCTGCATTGTCTGGAGCTCGCGCTTGAGCGCCGCTCCGATCAGGGCCTCGGCCTGACTGACCGTCATCTTCGCAAAAGAGCCCCCCACCGGAGGATCGATCGTGACCGTGACGAAATCAGTGGGCGGTACCTGATCGGTGGAGCCAGCGGCACCGACGGCCACTTTGAACAAACCGGCTCGATTGGCTTGCCCCGAGACGTTCCCAACCAACGCGCTGAAGTCGAAGTAACGTTCGTCACCGAAGCTCTTATTCACCTTGTTGGTGATCGCCCGCGCAATCTCGATACCGGTGATCGGCGATCCGATGCGATCAGGCGAGAGCATCAAGTCCGTCAAGTCGACTTTCTGCTCGGATCCATCGACCGTCAGCGAGATTTTCAACCCTCCAAGGGACTCGGCCAGGACGACTTCACCCGCACTCACCTTGAGATCACGGAACTTTGGGTCCTTGTTGACGGTCAAAGCTCCGGCCGTGGTCGAGGACACCTCAGGACCGGCCGTCGCCTGAAGCAGCAGGTCCGGCCCTTCGCGCAGGGAGATCTCGTTGAAAGAGGTTCCAAAAGTTTTCGCCTTATCGTCCGAATACCCGATAGCGAGGGTGTAGGTCGAGGAATCGAAGGACGCCACAAGATCGGCGTCCGAGCTAAGCTCGGTCTCCAGACCAGCCACAACATCGGACCATTCGTCACCCGCCGCGGCGGTGTAATCAAAATTTCGTGTGCCGACCTGAAGTCGATAAGTCTCGCCCGCAGTCGGTGCCGGGCCCCTGAACAGGGCCCCCATGTCGAGTTCGCGCGCGTTGATGTCCTTGGCGATCGCATTGGTGACATCGCCCCAGGTGTCGCCGGCAGCCACGACATGAAACGGCTCCAGCCCATCGTCACCCAGCTGAAACTTGTAGGTCGTGCCTGCAACCGGCGTGGCTGAACCGCCCACCGCCGCCATATCGACCGACGGCTTGGGAAGATTGAGGCTGCTCGCCGTCAGTCCCGTTTTCCAGTCATTGACCAGCGTGGAACGCAGCGGCGCGCCATTAGCGGTAGCTGGCGTCGAAGGCTCCGGGTTTTTCAGGTCATCCAGGTTGTAGAGTTTGGATACTCCACGCGAAATATCCTGGGGGGGAATCTGACTCTCCGAGCGGATCTCGCCGTACTTGTTGACATACGATCGCTCGCCCTTTGCATCGGTCGCTTGAATCAGATATTCGCCCAGCTTGTTCTGACCGATATAGACATGGGTCTGCCACTTGTTGCTCGGGTCCTCCGGTGAAGCCACCTGAGTCTTGACGTAGTAAACCGTGGCCAGGTAACTGTTACCGCCTGAGTCAAAGACCGTCACACCAGTGGTCAGGTTGTAGGTGGAGGCGTCGAGCGGATCAAAGGCTTTCGTAATTCGAGGACTGTCGGCGGGCAGGTTGAGGCTCAAATCGACCTCGCTGGTCTCGAGGGCCTCACCGGTCGTCGCACGCGGAATGTAGAGCTTTCGAAGGTTTTCGAGGTCAGCCTTGCCGCTCGAATCCACCGTCGCGGCCATCAACGCCTGGCCCGCCGAGTTCACCACGGCAAAGGTGTCATCCAGCACAAAGGTCCCGTTTCGGGTGTAGATGTCCTGGAGTCCGTCGGCGGACTTGAGGGGGAAGAATCCGTCACCCGTGATCGCCACGTCGAGCGAATTGGCCGAAAACTGCACGTTGCCCTGACTGAATTCCTGCGTCACCGACTTGAGGGCCACGCCCTGACCAATCACCGAGGATGCTTTCTGGAGGGGAGAGGTCGCGAAGATGTCGCCGAAGTCGGCTCGTGAGCGCTTGAAGCCCGTGGTGCCCACGTTGGCGATGTTGTTGCTGGTCACGCTCAGCTGAGCAGTCGCCGCATTCAGACCCGTCAGGGAGGTATAGAAGGACATGGATCAAGCTCCTTAGAATTCAGTACGTGAGGGCAGCAATTCGATT
>JBIKVK010000134.1:0-8552 GCA_044356835.1 Burkholderiaceae bacterium
AGTGTATGTGGATACCCACGGCGGTGTGAATCTGCTTTCACTGCCCCTGGATCGTCTGCTGCAGCAAAGCGGTATCAGACTCGATCCCGCGAGGCCGGTGGGCAACGCTGTGTCTTCTGCTTCGGGCGCGTCCGAATCGCAGCCCGCACCGGCATCGGTGCCGATGCGGCCTGAAAGCCTGCGCAGCCGCGACCGCGATTCCCGCTGATTCCGCACCGGACGTCCCATCATGAACAAGCTCATTTCAGTGCTGATCACCGCGGCGGTTGCGTTGGGCCTGCTGATGTCCTCCCTTTTCGTCGTGGACCAGCGGCAATTTGCGCTCGTGTACACCCTGGGCGAGATCCGGCATGTCATTGACCAGCCCGGACTCCATTTCAAATGGCCTCCGCCCTTTCAGAACGTTGTCTACTACGACAAACGCATCCTCACCCTGGACACAGCCGATGTTGACCGATTTATCACCTCCGAAAAGCTGAACCTTCAGGTCGATACTTTCGTGAAGTGGCAAATCATCGAACCCAAGGCCTATATCCGTTCCGTTCAGGGCAGTCAGTCGGTCGCGGCAGACCGGATTTCCCGCAGCCTGCGTGACGCGCTGAACAACGAGATCGCCAAGCGGACGGTGAGCGAGATCATTTCCGGGGATCGATCAAAGCTCATGACCGATGTCCGCCGTAAAGTGGATGAGGACTCTCAACAGATCGGCGTCAAGATTGTCGACGTAGGCTTGAAGCGTGTTGATTTCGCGCCGGAAGTGTCTTCGCGGGTGTTTGATCGCATGCAGTCCGAACGCAAACGGGTTGCGAACGAGCGTCGCGCCACCGGGGCTGCCGAGTCGGACAAGATCCGGGCCGATGCCGAGAAACAGCGTGAAGTGATTCTTGCTGAAGCCTATCGTGATGCCCAACGGATCAAGGGTGAGGGCGATGCCCGGGCCGCGGCCATTTATGCCCAGGCTTTCGGCCGCGACCCTGAGTTTGCCGATTTTTATCGCAGTCTCGAGGCCTACCGTAGTACCTTCCGCGACCGCAGCGACGTGATGGTGGTCGACCCGGCCTCGTCGTTCTTCCGCCACATGCGAGACCGGGCGCCCTCCGAGAAGCGCTGATTTCGTCTGCGCCTGCCGTGAGCGATTTCTGGCTCCCGGTCCTGGGGCTCGTCCTGATCATCGAGGGCTTGCTGCCCCTTCTCTCTCCGGCGTCCTGGCGCGAATTCGCAAGCCGCATGGCGGGATTGCGTGACGGACAGCTGCGCTTCGTGGGCCTGGCCGCTGTCCTGGCGGGGCTCGGTTTGGTCCTGCTTTCTGGCTTAAAATAGTGGGTTTGCCGTTTGAGGGTGGCGTTCGTACCGAACGTCCGTCAATAGACCTCTTTCGTTTCGAGATCGCGCGACCATGCCGAGCTGGCTCCTTCCTGAAAACATTGCCGACGTGCTTCCGGCGGGCGCAGAACGCGTCGAGCGCCTGCGTCGGGAGTGCCTGGATCTGTTCAGATCCTGGGGGTATGAGCTCGTCATTCCACCGCTCATCGAGCACATCGAGTCCCTGCTGATTGGCTCCGGGCGCGAGCTTGCGGGCCGCACTGCTCAATTGGTCGACCAGTCTTCGGGCCGAATCCTGGGCGTTCGGGCCGACATGACGCCTCAGGTAGCCCGCATCGATGCCCATCTCCTGGGTGCCCAGGGCATGACCCGCCTCTGCTACGCGGGATCGGTCCTGCATGCTCGCGCAGCTGGTCTTTTCGCCTCCCGTGAGCCCCTGCAAATGGGTGCCGAGCTTTATGGTCACGGGGGGGGCGCCGCAGACCTCGAGATTATCGGTTTGATGGTTGAGTCTCTCGCGCTCGCCGGAGTTCACGAATTGCGCATTGACCTCTGCCATATGGGGGTGGTGCCTGCTCTTTTGGCTGCTTTTCCGGAAGCGCTCGTCCGTTTCGGGCTCGACGAGGACGACATCTACGCGCTGCTGGTTGCCAAGGACAAGCCTGCATTGGCGGCGCTGCGCGAGCGAGATCCGGTGATGGGCAAGGCTCTGCTTGAATTGGCCGGACTGTACGGACCGGTGAGGCCTGGCGCCCGTGCCTACGAGGTGCTCGAGCAGGCCCGGCTAGCCCTGCCCGATCTCGCGGCCGTCCGGGGCGCCTTGGATACGCTTGAGCAGATCGTCCGGGCCCCGGTCTGGCAGAGATACCCCGGTTTGGAACTGTCGATCGATCTTGCCGATGTTCGCGGTTATCGCTATCACAACGGTGTCAGCTTTGCCGCGTTCATGCGCAGTCGCGCCGATGCCATCGCGCGCGGCGGTCGCTACGACGGGGTGGGTGCAGTCTTTGGCCGCAGTCGCCCTGCCACCGGGTTTTCCTTGGAATTGCGCGAACTCGCAGGCCTGTCCGACCCGGGCGAACCGACCGCGGCGATCCTGGCCCCGTCAGTCGATGATGGGGCTCTTGAGTCACGAATCGCCGAGCTGCGTGCGGCCGGAGAAATCGTCATTCGGTGCATGGCCGACCAGCGTCCCACCCCCGCGTGGTTCAACTGCGACCGGGCGCTGGTTCAGGTCGGCCAACAATGGCTGGTACAGCCCGTGAACCGGGCGTCTTGATGGAATCGATATGGCCAGAAACGTAGTCATCATCGGAACGCAGTGGGGAGACGAGGGCAAGGGCAAGATCGTCGACTGGCTCACCGAGCGGGCCACCGGTGTGGTCCGCTTTCAGGGGGGGCACAACGCGGGTCACACTCTGGTGATCAACGGCAAGCGTCAGGTGTTGAGACTGATTCCGTCCGGCATGATGCGTCCTGGCGTGCGCTGCTATATCGGCAATGGCGTTGTGTTGTCTCCGCAGGCGCTGCTCCAGGAGATCGACGAGTTGCAGACTGCGGGCGTTGACGCCGCTGCACGCCTAATGATCAGCTCGGCCTGTACCTTGATACTGCCCTTTCACGTCGCCCTCGATCAGGCGCGCGAGGCGCGGCGCGGTGATGCCAAGATTGGCACGACGGGCAGGGGCATCGGTCCGGCCTATGAGGACAAGGCGGCGCGACGGGCGGTGCGTCTGGGCGATCTGTTCGATCCGCCTCGGTTCACCCGTCGGATCGAGGAAGCGCTCGAGCTTCACAATTTTGTACTGGAGCGATTCCTCGGGGCTCAGGCGCTCGATGCCCATCAAGTGGCGGATCAGTGCCTTGCGCTGGCGGAGCGCCTGCGCCCGATGATGGCCGACGTATCGGCTGAATTGGCGCAGTCGATGGCCCGGGGCGACAACCTGCTCTTCGAAGGAGCTCAGGGGGCTCTCCTGGATGTCGATCACGGCACCTATCCCTACGTGACGAGCAGCAATTGCGTTGCGGGCGCCGCCGCGGCAGGCGCGGGTGTGCCTCCGACGGCACTTCACTATGTATTGGGCATCGTGAAGGCCTACACCACGCGGGTCGGTTCGGGCCCGTTTCCCACCGAACTCAGCGACGCGGTGGGGCAGCATCTGGCGAGCGTCGGTAAAGAATTCGGCTCGGTGACCGGACGTCCCCGGCGCTGCGGATGGTTCGACGGCCCGGCGGTGCGCCGCTCGATCATGCTGAACGGAATCGGTGGTCTCGCGGTGATGAAGCTGGATGTGCTGGATGGTCTGGAGAGCATCCGGCTGTGTACCGGCTATCGCCTCGGAGGCCGACTGATCGATCTTCTCCCAGCGGGGGCTGATGCGGTCGCGCAGTGCGAACCCGTCTACGAAGAGCTGCCCGGCTGGAAGTCTTCTACGGTGGGTGTTCGCGACTGGTCTGCGCTGCCGGCTCAGGCGCGCCGCTATCTGGAGCGTCTGTCTGAAGTGACCGGTGTACCGCTCGACATGGTCTCGACGGGACCGGACCGTCTCGATACGATCCGGCTTCGCGACCCGTTTACCGCCTGACCGAATTTCTGACCGACTGAGGAGCGCTCTGATGAAGGACTTGTACGTTTCCTGGGACGAGTACAACCGTCTGATCGAAAAACTGGCGCTCAAGGTTTGGGAGTCCGGGTGGTCGTTTGATGCCATTCTTTGTCTGGCTCGCGGCGGCTTGCGGGTCGGGGACGTGATGTCCAGACTCTTCGACCGTCCGCTCGGAGTGCTTTTCACCAGTTCCTATCGCGAGAATGCCGGCACCACCCAGAGCCGGCTGATCATTTCGGAGCATTTGAGCAGCGCTGCGCCCCTGCCGGGCGGGCGTTGGCTTCTGGTCGATGATCTGGTGGACTCCGGCGCCACCCTGGTCGAGGTGATTCCCCTGCTCAAGCGCCGGCACCCCGGGGTCGAGGAAATTCGGAGCGCGGTGATTTGGCGCAAGGGAGCGTCGGTCGCCGAGCCCGACTACTACATCGAGTACCTGCCGACCAACCCCTGGATTCACCAGCCGTTCGAGGAATACGACCACATGTCGCCCAGCGACCTGAAGTCGCGTTGGGGATGAGGGGGCTTCAAAACGAAACGGCCTGCTTGCGCAGGCCGTGAGACTGGTGCCCAGAAGAGGACTCGAACCTCCACAGTGTTGCCACCGCTAGGACCTGAACCTAGTGCGTCTACCAATTCCGCCATCTGGGCTGCGGTGCTTCGCGTCTGACGAAGCCTGGGGCCGCGTGGACGGCCTCAGTCAGGAAAGAGCGCGATTGTAATGCAGATCAGTGTATTGTCAAAGCCTAGGCGGAGCGAGATTTGAGCACCCAATGGACTCCTCCGACACGTGAGGCAATTCTCGACGCGCTACGCGCAGCCGATCGACCCCTCAGCCCGGTCGCTCTTGCCCACCGCCTGAGCGTTTCGGACGAGCATTTCCCGATCTTGCAGCGACGGCTGATCGCGATGGAACGCGATGGTCAGTTGTTGCCCAATCGCAAGGGGGTGCTGCTGCTGGCGAGTCGCCTCGATCTCGTGCCCGGGCGGGTCCAGGGGCACCGTGACGGCTTTGGGTTTCTTCTGCCCGACGCGGGCGGACCGGACTATTTTTTGTCTCCGCGCGAAATGCAGAAGGTCATGCATGGCGATCGGGTGCTTGGCCGGCTCTCCGGCTATGACCCGCGCGGCCGGCCCGAGGCGGTCATCGTCGAGGTGACCGACCGGGCCCATAGGACTCTGGTCGGCCGTTTCCTCAACGAACGAGGCGTGCACATCGTTGTTCCTGAAGATCAGCGGATCAAGCACGACATCATCGTTGCGCCTGCCGACACCGGTGAAGCGCAGCATGGTCAGGTGGTCAGCATCGAAATCCTGACACCGCCGGTGAACGGTGCGCCGCCCATCGGTCGCGTGGTTGAAGTGCTGGGCGAAATCGACGATCCCGGCATGGAGATCGAGATTGCGGTGCGCAAGTTCGATGTCCCGCACGCCTTCGGTGAGGTGGTCCAGCAGCGGCTCGCCGATCTGCCGGCTCAGGTGCGACCGGCGGATCGCCGGGGCAGAGTGGATCTGCGCGACGTGGCACTGGTCACGATTGACGGCGAGGATGCCCGCGACTTCGATGATGCCGTTTACTGCGAGCGGGTGCAGATCGATCTCGCTCACCAGCCAGGCCTGGACATCGATTACCGGGTCAGCCCTCCAGGGCCAGCGCCTTCAGCCTTGACGTCGGCCGGCTCGCCGGGCGCTCGCCATGGCGAAGCTCGACCTGCCCAGCCGACCGGAGCCGGCCAGTCCGAACCGGGGTTTCGCCTGATTGTGGCCATCGCCGATGTGGCGCACTACGTCAAGCCGGGTGACCCCATCGATCGCGAAGCTCAGGACCGTGGCACCTCGGTGTACTTTCCCAGGCGGGTCATCCCGATGTTGCCCGAGCCGCTGTCCAACGGCCTGTGCTCGCTCAACCCTCAAGTCGATCGGCTGGTGTTGGTGTGCGATGCGCTCATCGACCAGTCCGGCCGCATCCGCGCCTATCAGTTTTACGAGGCGGTCATTCGATCGGCCGCGCGATTAACATACGAGGAAGTGTGGGCCCTGTTATCGGGTTCCAGTGCCGCAACGCTTCGGATGCCTTCGGAAAAGACAGCGCTGCTGCCTCACCTCACCGTGCTGCACGAGCTTTTCAGGGTGTTGATCGCAGCCCGTGCCGCTCGTGGAGCCATCGAGATCGAAACGGTCGAGACCCGGATTGTCTGCGATGCCCTCGGGCGCATCGAAGAGATCATTCCGTACGCGCGCAATGATGCCCACCGCTTGATCGAAGAGTGCATGCTCGCTGCAAACGTATGCGCAGCTGACATCATGGTGCGCCATACTCACCCGGGGCTGTTCCGGGTCCACGAAGGACCGACCCCGGAGCGCCTGACGCAGCTGCGCGAATTGCTCCGCTCGGTCGGTTTGTCCCTGGGAGGCGCGAGTGATCCTTCGCCCGCCGACTACGCGCGGCTGGCCGGGCAGGTGAGAGGGCGCCCCGATGAGGCTCTCTTGCAAACCGTCATCCTGCGTTCGATGCAGCAGGCGATCTATACGCCCGACAACGTGGGCCACTTTGGTCTGGCATATCGTGCTTATGCGCATTTCACGTCACCCATCCGGCGTTATCCCGATCTGTTGACCCATCGCGTGATCAAGGCTTTGCTGAAGGGGCGGCGTTTTCTACCCAAGCCCGTGACTGAGGGTGAGGACGCTGCCTCTCCGCCCGGCGACGTCGAAGGGATCTGGCAGCGCCTGGGCGTGATGTGCTCCAGTTTCGAGCGCCGGGCGGACGACGCCTCGCGTGATGTCGCGGCCTGGCTTAAATGTCAGTTCATGCGCGAGCGTGTCGGTGAGCAGTTTGCGGGACGCATCACAGGGGTCGCGTCCTTCGGGCTGTTTGTGACCCTCAACGATCTTTTTGTCGAGGGGATGGTGCACGTCTCCGAACTGGGTGGCGAATATTTCCAGTACAGCGACTCGGCTCACGAACTGCGCGGTGAGCGCACCGGTCGTCGCTTCCGCCTGACCGATCCGATCGATGTGCAGGTGTCGAGGGTCGATCTGGAGGCGCGCCGCATCGAATTTCGCATGATTCCCTCGATGATCAACGCGGCCCGTCGGGTTGACGCGGACGAACAGGCCCGGAGCCCGGGCGTATCGTCAGCGGAGGTGCCCAAGCGCCGGGCCCGCAAGGCGGCGCCCGCCAAGTCCGAGGCGGCGAAAAAAGCCCGCGCCGAGCGCGCTGCCGCCGGACAACGACGCAAGCTCGTTGCGAAAGGCCGGGGCAAGACTACAAGCTCGGCCCGGCGCAAGCGGAGGTCATGATGCAGGTCTTTGGCTTTCATGCTGTGACGGCACGGATCAGGCGTTCACCTGACACGATTGTCGAGATCTTTGTCGATGCGACCCGACTCGATCCCCGCATGCGCGAGTTGCGGCGAAGTGCGGAGCAGTCCGGATTGAAATGCCACGCCGTGGAGCCGGGTCGTATCGATCGTATGTGCCCCGGGCGTCGGCATCAGGGGGTGGTCGCGCTGGTCGAGGCCTCAGTGCCCGCGCATTCGATGCAGTCGCTGCTCGAGGACTGCGGCGACGAGGCCACATTATTGCTGCTGGACGGTGTGACTGATCCGAGGAATTTGGGTGCCTGTTTGCGTGTCGCGGATGGCGCGGGCGTTTCTGCGGTGATCGCGCCCAAGGATCATGCCTGCGCGCTGACCGAAGTCGCGATTCAGACCGCGAGTGGCGCAGCCGAATCGGTGCCCTACATCATGGTGACCAATCTGTCCCGGACGATCGAGCAGCTCCAGGACCATCACTTTCAGGTGCTGGGCACGGCCGATGAAAGCACAGAAGACCTTTACGGCTTGGATCTGGGTGGACGGGTAGCCTGGGTGCTGGGCGCCGAGGGCAAAGGCCTTCGCCGGTTGATTCGGGAGCATTGCGATCAACTGGTCAGTATTCCGATGTGCGGTGGCGTCGAAAGCTTGAACGTATCGGTGGCGGCCGGAGTCGTGCTCTACGAGACTCTGCGTCAGCGTCGCCGCTCCGCGGCCCGATAATCCCAGGGGGGAGTCGGATGCCTTTCGTTCCATAGTCCAACCCGCTCGGCTCGCGCTCTCGCCTGAGCCTGCCTGAAAGCGGTCCGTTCGCGCCCGGTTTGCTCCGCTTCGTAGCGTTCGAAATGCCAGGCGTGACCCTGCGAAACCTGGATCAGTCCGAGGTCTTCGCCCCCGATCCAGACGCGGGCGACCAGGCGGCCGAACGGGTCGTTTTTCACCGGATCAATCTCGACCGGTTGGTCACCAATTCTTGATCTCAGATGATCCCGGGACACATCGGCATGAGGCTGGCCGATCTCAGGCGCATCGATTCCAGCCATGCGAATTTTCAACCGCCGTCCGTCTTGCGATCGAACGGTCAGAGAATCACCATCAGGGACATGTTCGACCCGGGCCATGAATCGCTCGGCGGCATCCGCGCTCGTCCAGGATGCGAGCGTCGCGACGATGCCTGCGAGTGCGGCCAAGAACGCTGCCGAGAGCGCGTTGAGTAGAGCACGGCGGGATCGGCCAGACGGGCGCAAGCGAACTCCAGGACCGGAAGCCGGAACAAACGTTGCTTGATTATAAGCAGGCTCGCAGGCCT
>JBIKVK010000219.1:0-5870 GCA_044356835.1 Burkholderiaceae bacterium
TCGGCCCTGGTCCGCCGCCTCCTCCATGGCACCTTCGAGCGCACGACTGACGGCCGAAAGTCGATCGAACTTCTCCACGTGACTGATGGCTGTGAGGCGCACGTAGGGCGACTTAACCCAACCCAGCGAAACTCGGTCGGCGTTAAAGCGGACAGCCAGCGCGTTGCACAATTCATAAGCACGCAAAAAAAAGCGCGGCTGGCGCGATAAATCGATCAGCAAACCCAAAATCTGAAAAAGCCGCTCTGCATGCGGCTCGCCCACCGGAGCATCGTCATCCCGAACCAGAGAAACCGGAGCCAGCGAAGCCTGTTCTTGCGTCCTGGGGGTTTCAGGCCCGGGTGCGGCCACAGCTTGGGCCGCAGCGGCTTTCCCTGAGTGGCGGGCATACTGAGCCGGCACTAGAGAAACCTCCTCGGCCCACTGCCGCAAAAGATCGTCCTGGCCAAACGGATCGATTTCATGGAAGACGATCACCGCCTTAACCTGTCCGGCCTGCGACGCCTCCTGCACCACGCGCATGGCCAGCAAACGACCGCCATCGTCCAGACGATCGAGTCTCACGGGCGTATCGGACAAGCCGGCCAGGACCTTCAGGATTTCAGACGCATCGCTCGTCCCCTCGCGGGCATCGGCCGGCCATTGGGCGAGGGCCCGCCAGGGTAGGCCCACACCTGAAGCGAGCAATAGAACCCTTCGAGACCGCAGGAAGTGCCCCAGAGTTTCAAGATAGCGCGCCCAAAACTGCGTCGCCGGGCCCTCAAATTGACGCAGCGTCGACCAAGCCTGATCCATTTGGATCGCAGCTCGAACGTCGTGCGCTAGGCGTGAGTCCCCGTTCATGATCTCTCACACCTCAGAAAAGCATGCGTCCGGTGATGCCTGGGCGGACCGAGCCGTCGGGATTGTCGAACTCAGAAATGACCTCCACGAGTCCGCTGGAAGGGTCGGTCACGGGCGAGACAAACACCACCTCGGCGATGCGCTGCCGCACCACGACTTCATGCCCCAGGACAATCTTGACGCTTGCGCCGACCTCCAAGCGGTGACTGGCGATTGCCGGAACTGCTGCAACAAACCGCACGCGGCTGGTGTCAACCACGGTGACCGTGGGCTCGTTCGGTCCGATGCTCTCGCCTTCACGGGCCGCCAGCTTGGTGACGATCCCATGGATTGGCGATCGCAGGTGGCGACGCTCGAAGGCTTCCTGCGCAAGCTTGAGCTCGACCCGCTCGCGCTCCTTGGCCGCTTCGAGAGTCTTACGCTCTGCAACCACTCCACTGAGCGACAACTCCTCGTCTTCGAACTGCTTGCGCGATACCCCTCCGGTCGCGAGCAACGGTTTGAGCGACTGGATCTGGTCGGCCAGAGTCCTCTCTTTAAGCTGGAGTTCCTCGATACGCGCCCGGTCCTCGACCAGCAGCCGCCGGCGCTCGATCTCCAGTTCCTCAAGGGTTCGATCCAAATGCAGAAGCAGCTGCCCCCGCCGGACTCGACTCCCCTCGCGCACCAGCATCGATTCGATTCGACCGGGCACGGTCACACTGAGCTTGACATCGAGTAAGGCTTGAGTGACGCCGGGCGCCGAATCCGGTTCAGCATTCGACACAGCAAGGGGCTGTGCCCACACGGCCACAATACCGGAGCAGGCCAGCGCCAGCAGCCACACGAAGCGATCGAGGCGCAGCATCAAAGCCATGGCTCGGGCCTCTCAAAAAGCCCACCGCCGCATCAAGACCCCTTGGGCGGACTCCAGGATCACTTGGGCCTTGGCGTAGGCCGTCTGCTGCTCGAGCACCATCAGGCGTGAATTGATCGTCCGCTCTTCACGCAAGAGAATTTCTCGCATCGGGCTGCGTCCG
Source organism: Burkholderiaceae bacterium (assembly GCA_044356835.1). Classification (GTDB taxonomy): domain Bacteria; phylum Pseudomonadota; class Gammaproteobacteria; order Burkholderiales; family Burkholderiaceae_E; genus SYIM01. The sequence continues at coordinate 1,863 of JBIKVK010000219.1, forward strand.
GATGCAAAGCGCGCGCGCTCGACCTCAAGTTGCAACTGCTCGCGTCGGGCGACGTCATTCCAGTGTGTCCAGCGCTCGGCAGCGCTCGCAACGAGGTTCACACTGGTGTCGATGTCGTTTGCGATCTGGACCTCCAGAGCCTTGAGTGCGAGCACGGCATTTTCGCGTCGAAAACTGGCCGCCGCGCTGTCTGCACGGCCTAATTTGTTTTCGCCCAAGGGGATCTGGACCTGCAGACCAATGCTCCAGGTCGGGTACTCGCTCATGACACCCCATTGGTAGGCATTGGCGACCGAATATGCCAAACCGTTGCGACCGAAGCTGGCCACCAGATCGATACGCGGTAGCGCCTGGTTTTGAGCATAGACGAGTTGCACACCCTCTCGCTCGATCAGCTCTTTTTGCATCAGGTAGTCCGAACGCGACTCGAATGCGCTCCTCAAGGCCCGCTCGCCTTTCAAGAGGGCCGCAGCCGCGCTGAGGTCCTCGGCCGGACCCACTTCAGGCAAAGGGTCGCCGGCCTCCCAACGCCCCGGTTCGGGCCCCTGCCCCGACATCAGCAAAACGCGTAGCCGATTTTGGCGCTCAAGCTGACCCTGCAACGCTTCGGCCAACCCCGCTCGGAAGCGCGAAAGCGAATTCTCTACCTCCAGCAGATCCGCCTGGGGAAGTCGGCCCTGTTGGATCAGGCCGCGCGCCTCGTCAAGCAGTCGCTGACCCGTACGGATCTTCTCGTGGGCCGCCGCGACCCGGTGCTGAGCCAATGCCAGCTCGTAGTAGCTCACGACCGCCTCAGCGACCACGCTGGTTTCAGTTTCGGCCCGCGCATGCTCGGCGACCGCCACATCGAACCGGGCAACCAATCCGCGGGCGCGAGTGACTTCTGTACCCCCATCCCTCGCCAGGGGCTGAGTGAGCGTTACCCCCCAGAAAGTGCGGTTGTCCTGTACGCCGGGCGGGCGACCGTCTTTCTGGTTGATATTGGTAATAAACCGCGAAAGTGTAGTTTTTGCCTCGATCTTGGCACCCGTTGGCAGCAGCTGACTTACGCCGACCGAGTAGTCCTGACCATCGCGAAGGTAAAAGGAGGTCTGGTCGCGGGTGAGCTTTTCCTCATAGGTGTTGGGCTGGCGGTTCCGTCCATCGGCGGCAGACAAAGAAGCCATGGGCGAAAAAGCAGCGTCGGCTCGATCGATACCCGTGGCGGCGATGTCTTTCTCGGCGCGCTTGCTGAGAATGTCTTTGTTGGCTTGGCGCACCTGATCGACCACCTGGCGCAGGGCGAGGCGGGACCCCGCCGCGGAGGCCCCCGAAGCCGATTGGGCCCAAACATTGCCACACACAACGGCCGCCAAGGACGACACCAGACCCACGAATGCGCACCGCCTGCCGAAGTAGGAAAACAGCGACATAGTCTGCCCTTTTCGATCGCAAATCAGCGGATGCAGGACCGCCTGAAATGAACTATTTTCAGCCCGAGGATGATACCTACAAACGCTGACTTCCGGGCGGGGATGTCAGGGCAAAAGCCCCGTCCGGCGGTAACAATTGGTCAATTTCGACGCTCGGTCGCTTTGCCTCTGCGACGGGCGCCTCCCGCGGTCGCCTCAACAGCCGGACTTTTCAAGGTGGCCAGCCGCTCGATTTGGGACAGGGAGATGAGATGCGCATAGATCGCCGGCAGGTAACCCTTGGAGCGAATCTCGACGAATTTGCCATCGCCAAAATTATTCAGGCGCTCCTCGTTGATCACATAGCAGCCGGTGATATTGCGCACTTTGTTGGCCGCATTGACCCGCATGTTCAGGGGGGTCAGCAAATTGCTTTGCACCAGGAACCGGGTGAATTCATGCGTCATGGAATCCATTTGCTGTAGCTCGCTGAGATAGCGCTTGACGTTTTCAATCACCTGGGTGGGCTTGCCTTCGGAGTCGAACAGAGGCGCCCCATCGACATCGCTCAGGAGATCGCTCGCCTCGTCAATACAGACGATGAAACGATCACTCCCTGCCGCTTTCGTCAGAGCGAAGGGATAGCGACGAATGATGGCGGGAATATAGGACCCAGCCCACCGACCCTGACTGTCCACAAACAGGTTCTCTCCCGGATCGAGACCCATCAGTGCCACAGGTCGAAACGCGTCGTTGTCCTTATCCTCTAGAAAGACCAGGGGGTAATGGATCGCAGCGCGGGCAAACTCATGGACCGTGACATAGGCGACGTGGAACTTGGATGCAAAGCTGAAATCATTGCTGGCTCGCACCTTCTTGCTCGCGTGGCGATCTCTGTTGACGGGAACGACTCTTTCAAACATTTTTGCTCTCTCCTTGAATCAATCAAAACCTCAGCAGGGGGCCACTACGATGGTGCCTGTCCAATGACATCACGAGATACGACGACGGTCCATGCTGCAAACCTTCCCGTCTGCGTGCACGTGCCCGCAGACCGGAGGCGCGAGTGCCATGGTACAGTCGACCGAGGTTTCGTCGCACAGCCCAGGCGCCGAACTTCAGTCAATGGCCGCTTAAAAGGAACCTGCTGATGAGCCACTCTGCCCTTCGCCGTAGCCTATTGAGTTTGCCCCTCCTGTGCGCTGCTTTCGAACCCGCTCGCGCTCAGTCCAAATGGCCCTCGCGGCCTATCACGATTTTTGTCCCGTCCGCCGCTGGCGGAGCAGCCGATTACGTTGGGCGAACCTGGGCCGCCTATCTTTCTTCTGCGCTGTCGGGCTCGCCGGTCACCGTTGAGAATAAGGCAGGCGCGGGGGGAATTGTCGGAACGCTGGCAGCGCGGTCAGCGCCACCCGATGGTCATGCGTTCCTGATCTCGACCAATTCAACCCATGCAGCCAATTTGAGCCTGTACGCAAAGCCGGGCTATGACCCGGAGAAAGATTTTGAGCCGGTCGGGCTTTTCGGAAAGTTCGCCACCGTCTTGATGGTGCGATCGGACGGGCCTTTCAAGACGGTGCCCGATCTGATCGACTTCGCCCGCCGCAAACCCGACGCGCTGACCTTCGGCTACTACAGTTCGTCGTCGCAGGTCCCCGCCGAACTCCTCAAGTCCCGAGCCGGCATTCGAGTGGTGGGCACCTCGTATAAAAACATCACTCAAATCATCACCGATCTGATCGGTGGTCAGATCGATTTTGCATTTCTGGACATGCTCTCGGCGGCACCTGGCCTGAAGAACGATCGACTGCGCGCCATTGCGGTGTCCTCTCCGAAACCCAGTGAAGCACTACCGCAGGTGCCCACGGTCGCTCAGACCTTGCCGGGCTATGAAGTCGAAGGCTGGATTGGTCTTCATGCCCCGGCCGGCACACCCCGACCCATCATCGAGCGAGTCGACGGAATCATTCAGAAAGCGCTGACCGATGATGAAGTTCGCAAGGGTCTGGAAGGTCGCGGGATGGTGGTCAGCGCGATGGACTCGCGAGCGATGCGATCGTTCGTGGCTGAGGACGTCAAACGCTGGGCCCAGTGGGTATCAATCGCCGGAATCGTTCCGCAATAGCGCCTTGACCTTCGGGCTGCAGAAACGGGGGTCGAGCGGTTGATACGCGCTCATCGGCACACTGCCGCTGACGGATGCCTGACCGTGAGATGGGGGGGAACACCCTGATCGATCTACTCGAAGACTTCGGTGGCTTTGGACTGATGCTCATCGGGCTTTGGGTACTGTTCACCAGTGTCCGAAGCCTGGCGGGCAGCGCGCTCAAGGACCTCGTCGCATTGCTCCAAGGTCGGGACCTGGGCGAGCGTCCGATCGGCGTTCTGACCGCCGCACCTTTGTTCAAAGCGCTCAATGACTGGGCTTCGCTGAGCCTGGCACGCACGGGGCAACTGATCAGGCTCGGTGCTATCGCGACCTTGAGTCTGTCGTATGCGCTCGAAACCCAGGGGCATGTTCCGGGGGTGATGGCCGCTGTGCGTGCCGTGGCCGCAGAAGGTCCGTTGCAGGTCGCCCTACTCTACTTGTTCGCGCAGTGCGCGAGCGTCTGCGTAG
>JBIKVK010000405.1:0-2650 GCA_044356835.1 Burkholderiaceae bacterium
CGAGCTTGCCGGACCCCGACTCTGTGGGTGCTTCAGAGGATGGTCACCAGCGCGTTGCACATCAAGCAAGGCTGAGATCGGCTCGGCTTCACCGGTTGGCGCCGATAGCGGGTCGTCGCCCGGCGGACGCAGCATCCCTGAGGCTACTTTTTCCTCCAAGGATGCGTCATGATTGAGCTTTCATTTTGACGCGATGGAGCCGGTGATGTCGCATGGCAATCCTCCTGAATCGAGGCATGACATTTTCTCGCTGGAAGAAAGTGCGTCCGGTCCGGTCCCTGTTCAAGCGCCGCCTCGATCAGCAGCCCGCCGCCGGTGGCTCGGAGCGGCGAACGCGGCTGCCGCAGGGCTGACGTTTTCCACGCTGGCCCGATCCCAGCAGCCCCTGCAAAGCTCGATCGCCAGCACGGCTCAGTCACCGCTTCAGGGCTCGCGTTTTGCCGATCTGACCTGCCGCGTCACGACGGGCCGACTCGACGCCCTGGTCGCCGCAGCGTTTCCCGCGTTCAACCGGCCGGTGATCCTCCCGCCCTTTGATGCGTCAAAACACGGCGCGCGATTTGATGTGGAGTTGCATCGGCTGGTGGCTCCATTCACCGTGCCGGAGACCGGCGAAGTTGTCACCGTAAGCGGATTGCTTGCGATTCCGGTCGGTACCCGAGGACCGATTCCCGTGGTGTCCGTGCAGCATGGCACCATGGTCACGGTGGATCAGACGCCTTCCAGCCTGTTGGCGCTCGCCGATCCCGCCTACGTAATTCCGGAAGGGTCTGACGCGCTTGAAGTGATGCTCAATGTGCATCGCTTCGCCGGTCAGGGGATGGCCGTGATCGCCGCCGATTATGTCGGCAAGGGCCCGTTCCGCAATGGCAGAGGCGAAGGGTACGGGGTCAAGGATGTGACCGTCCAGACATGCCTTCGGATGCTCGAGGCGGGGCTCGCCACCATGGCATCGCTCGGCCTTCAGTCTGGGCCACTGTTTTTGGCAGGCTGGTCTCAGGGGGGACTGAATACGCAATGGTTGCACCAGGAACTCAGGCGCCGAAAGGTCGCCGTCGTCGGAACCAGCGTCACGAGCCCGTTCAATGAATTGTCGGAAACCATGCGGTTCTGGTGCGGGGCTCAGACTTACCCACCTCCGGAGGGCCAGTCCAGCTTTCCGCCCGTGGTGCCCTGGGTATCCATCTGCCTGGTCATCCTGATGGGCAGCTATGAGCTTCACTATGGCTTGAAAGGGCTGATGAGATCAGCAGTCGCGCCAAAATTTCACGATCTTGCCGCGACTTTTTGGAACACCTACGACCTGAGACTGTGGTCGGGGGACTCTGCTCCGACGGGTGCCACGCTGCTTGTACCGGGCTTTTTCGATCGCTTCACGCATGACCTGAACAGCGCCTTCCTTCGGCAGCTCGCAGCCAACACGGCGAGTTATTGGTCGTACGACTCACCGATTCGATTTTTTCTTGGGATGGCCGACGAAGCGCTTCACCCCACCGCCGCGCGCCGAGGCATCGTGGCAGGCGGCGCGAAAGCGACTGAAGTACCAATCAGGGAGGGCAGTCACCGCGGCAATTTTCTCGCCTCTCTGTTCGGTGATGCCACGACCACAGCGGGGTATGGCAACTCGGTCGACTGGTTCAAGTCGATGGTGTGACGTCGTCAGTGCCTGTTCTCGAGAAGGTTGGTGGAGAAAGATTCGCGCGCGGGCCCCTATAGATAAGGCCCCCAGCGCCAGCCGCGCACCGTGGAGCGCTGCCCGGTGCTACCTTCTTTAGGCTTGGTGCCAAACTTCTCGAACGCAGCCGGATCAAGCTCGATCCCGAAGCCTGGCTTGTCCAGGGGCTCAATCACACCCTGTTCGGGTCTTGCTGGATTCAGGACAAGCCGGCTCGCGGGCTCGAACATATCGTGCACATACTCGTGGAACAACCCGTTGGGGACCGCCGCGATCGCGGCAACATCGGTAAAAACGCTGTGATGGGGACAAGCCGGCAGCCCATGTGCGTCGGCCATCGCAGCGATCTTCAGGAACTCCGTAATGCCGCCGCACTTGGTCACATCGGCCTGCACGATCTGCACCGCACCTTGGGCGATGAGGTCCTTGAACTCCCACTTGGTGTAGTGGTTCTCGCCGACCGCGATCGGAATGTCGGTTTTGTCGGCCAGCTTGGCGAGGCTGGAGATCTCGTCAGCCAGGATAGGCTCCTCAAGCCAGTAAATGCCGAAGGGCTCGAGCCGCCGGACGAGCCTCAGCGCGGTCGTGAGGCTCCATGCGTTATTGACATCCAGGCTCAGGTGAATGTGCGGACCAATGGCCTCGCGCACCAGGCGCACCCGCTCCACATCGACCTCCGGATCGCGATGGCCGATCTTCATCTTGACCATCTTGAAACCGGCATCGACGTAGCCCTTCATCTGCGCGACCAGCGCCTCGTTGGACAAATTGAGGTTGATGCCGCTGCCGTATGAATTGACCCTGTCCTGGAAGCCGCCGAGGAGCCGATTCAAGGGTTGACCGGTGATACGTCCCTTGAGATCCCAGACTGCGTTGTCGACGATCCCCAATGCGGTGATCACAAAACCACGCCGCCCTCCCATCAAGAGCGCCCAGTAAATCTTGCTCCAGATGCGTTCGTTGTTCATGGGATTC
>JBIKVK010000135.1:0-8512 GCA_044356835.1 Burkholderiaceae bacterium
CCAAGCAACTCTCGCAGGACCTCGGGCCCTTCGGCATCACCAGCAACGCCATCGCGCCAGGCTTTGTACGGTCCAATCCAACGACCGAACGGCAGTGGCAATCCTACGGCCCGGAGGGCCAGAAGCGGCTCGTCGAGAGCATCCACCGACGGCGGCTGGGCGAGGCGACCGATATCGCGCAGGCCGCCCTGTTTTTCGCAAGTCCAGCCTCGGATTGGGTCACCGGACAGATCCTGTCCGTGGATGGCGGCCGAACCTGAAACCGGGTGCAGGACCGCCTCCTGATCTGCCATCCCGGTTGTGGCACCCAAAACGAAACATCTCCCGAGGCTCAAGCCGGCCCGGAGAACAGGTCCTAAGCTTCAGAACGGCGGCTTGATCACCTTGGCGCAGGTGCCGCGGATGAGCTTGATATTGCGGCCGTCCTGAGTCCCGATGGTCTGAACGAAATCGCCCGTGGATCGGTCGATCACGAAATCTTCGCGATTGATGACCGTGCCGAATCGGTTGATCATGGCCGGCCGCGTGACGATCAGCTGGCTCCCCTTGACCGTCAGGTTGCCGGCCCGGCCCTCGGAAATCGCCAAGCGCCCTGCGTACCAGCCGGAATTTTTTTCGAAGTCGATCTGGGCCATCGCGATGCGGGCCGGCTCATTCGCATTGATGCCCAACGCAAGCTGACCGTCCAGATCCAGCTGAAGCTCGCAAATCAGGTCCATGACACCGGCCCGGCGATCGTTGCCCACATCCCGGGGGATGTTGGGCAGGACGGTACTGTCGTCAAACAGCAGGTAGCCGGCACTCAACGCAATCGACGTGGCCAGCGCTCCAATCACGATTCCACCCAGCAGGTTTTTCATGGCAGGACTCAAGCGAAAGGCATGAGAGTCGATCATACTAGCAACGCGCGGGGCCTGTGCCGTGAAATCGTGCGCACTCCTCGATCGACGGCCCTGCGGCAGCGCAGGCCGGATTAAGCCATTCGACTTTTCATCGGACCAACATGAACGCAGTCCTGAAACTCGTCGCCATCCTGCTCGCCGTGATCCTGGTTGCGGTGTTCGGTACGCTCAGTTTGGTGAAATCGAAACAGGCCTCCGAAGCGAACCAGCAACTCAAGCAGGCCGCTGCCCGGATCGGCGCTCAAAAGAACGAAATCGAGACGCTCAAATCCGATATCGATGCCCTGCACACCAAGCTGCAGGAGTTGCAGAACCAGCTGGCCGCGGCAGGGGGGCGGACGTCCTCGCTTGCCGATGGAATTGGTGTGTGTCCGAGCTCGAGCGCAGCCGTCTCAGTGGAGCCCGGCGAGGCGGGCCGGCCCTCCCTGGGGATCCGCTATCAGTCGGGGGTGCTCCGGGTGCTGCACACGGGCTCATCGCTACGGGTGACGGCGGCGCCAGGCGGGCGTCTGCAGTTCGGCGCCGAAATGTTCGACCTCAGGCACATCCATCTGGTCCGGGTCGAGAGCGGCCTGCTGAATGGCCGGCCCGCCACGATGGCCGCCCATCTGGTCCACACCAATGCCGCCGGCGAGACGGTGGTGGTTTCAGTGCCGCTTCGCGAGTCGGCCTTTCAGAATCGGATGATCTGGCTGATGCTCAACAATTTCCCCAACCCCGGGTTACCCGAGTCGACGGTCGCCAACATCTCGATCGACCCGACGCAGCTGCTTCCCGACAATCGCAACTACGAGATCTTCAGAGGCAGCCTGCCGTTTGCCCCATGCACCCCGAATGTGCGGTTTTTCCAATTCGCCAACCCCGTCGGAATCAGCAAGGATCAGGTCGAACGCTTCACAAACCGGGTTCAAGCGAGCGCTTCGTCAGGAAGGACGGGTGCCGCAGGCGCGGCAAGTGCCGGCCAGCCCCCAGCCGCGACCGGATCAGGCAGCGGCGCGGCCGCATCCGCGCCGGCACCCGCGCGGCCGGCTCGCCCCTGAGGACCACCCGGCTGTGCGCGGGCTGCGCTCGTGCTTCTGAGTAAGCGCATCATCCGCAGACCCGCCCGATCGGTCACTGAGTGCCGAACAGCCTTTGAATCGGGGTCGGTGGCTCGACTGTCGGTAACGGCTGCCCGTCCGGGCAGACCCTCCGATACATTTCGCCAAAAACGCTCGCCGCCGGAATACGCCGCCAATAGCCCATGTCCTTGACGTCGAAACGACGTTGGCCTTCGAGCATTGGCAGGGCAAAGCTTTGCATCTGGCCGATTCGGTGCATCTGATTGCGGCAGTCGTACTCGTTCAGATAGATCCGCGATCGGACGCCATCCGGGTCGGGGGCATCGAGATCCTGCAGTTCGCGAACCCGTCGGATGTCACCCTCGCGGACCAAGGTCGCGGGGTCGTAGAAGAGCCGCATCGTGGGCGACTGACCCACCAGGCGCCAGCGATCGGGGGTTTGGGCAGAAACGCTCGCAGCCCACAGCGTCATGAGGGCCAGACCCAGCATGAGATGGCGAGGCGTCGATACGGTTAAATTCATGGTCCAGTCCGTCGGGTGAGGCCCGGTCAATGCCAGGTCCCGGCCAGTTGTACCACCTTGCCGCCGGTGCCGAGCTTGAATCGGGAAATCCCGGGCAAGCTGTGGGTGTTGACCCCTCCGAGATCGAGCCGCTCGACCCCGAGCGAGCGCAGGTGGCTCAGGGACTCCCACAGAATACGGTTGTGGGCATTGGTTTCTCGACCAAGCTCGTTGGCCCAGCCGATGTGATAGGTCGCCGAGCGGCCATGGATCAGGAACAGCATCGCTGCGATCGTCTCGGCACCCTGGTCCGCCCGACCAATCGCAAACCGCGGACTGTCCTTGCCTGCACGATCGATCCACCGGGCCACAAAGCCCGTAGGCAGACCAAAGAAACCCCGTCGCTTGCGCTGCTCGCGCTCCCGCTCGAGCAGCCAATCGCAGCGCGCCCGATTGGCGTTTACGAACACCTTGAGATCCGGATGGGCCTCGGCGCGGTTGAGACGATTGCGCCATTTCGGCTCGAGTGCAAGCCGCAAGGCCTCATCGGACCGTGCCAAATCGATGAGGACCGTGCTGTAACCGGTCATCACCCGATGCATCCCGACGACCTCGGAAGGCAGCAAGTCGTCTGCGCTTTGCTCCGGCGAGAACAGCGCCACCCGCACGGGGCGCATGGGAAGGCTACGCCGCATCAGCCGATAGCCTTCGGCTCGGTCGGCCGCACACACATCGTCACGCCAGAGCGGGCCTCGGGAGGCGAGCGCAAGGGACAGGTAGCCGATCATTTTCCGGCCTACGAACTGGGCCAAACCGGCGGGTCCCTGATCGTCGATCAGCCACGCGCGATGCACTGCAAGGCCAAGCGACTGCATGACTTCGCCGTAGTGCCAGGACTGTTGCATCGGCCCGAGGCACCGGTCGTGGAAGCCCTGCCAGCTCGAGGCGCAGGCGTGATCCCATAGGCATCGCATACCGATATAATAGGACAGCGCTCCGACCCGGAGTCGTCCGCGAGGTCAAGATCGGGTAATACGTGCCGATTCATTTCTTATCCGCTTTCGGCAGGCTCAGGGCCCGCGATCCGGGCCCGCATGTAGTGCTTGGGCACGACATCCCCAGGCCTCGTCTAACCCTCGCCGGCGTCGGTTATTTGCTGCTGTATCTCGCCGTGCCCGTGATGATCGCGGGTAACCTTCTGGATTTCCTGGTGCAGTGGCTTTTTGGCTGGTGCGTCGGCATCTGGTGCGTATTTGCCTCCTGAGGTGTTGCCATGTTTTTCTTCGTTGGCATGATCGTCATTTTCGGTGCGGTGCTCGGCGGCTATATCGCGGCGGGCGGAAAGATGGCGCCGATCATCAAGGCAGCGCCGTTCGAGATCGTCATCATCGCCGGAGCGGCGATCGGTGCATCACTGGTGGGCAACAGTTTTTCGACCTTCAAGGCAGCGATGGGCGGCATCGCGAAATGCATCACCGGCCCGAAGTGGAAGCAGGAGGACTACCTCAACCTGATCGTGCTGGTGGGCAAGCTGCTCAATGTGATGAAAAAGGAAGGGGTCGTGGCCCTTGAGGCTCACGTCGAAAACCCGGACTCGAGTCCGATCTTCGGCGAGTTTCCCAAGCTCGCCAAAGATCACTCCATCGTGCAACTCATCTGCGATCCGCTGCGCCTTGCGGTGATTTCCCAGGGCAATCTCGATGCCGATGCGGTCGAGGACATCATGAAGACCGCCATCAAGACCCATCACCACGAGGCGATGTTGGCGCCGGCTGCGCTCACATCCATGGCCGGATCGATGCCTGCGCTCGGTATCGTCGCCTGCGTGCTGGGCGTGATCAAGACCATGGGCGCCATCGATCAGCCGCCCGCGGTGCTGGGTGCGCTGATTGGTGCGGCGCTGGTCGGCACGATGCTGGGGGTGTTCATGTCCTACGGCATGTTCGAGCCTTTTGCGGTTCGCCTGGGTCAGGTCCTAGACGAAGAGGGCCAGGTCTACCAGGTCATCATGAACATGATCGTGGCCAACCTGAAGGGTCACCCCCAGCCGGTCGTGATCGAGTCGGCCCGCGCCTGTATCAGTCACCACAACCAGCCGAGCTTCTCCGAAGTCTTTGACAGTCTAAGAGGTGGTTGATGTCCGGGCAGACTGACCGACTCGCGATGGACGGAGCGGGCTGATGGCCACAGCCGAAAAGCCGGCCGAAGCACCCGACGCGGCTGCGGCCGGGGCCGAAGGCCAGCCGGCGGAAGGCGCCGCGGCGGCCGAACGTCCGATCATCCGCAAGATCATCGTTGAAGAGGGTCATGGCGGAGCCCACGGCGGGGCCTGGAAGATCGCACTGGCCGACATGATGACGGCCTTGATGGCCTTCTTCTTGCTGATGTGGTTGCTGGGCGCAGCCAATGCCGATCAGCGCAAGAGCATCGCGGATTATTTCCGCCCCGCGTCGCACAGCCAGATCAAATTCGGCGAACTGGCGGGCTCTGATGGCCTCTTGGGCGGACGATCGGTGGTTGATCCGGACGGCTTCCCCTTCACGGCCAAGCAGACCGCAATGCTCGAGCGTCTGACGCCTCGGGCCAAGGGCGGTCCCAGCACCGACCAGGGCGACAACGAACAGGAGGCCAACGCGCAGGGCCCCCAAGACGATGCACCCACCAACGACCCCTCTCGCGGGCCCAAAAAAACCGAAGACGACTTGAACTTCGAAAAGCTGCAGGAGGAGTTGAAAGAAAAGCTCTCTGAGAATCCCGATATCGCCAAGATCAAGGACCAGGTCTCGATCACGCGTGAGGCGGATGGTCTGCGCATCGAGATCATCGACAAGGCGGATTTTTCGATGTTCAGGCTGGGAACGGCGGACTTGGATCCACGCGCGGCGCAGTTACTGACGGAGGTGGCCCGCGCCATCCGCGATTTGCCCAATCGCATCGCGATTCGCGGCCATACCGACAGCCTGGGCTTTGCAGCAAACAGTGGGCGCAGCAATTGGACCTTATCCACCGAGCGAGCCGACTCCACGCGACGGCTCATGGCGGGCAACGGAATCAACGACAAACGGTTTGCCCGGCTTGAGGGCGTGGCCGATACCGACCCCTTCATTCCGCAAAACCCGGCCGATCCGCGCAACCGGCGGGTGAGCATCACCCTGCTCAACCAATAGCGCCCGAACTGCAAAGAGCCATCGCAATGCCTCTCCTGACGTCTCTCGTTGCGATGCGCTCAGTGACCCGCTTTATCCCGGTGCTGATCGCATGCGCCGGGCTGCTGGTCGTTTCAGGTTGCTTCGAGGTCGGCCAATCGCTCGTCATCGAGGGCAACCGGGCTCAATACCGGGCCGAGATCCGTGTCGATGCTCGGCTTGCGGCCCTGGCGCAGCGTAACGCAGACAGCGCCAAGGGATTTTGCGAAGAGATCAAGCTGCCCGCCGAGGCTAAAAGTCGCGGCGTAGAGGCCGAGACGACCCAGCAGACCCTGCAGGGCGAAGTCGTTTGTACGGTCCGGCTGCGCGGGCCGATCGAAGCTTTCTTTGCCGCTTTGGATCGGCAGTCGTCGGCGGGCGTGGGAAAGTTTTCGATCGAGCGCATCGACGCGTCAACCCTGCGCATTGAAAATGTGCTCGAGCCGCAGGCAGGTGCTGCGGGAGCCGCGTCGGGTCGCAGCTTCGAAAACACGATGACCGAAAGCCTCTTTGCAGGCCGGACGCTGCGCTGGAGCGTCACCGCACCGCGCATTCTCGAATCCAACGGCGTCATTTCCGCCGACGGTCGCAGCGTCGACTGGTCTGTGCCCGTGGGGGCCGCCATGAAGGCGCCGCAACGTTTCTACGCCACCGTTCGGGTCGAGCTCGGGCTGATGGAACGCATCCGCCTGTGGTTCATCGACCAATGGCGGGCCATTCGGCGGGTGTTGCGCGAACTGCTGTCTGAATGAGCTGGAAGTGGTGCCGGCTACCTGACTCGAACAGGTGACCTACCGCTTACAAGGCGGTTGCTCTACCAACTGAGCTAAGCCGGCGTGATCTGGAAAGCGATCTTACTTGACGCGCTTGAGGTGACCGCGCGGAGGCTTGGCGGGGCCTCGGTCGGGGCCCTCGCTGACGGGCTCCGGGGGTGACGTTCTGTCACCACGGTCCGGTGAAACATCAACCGAGGGAATCGCTTCGACGGGCTCGGTGACAGCCGGCCCCGGCTCGACGACTCCAGGCTCGACCGATGAGGGCGGCCGAGAGACCGACGCACTCTCCGGTGCACGGGCCGATTTCCCGGGCAGCGCTCGCAAAGCGGCCGAACCGGGCGCGGCGACCTCGCTCTGGGCGTCCGGCGCCCCGCTTGAGGCGCGGCGCCGGCCCCCGCGCGGTGTCTTTGCCGGGGCTTTTGTGATCGTCGCACCGGGGTCCTTCTGGATGGACTCTGCGCCTCCCGGAACGGGCTCTTGCGTGCCGTCCTCCGACGGGGACCTCGCCGGCCTGGGTACAAGCCGGGGGCCGGAGGCTGGCGGGCGGGCGGGTGCGGGCGCAGACACCGGTGTGGCCTCAAGGTCCGAGCTCACAGTGGCTGTGTGCGTCTTGCCCACCACGGGTCTGGGCGTCGGAATACGAACGACTTCGAAGGCCATACCATGGCCGGTTTCCTGCGCGTAGATGGCCGACACATTGTCGATGGGAATCGACACGGATCGCACCGTTCCTGAAAAGCGCGCCTCAAACTCGATCAGTTCATTGCCAATACGCAGTCGGTGCGTCGCCTGGCCCGAGATGTTGAGCACGATCTCGCCATTGCGCACGAACTCGACCGGGACCTGGGTATGCTCGTCCACCACCACAGCGATATAGGGCCGAAAGCCGCTATCCTCGCACCACTCGTGGATCGCACGAATCAGGTAGGGCTTGGTGGAGATTTCGGCCATCGGGCGAGCTTCAAAGCGGACGCCGATCAGCGCCGCATCACCTTCTCTGAGGGAGTCAATGCCTCGATGTAAGCCGGTCGGGAGAAGATCCGCTCGGCGTAACGGAGCAGTGGCGCCGCAGTCTTGGGCATTTCAATGCCGTAGTGATCAAGGCGCCAAAGGAGGGGGGCGATCGCAACATCGAGCATGGAAAAATCCTCGCCCAGCATGTGCTTGTTCTTGATGAAGATCGGGGTGAGCTGGGTCAGCCGGTCGCGGATCTGCTGCCGGGATCGCTCCTGAAGCTTTTGCCCGTCTTTCGGCAGGTCCCTACGCTCGAGAGTCTGCACGTGCACAAACAGTTCCCGCTCGAAGTTGAACAGGAACAGACGCGCCCTCGCCCGCATGACCGGATCCGCGGGCATGAGTTGCGGATGGGGAAAGCGCTCGTCGATATATTCGTTGATGATGTTGGATTCGTAGAGGATCAGGTCGCGCTCGACGAGGATCGGCACCTGACCGTAGGGATTCATGATCGAAATATCTTCGGGCTTGTTGAAGAGATCAACATCACGGATCTCGAAATCCATGCCCTTTTCGAACAATACGAACCTGCACCGCTGGGAGAATGGGCAGGTCGTACCTGAGTAAAGGACCATCATCTGCTGGGCTCTCCTGAGCGTTAGGGCAGCCGCCGCGCAAGGCGGGGGCGATCAGATCAGCCGTTGTCGCAGCGGGCGCGAGTGACGGCCGAACCCGTTATTTGACGTCTTTCCAGTACACCCGGTTCAGATTCCACGCAAACACAGTAAAGACAGCGAGGAAAAGCAGCACCCAAGCGCCCAATCGGGTCCGGGTTGCAGCGGTCGGGTCGGACATATAGGTGATGAACGCAACAAGATCGGCGACCGCATCGTCGTACCGCATCGGCGTCAGGATGCCCCCCTCGGCCGGGGAAAAGCGGTAAATCTTGCCCGCCGGCGGCACTCCATCGACGATCTTCTCTTCGGTACTCGAGCGACGCCCGTTGACATCGACATTGGTGACGGTCTTCCCCATTGAAGCCGCGCCGGTTTTTTCATCCTTTTGCTTTTGGATGTCATCGATGCGCAGGCTCCGCTGGCCCTGCAGTTCCCAGAGGACATGAGGCATACCT
>JBIKVK010000015.1:0-27374 GCA_044356835.1 Burkholderiaceae bacterium
CTGAAGGCTGCGCAAGACCCTGGTCATGAAGTCCCTCACTGAAAGCCTTTCGCGAGTGATCTGGTGATGCTGCACCAATCGGGCCCGGCGCAAGATGTCGGCCCACGCCGCGCGGAGGTCGTCGGGTCGGACGGTGGGCAGTCGCACCAGATGGCCAGTCTCGAGATTCACCGCTGCCGGCAGAACGTCGCGGCCGACCTGAGGCAGGGCATCGAGCCTCTGCGCAGCGTTCTTCATGGTTTCATACTCGATCAGCCGTCGGGCCAGCTCGGCGCGAGGGTCTTCCTCGGGATCTTCGCCCTCAGCCCGACGAATCGGCAGGAGCATCCGAGCCTTGATGTCGACCAGCAGCGCGGCCATCAGCAAATAGTCGGCGGCCAGTTCGAGGTCTCGCTCGCGGATCGACTCAATGTATCCGAGGTACTGGCGCGTGACCTCGGCCATGGGAATGTCAAGGATATTGAAGTTCTGCTTGCGGATCAGGTAAAGCAGCAGGTCCAGAGGACCTTCAAAGGTCTCCAGGTAGACCTCGAGCGCATCGGGGGGAATGAACAGGTCTTGAGGCAGCCGATCGAGCGGTTCACCGTACAGACGCGCAATGATCTTGAGCTCAAGCTGCTCGCCCGGCTGAGGAGGTTCGTTGCTCACTCGCGCGATTCAATCGAGTAAACATAGGGCCGCTGGGCGACTCGCGACTGGCGGAATTGTCGCTGGGTCTCCGCATCCTGAGGCCGATCCCACCAGGTGGCGCGGTTGCGCCTCTGTTCATCCTCGAGCTGCGGGCGAGCCTCTTTCAGCTCCCTTAGAAAGCGGGTGACATCGGATTCGTACATGCTCGGCTTCCCCAAAATACGACTTGGAATTTGCCCGGAACCGGGAACAAAGCTATTATTTCAGATTCCCCGCCGCACGATCCAGTTTGACGCTTTGAGTCGGCGGCCGCTACGCGTCGTCCCGAACACTTCGGTTTTCGGGCGGGCCGTGGTGCCCAGGGGGCGGCCCGGACGCTTTCCGGTGACTGTAGCAGGTCGAACTGTCCCTTGGGAGACCCAGGCAGTTCGTCTTCGCTTGTTTTCAATACAAGGAGTGTCAATGCGTCATTATGAGATCGTGCTGATCGTCCATCCCGATCAGAGCGAGCAGGTCCCCGCGATGATCGATCGGTATAAATCGATGATCGAAGCCCATCAGGGCAAGACCCACCGGGTTGAGGACTGGGGCCGTCGCCAGCTGGCCTATCCCATTCAAAAGGTGGGCAAAGCGCACTACGTGCTCATGAACATCGAATGTGGCAAACCGGTGCTTGACGAACTTGAGCATGCGTTTCGCTTCAACGATGCGGTGTTGCGCCACCTCACCATCAGCATGAAGCGTGCGCATACGGGCCCGTCTCCGATGTGGAAGCAGATCCAGCGTGAAGAGGCTCGCAAGCTCTCGGGCGAGGCCTCGGGCCCTGTGTCGGCTTCCCAGGTGCCCGACGCTGTCCAGGGCCTCTGAGGCGCCCGGTAGCGTATTGGCTTGGACGAGTCTCTCATCGTGTCCCTGCGAGCCAGCGTGAGCCAGCGTGAGCCCCTTCGCTACACCCCGGCCGGCATCGCAGTGATTGATGCAGTCCTTGAACACCAGTCGGTTCAGCGCGAGGCGGGTCACGAACGCTCGGTCGAGTTTGAGCTGCCAGTCCGTTTTGCGGGCGAGCAAGCTCAGCGCTTTGACCGATTGCCGCTCGGGGTGCAGATTCAGGCCTCCGGTTTCCTCGCGCCGCGTCGCAAGGGTTCAAAGTCCCTGCGTATGCACGTGACCGGTTTTGTTCCGGTCCCAACGTCATCGCACTGACCCGTCCCGGCACAGCTCATCCATCAACGAACATACATTCACCCGAGGTTTTCAACATGGTCATGCGTCGTGGTGCCAAGGACAAGAAAGTCCGCCGCAACTCGCAAAGCGCGCTCTTCAAGCGTCGCAAGTTCTGCAGGTTCACCGCCGAGAAGGCCGAGTGGATCGACTACAAAGATGTCGATACGCTGAAGGACTTCATCACCGAAACCGGCAAGATCATCCCCGCCCGACTCACCGGGACCCGTGCGGGCTACCAGCGTCAGCTGGGTGAGGCGATCAAGCGGGCACGTTTCCTTGCCCTGCTGCCCTACACCGACAATCACTGAAGAGGCGAATCATGCAGATCATCCTGCTGGAACGCGTCGTCAACCTCGGCCAGCTCGGCGACGTCGTGCGAGTCAAGGACGGCTATGCGCGCAATTTTCTGATTCCGCAAGGCAAGGCGCGTCGCGCGACCGACGCTGCGCTCAAGGAGTTCGAGGCCCGCCGGGCCGAGCTCGAGAAGGCACAGGCCGACCGACTGAGCGCAGCTCGCTCAATGGGTGAGCGACTGACGGGCTACACCTGGAAGACCACGGAAAAGGCCGGTGTCGACGGGCGTCTGTTTGGCTCGGTCACCAACTTCGATATTGCCGAGGGCTTGACCCGAGAAGGGTTCGAGGTGGCTCGCAGCATGGTGCGCATGCCGACCGGCCCGCTCAAGACGATCGGCGATCACAAGCTCGAAATTGCGTTGCACCACGATGTGGTAGTCGAGATCACGGTGTCGGTACTGGCCGAACCCGTTTGATCCCGACCTCCCCGCGGTCATGAGGTCCGCCTTGCGCTTGGCGAACGGTATCCGAGTTCGCAGGTCCGGGGCGGACTCTTTTTTTGTGTTTCGCGTATGAGTCTCGACCCGGAGATCGAGGCGCTTCGCGTCCCGCCTCAGTCCATCGAGGCGGAGCAGGCGGTTCTGGGCGGTCTCCTGCTCGACAACACCGCATTCGACCGAGTCGCAGACCTTCTGCGCGAGGACGATTTCTATCGCCACGATCACAAGTTGATTTGGCGTCAGATCGCTCGAATGATCGAGCGGACCCAGCCTGCTGATGTGGTCACTGTGCTCGAGGCCCTGCAATCGAGCGGAACCGCCGATGAGGCGGGAGGGCTTCCCTACCTGTCTTCGCTTGCGACCGAAACGCCCTCGGCCGCCAACATCCGACGCTATGCGGAAATTGTTCGCGATCGGGCCATCCTGCGTCGGCTGGTGTCCACCTCGGACGAGATTGCAGGCGCGGCGCTCAATCCGCAGGGTCGTGACACCAAAGAGCTCCTCGACGAAGCCGAAAGCAAGATCTTCAGGATCGCCGAGGAGGGCGCGCGTGGCCAGGCAGGCTTTCAGCCGCTTCAGGATCTATTGGGCAAAGTCGTCGAGCGCATTGACGAACTGTACAACCAGGACAATCCCAACGACGTGACCGGCGTGCCGACCGGCTATGTCGACCTCGACCGCATGACCTCGGGGATGCAGCCTGGGGACCTGATCATCGTCGCCGGTCGTCCTTCGATGGGCAAGACCAGCTTCGCGCTCAACATTGGCGAACATGTGGCCATCGAGCAGCAGTTGCCGGTGGCCGTCTTTAGTATGGAGATGGGTGCCACTCAGCTGGCCATGCGCATGCTCTGTTCGGCGGGCAGGCTGGACCAGCAGCGTGTGCGGACGGGGCGCCTCGTCGACGACGATTGGCCGCGGCTCACGAGTGCCATTTCAAAGATGCAGGATGCGCCCTTGCATATCGACGAAAGTCCAGCGCTCAACTCGCTCGATCTCCGCGCGCGTGCACGTCGCCTCTCCCGTCAGTGCGGCAAGCTCGGGCTGATCATTATCGACTACTTGCAGCTCATGTCCTCGACCTCATCGGGCGAGAATCGTGCGACCGAGATTTCGGAAATTTCGCGTTCGCTGAAGGCGCTTGCAAAGGAGCTGGACTGTCCGGTCATTGCCTTGTCACAGCTGAACCGCTCGCTCGAGCAGCGGCCGAACAAGCGGCCCGTAATGTCCGATCTACGGGAGTCGGGCGCGATCGAGCAGGACGCGGATGTGATCGTGTTCATTTATCGGGACGAGGTCTACAACCCCGACTCGCCGGACAAGGGAACGGCCGAAATCATCATCGGCAAACAGCGAAATGGTCCGATCGGCACCGTTCGCCTCACCTTTATCGGTGCTTACACCAAGTTTGAAAGCTACGCCTCGGGCAACAGCTGAGGGGCTTGGCCGCACGAGTCCTCGGCCTTGAGAAGGGCACGGCGGTGTAATGCGTGCCTGCGCAGCCGAGCACGCGCCCGGTGCCGATCTTCTTACTCGGGCCGATGCAGGCTCAAGGCATCCACCAGCGCTTGTACGGTGTTTGCTGCTCGCAACCCGTGAACCAGCGCAAGGCCCGTTTCGATCCGGGCACCCTCCAGCCCCGATCGTGGCATCAGCGCCCGGAACTTGGCATCCACATCCGCCCAGTCGATCCCGGTGGGACCCGATCCGCGCGGCGCAGTGCAGTGCTTGCGAAAGACCCGGCCATCAGAGCAATGCACCGTGACGATGCCCCCGTGGCGGTGCGGGAAACGGTCCGGCCAAGGCTTGGGTTCTGGGTCCAGTTCGATCCGGTCGATCAGCATCAGCACTGCGGGTTCCTTCATCTTGCCCTCGGTGAACAGATCCCAGCCCACCCGGCGGTCAGCGAGCGCGCAAGCGATGAAATAGGGAACGCTGTGAGCCGCACTGATCAAATCGTTGGGACGCTTCGCACGATCCGACCAGGGTCGCACCTGGGGCGCGCTGAGCACCACGCGGCTGATCTCTGAGGGATGCAGGTCATGTCCGAGTGCAAGCTCGATCGCGGCCTGGGCAATAGCATGGTACGGGTGCGCTCCGGGCATCAGTTTGATGGCCATGTCGGTTGCGATATCCCAGGAGTCGCCCAAGTCCTGAGCCACGGCCTCCACCGCTTGGCCGTTGAAGGCCTCGAAGAACCCCCGCTTCGATTCCAGAACCGCTGCCTCGCTGGTAAAGCCGGCGCGGCCGGCGAGCGCGGCCTGCGTTCCAAGCATTGCGGCCAGTCCGGCGTGGTATTCCCGGGCGTAGCTGCTGTCGGCCGCGATATAGAGGCCGCAGGCCGAGGATGCACACAGTGCAATCGTGTGGGTCATCTGCGCGGCATCGCAGCCCATCAGGCGCGCTGTGGTCACGCCGGCCGCGAAGACCGTCGATGCCGAACCGTGGAACCCACGTTGATTGCGACCCGGGGTCAGTGCCTCATCGATCCTGCCTGCGATTTCATAGCCCACAGCCATTGCTGCGAGCACATCACGCCCGGCCGAGCCTCGTGCTTGGCCTATGGCCAGACCGACCGCTGTGGCAATGGTGCCGATGTGCGCGATGCTGCGCAGGTCACTGTCATCGGATGCTGCAGAGTCGCTGGCCATCGCATTCACGCGGGCAGCGCGGTCGGGGGGTAATCTTTCCCCGGAGAACCATACCTCGGCGCTTCCACCCTGGCTGCAGCTGGTTTCGACCGAACGCACCATCCGGGTCGATTCGATCATGTGACCGCACGCCGCACTGGCCAAGGTGCTTGCGACGCACATCTGCGCGCGCTCGAGCGCGAGGGCGGGGACGCCGTCAGTCGGCGTCTCGGCGGCGAAGCGACCGAGGATCGCTGCGAGTGACCTGCCCGTTGAGGCGCTGGTGACCATGTCTGTGACCCGCTTTCAGCCTGCGTTGGCCGGGGCCGTCAATCGCCCCCCTTTAAGCACAGCCCGATGCATGTCCACGACCAGCCTGCCGATCGACGGCTCGCGCTCAGCGCTGAGGCAACGGCCTTGCAAGTCGTCGACATCGGCCGCGTTGAGGAGCAACTCGGCCTGCCCACGATATTTTTCGATCAGTTCCGGGTCGGTCATCGGTCGGCCGATACTTCCGCGGCAAGCGTTGACGGTGGCTTTCCGCTGAGAGCCATCATCGAGGTCCAGGATCAGTTCGCACGCTTCGCGGCCGATCGCAGCATCAGGTTCGATGCGGATCCGGGCCCGCAGGCCCAGGACGGCCGGGTGGTTGACCGACTCATCGCTGCCTTCAGGAAGCCCGGCACGGCCGAAATGAAGCGCGGCGGCGATCCAGTGCTGCGCGCTCGTGATGGCCTGACGGCGTCCCTTGGGGGTGGGGCGATCGCACAGCGATACGGTGAGCGGATTGGCCCGCAAGGTGATGTGCCGGATGCGGGTGGCATCGTGCCCGGGCGAACGGGCCAGATCGATCGCCGCATCAGTCGCCGGATGGATCACAAAGCCCGAAGGGTAGGGCTTGTAAGCATTGGAGAGAAACTCCCAGCGTTCGCCCAGTTCGCGGGTAGCGGCCCCGACCACCGCATTGCTGCCGTAGGAGACAGCAAAGCCTTTCTTGCCTTCAAGCATTTCGGGGCTGCAACCGAAGCCGGATTCGGCCAGCACCGCGGCCATCAGACCTGCTCGAGCGGCATTGCCCGGCGTGAAGGCGCTGGCCATCGAAGCGTGGGCCTCACGCAGGCCGCAGACCTGGTTGGCCGCAAGGCCGATGCAGCGTTGCATCGCCTCGGCGGAAAGTTTCTTGATGCGGCCGGCGGCGATGGCCGCCCCGATGGTGCCCGCGAGACCCTGCATCGACAGCCCGTCCTCGTAGTGCGCGGGGGGTTCGACCAGCATCAGCCCGACCCGGCACTGAAGTTCATTACCGAGTGCGAGGGCCAGCAGAGCGCTTTCGCCGTCGAGCGCGTCGCATTCGGCGAGGGCGAGGATGACAGCCGCGACTGGACTCGTGGGGTGGGCGACCGTTGCAAAATGGGTGTCGTTGTATGAGTTCACGGCCGACGCGATGCTGTTCAGCATGGCCGCGAGGAATGGATCGAATTTTCCGATACCGACCGCCGTGGCCTGGGCAGGACCGGAGAAGCGGCCCAAAGCATCGGCTGCGCACCGGGCTGTGCCCTCAGGCAGTCCCCCAAAGGTGCAGCCGACCCAATTGAGGAGCGCGCGCCTGGCCTCGTGCTGCACTGCCGCCGGAAGATCCCGGAACTGTGTCTCTACGGCGAACCTCGCCAGTTCGGATGTCACGCCAGCCATCGCCATTGCTCCAGATCGGAAGGGGGGTCAGTGCTTGCCGGCACGCTCGAGCCGGACGCCAAAAAGGGTTCGGGTGGCGATCAGGACACCCACCATGATGAGGGACTGCAGGAGTCCGACCGCAGCCGCGAACTGGAAGCTGCCCGACTCCATGTAGCTCCAGGTCAGCACCGAAAGCACCGGGCCCCGCTCGGACGCAAGCAGTGCCGAGGCCGACAGCTCCTTGATACTTTGCAGCATCACGAAGAAAAATACGGCGATCATCGCGGGCTTCAGAATCGGCAATGTGATGCGGCGAAGCGTCTGCAGGCCGCTCGCGCCGCAGGTACGGGCGCACTCTTCGAGTTCGCGATTGATCTGCAAGATGCCGGTGCGGGTGAGCAAGATGGCGTAAGGCGTGAATTTGGCCAGGTAGGCCAGGAGCAGCACCCAGATCGTTCCGTAGATCGGTGTCTTCAGGTAGGTCCACATGAGCCCGATACCGTAGACGATGCCGGGCACCGCAACGGGCAGCACTCCGATGAACGCCACCAGCAGCGTCAGCCGCGAGGGGCGTCTCAATTCAGCATGGCTGATGATGCTGCCGATCAGCACGCAGATCGCGCCGGCCATAAGTCCCAGCTGCAGCGTATTTACGAGGGCTTCCCGGGTATTGGGTAGGGCGAACAGGTCGATGTAGTGCTTGACTGTGAACAGGTTCCAGGTGAAGCGAGTCGAGCTGTATTTCATGAACGAGAAGATCAGCAGCGCGAGCAGGGGCAGGACGACCGAGCACAGGACATAGCCCAGTACCACTGAAAAGGCGGGCCATCGCCAGCGGCCGAGTTCGATCGGACGGCTGCGGCGGCCCTTGCCACCAATCGTCACGAAGCGCTCAGCCACCCGCGTCATACGCCGTTGCAGCACGATGCCGCCGATCGTGATCCAGAGCAGCATGGTGCCGCCGGCGGCAGCGTGTGCGCGCTTCAGTGGCGCGACCGTGGAGTCGTGATAGACCTGCCAGGGCAGGGTGGTAAAGCCCGCCGTTGATCCGACAATTCCCGGAATGGTGTAGGTCTCGGCTGAAAGCACGAAGATCAGCAGACCGGCGGCAAAAAAAGAGGGCAGCATCATCGGAAATGTGATCCGCATGACGGAGGCGAACGCGCTCGCGCCGCTCATTCGTGCGGCCTCCTCCAGCGAGGAGTCCATGGCTCTGAGGTTGTTGACCGTGAAGAGATAGGCGTAGGGGATGTAAAACAGTGCCATTACCCAGACGACCCCGGAAAAGGTCCAGACGTCGATCCAGGGCTGGCTCTGGATTCCCACGCTTTTCAGGGCCGAGAGGATGGCCACATTGATGAAGCCGGTACGCTCCGATCCCAGCACCATCCACGCGATGAGTCCGGTGAACGGAGACAGAAACATCGGCACGATGATGAGGACATCGAATGCGCGGCGACCGGGCATGTCGGTACGGCCCACCAGAAAGGCCATCAGTACCCCGGCGACCAAGGCCAATGCGGTCACCATCACGGCCAGCAGCAGCGCCGATCCCAGCATCTGCAGGTACTTCGAGCCGGTGTAAACGTTCAGGATGGCCTGAAGGCTGCGCTCCTCCTCAAGTCCGAATGGGCTTTCCTTGTAGAAGGCCGAGTCGATGGTGTAGAGGAGCGGCACGACCGCAATCGCGAAGACAAACAAAGCGATGACCAGCCACAGGATGGTCTCGCCCGCCACGCGCAGCGGGGTCTTTGCGGTCGCCGGCAGCGTGCCGGCCGCAACGTGGTCGTTCACGATCGATACTGCAGGCTCAGCGCGAGGCCTGTCCCTGAATGCCTTGCCAGAGCGTCATGTCTTTTTCGTAGTTCTCGCCCCAACGGGTCCAATCCATGTCGTAGCGCTTCTGGATCGGCTTGTACCAGGGCTCCTGAACGACCTTGCGGGAGTCCTTGGCGCCCTCGAGCACCGTCGCGCTGCCGTAGACGTCCTGAAGGGCTTGGGCCCCTTCGTCGCTCAGCAGCCAGATCTGCATCAGCCTCGCGGCATTGGGGTTAGGTGCATAGCGGGAGATCGCGTTCCAGCTGTTGCCCCACTCGGGGGTGGGAGAGGGGCGGACCCAGCGGATAGGGGCACCCTGCTGCCACTTGGTCACCGCAATGGCTTCCCAAAGCCAGAATACAAAATCGCGCTCGCCTGCGATGATCCGGTCGAGTGCAATCGGATTGTCGCTGTACACCTTGGGGCGCTGCGCGGCGACCGCTTTCAGGAAAGGCTCACCGTATTCGCCTGCGAGTTTGGGGTCGAGAAACATGTGGACCCCTGCATAGCACGCGCCGCATTTGCGCCGCACCAGCGCAAAGCGGTCCTTGAAACGCGGATCAAGCACACCCTTCCAGCTCGATTCGAGAATCTTGACCTCTTCAGGCGTGACGCGTTCGGTGTTGTAGACGATGGCAATATCGGTCGTGTAGGGCGCATAAGCATGTTGCCCGAGACGGAAGGCTTCTGGAATGCGGTCGTGCGTGGGGACCTTCCAGTCGGCAATATGTCCGCGTTTGATGAGATCCTGCATCAAGGGTTGGTCGCTGAGCAGCAGCAGATCGGCAATGTGCTGACGGTTTTGCGTTTCCTGCATGAAGCGCTGATATTGCTGAGGCCCGGTGATGCGCAGAAGCTGAACTGCAATGCCCGGGTAACGCTTGTTGAACCGCTTCGCAAGCTCCTGCATGGGCTCGAGCGGTGCGGCTTCGTACCAGACGATCTTGCCCTCCTTGCGCGCCGCCTCGTACAGCTTGGCGGGGTCCTGAGGGTAGGTCTGCGCCGAGGTGCCCGATGCGAAAAGACCCGCCGCAAGCAGACTGGCTGCGGCAATGAGGACGCCCCGGCGATTGCGGCGATGTACTGCGCGGATTGGAGATGCAGCGGCCATGAGAACTCCCTGAGCTTTGAGCGCACTCTGATGATAGTTGTGCGTTCGATTCTACGGGGCTGGGTCACACGCCGGCAAGCTCGATTCATGGGTCAAACGAGGCGGCTGTTCGAGCGGGTCGCATCGTGAGCGATTGACAGTGTCAATCGCGTTCGCGAATACTCCCAGCCTTTCAGAGCCGTCTCACGGTGCGAGGGAGGTGTTCAATGGACCGGAAGGCGCATTGCGTCGTCGATTGCAAAGATGTATTGGGCGAGAGTCCGGTCTGGAGTGCCGCCGAGTCGGCGCTCTACTGGATCGATGTCGCGAAGCCCACGCTGCACCGCCTCGAAGTGCCGAGCGGTCGCTATCAGCGCTGGGACATGGGTAAGCCGATCGGTTCGTTTGTGTTGCGCGCACGAGGCGGCTTTTTAATGGCCTATCGAAATGGCCTCGCCTTTATCGACGAGCCCGGTTCAGGCCCCAGATGGCTTGAGACGGCCGGGCTTGAGCTCGGCGAGGCCCGCTTCAACGATGGCAAGTGCGATCGGCAGGGGCGCTTCTGGGTCGGTACGATGGATCGAAACGTTAAAAATCCGATCGGTCGATTGTTCAGGCTCGACCCCGACCTGAGCCTGCATGCGATCGACGACGATATTGTGATTTCGAACGGACCTTGCTTCAGTCCGGACGACCGCTTTTTCTACTTCAATGACTCGCCGCGGCAGGTCACCTGGCGCTATGAATTCGATGCGGTGAACGGGATCGCGCATCATCGCAAGACTTTTGTGGATTGGCATCCGTTTGTGGGGCGACCCGACGGCGCGACGGTGGATGCCGAGGGCGGGCTGTGGGTCGCCGAGGTCCATGGACATCGTGTCGTACGATTTCTCGCCGACGGGACGGTCGACCGTTGGATCGAAGTGCCGTGCGAGCGGCCGACCAGCGTCTGCTTCGGTGGCCCCGATCTGCGGACGCTCTACATCACCACATCCACCCTGAGCCTGAGCGAGCAGGCTTTGGCCGAGGCGCCGCTCTCTGGAGGGCTGTTTGCAGCCGATGCCGGGGTTGCGGGTATCGCTGAACGGCCCTTCGCCGGCTGATCGGGTGCGTAAGGCAGGGCAGAGGCAGCCCTATCGGCGAATCAGTGTCCCTCGCCAGTAACCTTCGCGGATCAGGGCTTCGAGCAATTCCTCGATCAGATGCACCAACTCGCTCGCAGCCCGGGTGGGCTGTTTCCGCGGTATCGCAAGCGACAACTGCCAGGACAGTGCGGGAGTCAAGGGTACGGCCCGCAGCACTCTGCGGCGCACTTCTTCCTGAGCAGCGTTGTAGGCCATGACCGAGAAGCCCACGCCAGATTCCACCAGGGTCTTGATCAATTCGAGGTTGTCGACTTCAGTGATTTGTAGATCGATTCGCTCTCTCGCGGCGTATTCCTCGAGCAATTTGCGCAGGCCATGCGCGCGACTCGGAAGGATCAATGGCAGTTCGCCGAGCGATCGGAATTCGACCGTGTTGGGCAGTCGGCGTACTGCCGAAGGCAGGTGGATGCTTCGCGCCTGTGCGGGAGCGATCAGATAGTGCTGCTCCTCAAGCAGGGGGCGTAGTTCTATTTCGTGCATGCGCGGGGGGTCGTGAATCAGAGCGACATCGACCTCGCCGTGAGTGAGCCATTCCCGTATCGAGCCGGAGAGTGCTGCCCGAATGCGGAGCGTCACGGCCGGAAAGCGCTCCCGAAAACGCGTCACCAGGCGAGGGCCCAGGGTTTTGCCTGCGCCCGGCGGCAGGGCCAGCGTCACCGTTCCGCTGGGCCGGCCAGCGTGGGCCTGGACATCGTCGATCGTCTCCTGCAGCGTTTTGAACAGGGCCTCGCCCCGCCTGACCAGGGCTTCACCCGCCTCGGTTGCGCGGACGCCCCGCCCCTCACGGACCAGCAGCGCGACGCCCAGCTCATCCTCAAGCTTGCGGATCTGGCGGCTGAGCGCCGGCTGTGCGATTCGAAGCTGCGCGGCGGCGCGAGACACGCTGCCGAGTCGGCAGGCCAGAAGGAAGGCGCGCAGTCGCGGAATGTCCATCGGTCCCATCTACCTTGTAAATCCATGCTGATTTGGCATGAATTTAATGCCAAACAAAACCATTGTGCGATAGCTGCGTTCGGGTTTACGATCCTTGAAAACAACAATTTCATAAATCAACCCTGGTAGAGGAGACCGACATGCTCGCGAAGCTTTTCGCAGGTATCAGTGCCGTCGCGCTCGCGCTCGGCGCCCCTGGCGCAATCGCACAGACCTTCCCCAACGACGAGGCCAAGCTCTACGAAGCGGCCAAGAAAGAGGGCAAACTCGTGTGGTACGAGAGTGCTCCGCTTGAGGCCATGAAGGCCGTCGCAGCCGAATTCGAAAAGAAGTACCCCGGCGTGAAGGTCGAGGTGCTGAGGGTCGTGGGCGTTGCCCAGTATCAGCGCTTCCTTCAAGAGGTTCAGGCCAAGCGGCATGCGGCCGATGTGCTGCACATCAGCGACTATCCGAGCATGATGGATCTCATCGAGCAGGGTCACATCGCTGACTGGAAGGTGCCATTGCATGACCGCATCCCGGAGATGTTCCGGATGAAGCAGCATGCGTACGCCAACTACACCACCGATAACGCGATCATCTACAACGTCAACAAGGTCACGCCCGAGGAGGTCAAGATCCTCGCCTCAAGCTGGAAGGGAGTGCTCGATCCCAGGTTCAAGGGCCGTTTTGCGGTGACGAGCATGAAATGCGGTGCCTGCTATGCCAGCCTTCACATGTTCCTGGACCCCAAGATGGCCAAGGATTACGGGCCCGAGTTCCTGAAAAAAGTGGCTGAGCAAAAGCCGGCGGTTTACGGCGAGGTCCTGGTGGGTCTGGACCGTGTGATCGCGGGTGAGCATGATTTCACCTTCTGGACTTGGGAAGGTATCGGTGTGACCCACTTCCAGCGCGGCGCGCCGATCCGCTGGGTGCGCCCCTCGCCCACGCCCGAGTTCGGCAACTCCTGGCAGGCCGTATCCAAGTACGCGCCCCGGCCCAACGCAGCGCGCCTCTTCCAGAACTGGTCGATGAGTGAGGAAGGGGCCGAGGTGCTGCAGGTCAAGTATGGCTCGCGCACGACGCTGACGGGCATCCCGGACAAGCGCAGCGTCACCCAGGAGAAGTGGTACGAGCCCATCAAGGAGGTCTACCCGGTGGACGTCAAGCGGTGGGAGACCAACTTCAACAAGGACCTCGATCTCTGGATCAAGACCCTGCGTGATCATGGGCGCTGAGCCCTGAGTCCCTGTCGGGTCAACCGGGAACGGACTCGATGATCAATTCGAGATCCTGGGGCGCGCGCACCGCATGGCTGCTGATTGCAGCCATGGTGGTGCTGATTGTCGTTGTACCCCTGGTCTACACCATCGATGCTGCCTTCTACAAAGAGACCAAGATCGGACTCTCGTCGGAGCGCAGTCTTCAGGCCGTGATCAATGTGTACACCACCTGGGTGTACCTGGAGACCCTGTGGGAGGCCGTTCGGCTGGCGGTGATTGTCACCGCCTGCTCGCTGGTCATGGGCGTATTGATGGCCATGCTGGTCTGCCGTACGGATCTGCCCTTCAAGCGCACGCTCGAGACTCTGATCATCATGCCTCTGTTCCTGTCCCCTTTCACCGGTCTCATCGCCTGGATTGCGCTGGGCTCCGAGAAGACGGGATTCGTCAATGTGGTCTGGCGCTCCTTCGCCGGTCTGTTCGTGGATCAACCTGGCGCGCTGGCCAACGTCTGGACCTTTGGCGGAGTGGTCTGGGTGATGACGCTCTTCTTTGCGCCTTTTGCCTATCTGTTCACCGCGGGCAGCCTCCGTACGGTCGACTCATCCCTCGAGGAGGCGGCTCGGGTATCCGGTGCATCGGCCTGGACCACGCTCGCGAAGATCACTTTGCCGGTGTCGTTGCCGGCGGTGTTCGCGGCGGGCTTGCTGATTTTTATCCTCGCTGCCGAGCTCTACACCATTCCAGGCATCATCGGCACGACCGCAGGTTTCACCACGATGCCCTGGAAAATCTATCTCGATTCGACCCAATTTCCCGTTCATCGTGCCCATGCGGCCGCATCGGGCACCATACTGCTGCTGGTCACCATCGCTGGAGTCTGGCTGCAGCGCCGCGTCACGCGAGTCTCCGAGCGCTATGTGACCGTCTCCGGCAAGGGCTTCCGCGGCAACCCGCTCAAGCTGGGGCGTACCGGCACGATCATTGCGCTGTCAATGATCAGCTTTTATATCCTCTGCGCGGATATTCTTCCGTTTGGCGCGCTGGTGCTGTCCTCTTTCATGAAGTTCAGCTCGGCCACCATCACGCCCGAGGTGCTCACCCTGGATCAGTACCGCGACATCTTGCGCATCGAGAATGTCCGGACTGCTCTCGTCAACACGATCCTGTTGGGCCTCATGTCTGGCGCGGTCTGTCTGCTCGTGGGTCTATCAATCAGCTATGCCGAGATACGTTCGCCCGGTCCGGCGACGCGGACCCTCGCCTTTGTAGGCGTCCTTCCGGTGGCAGTGCCCGGACTGGTCTTTGGGATCGGTCTGCTGTGGACCTACCTGCAGACTCCGCTGTACGGCTCGATCTGGATCCTGCTCCTCGCTTATGTCGCAAAGTTTCTGCCCTATGGGATTCTCGTGTCCCACTCCGGAATCCTTCAGATCCATCCTGACCTCGAGGCCAGCGCCCGGATTTCAGGCGCGGGGCCCCTGACAGCGATGGCGCGCATCACGATTCCGCTCATCAAGCCAACGTTGATCGCCGTTTTTTTCTTCGTGATGCTCATGAGCATCAAGGAGCTCTCCGCGTCCATCCTGCTGTACTCGGACCGCAGCCAGGTGCTGTCGGTCCTCACCTGGCATTACATGGATGCGGGCAACTACCAATTTGCGGCGGCGGTGGGAGTGGTTCAGACCGCTCTGATGCTGCTGCTTGTAATCGGCACTCGTGCCATCTTTGACGTCGGACTCGAGCGTGCTCTTGGCAAGGGAGGGGCCTGATCATGGTTCAAGCCGTTCCGGTGAAGGGCGTACTGCCGTCCTTCGAGTCCTTCACCTTCATCGAGATCGCCGAGGGCGTCGCTGGCCCGTTTTGTGGCCTGCACCTGGCCGACATGGGATCGCGGGTCATCAAGATCGAGCCCCCAGAGGGTGACCGCGCAAGGGAGTGGGGGCCCCCGATGATCGGAGATACTGCGGCGATCTTTTGTCACCTGAATCGTGGCAAGGAAAGCGTGCGGCTGGATCTGGGCACCGAAGAGGGGCGGGCGGCTCTGGACCGGTTGTTTGCAGTGGCTGACGGAGTGATCTATCACGCCGATCCCATGGAGCGTGCCGAGCATGGTCTTGACTGGTCAAAGATCCTTGAAACATACCCCAGGCTGATCGTTGTCGATATCAACGACCTGGGTGAGAAGGGCCCATTCAGACAGTTCGCCGGTTCCGAGTTGGTGGCGCAAGCCATGTCTGGATTCACCCGGTATGTGGGCGAGCCCGGAGGCAGCCCTTGTCGCGTGGGCTACGAGGTGGCCTGGGTTGGGGCGGGCATCCATGCGCATCAGGCCATGCTGGCGGGCCTTTGGCATGTCCGTCGGGGTGGCCCAGGGCAGCGCATTTCGGTCTCTGTTCTCAAATCTCTGATGTCGCTCAAGACCATTCTCCTGGCGGCACAGGTGGAGCCGGATCATTGGCAGGGTTTCCATCTGCATGGACCTCGTTGGCCGGCCGACAGCGGATGGCCGACCCGAGACGGGCAGGTGACCTACGATTTTCGGCACGGCGAGCGCGACAGCTGGGTCAAGTTTGTCGAATCGATCGGTCTTGGGCATCTGGCCGACGATCCTGACTATGCGGATTGGCGGTCCACCATTTATATCGGCGATCGGCGTCATACCCACGGCAAGGTCTACGAGCCATGGTTCCGCAGTGTCTCCAGCGAGGAAGCGTCGGCGCGGATCAACGGTTTCGGAGGCATTTCCGTCAAATTCAACGATTACGGTGAGGTCCTGGCCCACGAACAGGTTCGGTTGCTCGAGCCACTGGCCGAGGTGGCCCAGCCCGCGTCCTCAGACGCGCCCGGCGCTCCTCCCACCTGTCACACCCAGTTGCACCGTGCGCACAAGTTCAGTTCCGCCGTCGAGCGGCCTCTTGGTCCGGTGCCGCGGCTTGGCGAACATACCCAGGCGGTGTTTCACGCCCTGAGGAGCGGGTCCAAGTGAGCGACGACCGATCTGCACCCAGTCCCCTGGAGGGTCTCAAGATCATTGATGCCAGCCAGGGGGCCGTCGGTCCCTGGGCTGGGGCCTTGCTTGGGCAGATGGGCGCTGACGTGCTGAAGCTTGAGGCACCCTCGGGCGATTTCATCCGGGCTGTGAAGCCTGAGAAGCGTGGACTTTCATCGACCTATATTTCGATGAATTCCTGCAAGCGTGCCGTGATTCTGGACCTGAAGAAGCTCGATGATCGAGCGCAAGTGCACCGTCTTGCAGCTCAGGCGGACGTGTTGATCGAAAACTTTCGCCCCGGCGTGGCCGATCGCATCGGCATCGGCTACGACGAACTTTCGGCCATCAACCCCCGCCTGATCTATGTCTCCGCATCCGGATTCGGACCGAGGGGCCCTATGGTGGCTCTGGGCGCGACCGATCCCCACATTCAGGCCTTCTCCGGCAGCTGCTCGGTCAACGGCGAGCCGGGCGGGCTCAGGCAGCGCTGGCGGTGGTACGGCCACTTTGATGTCAATACCGCAGTTCACATCGTTCAAGCGGTACTGGCCGCGCTTTTCGAGCGTGAGCGAACCGGTCGCGGACAACTGCTCGAGATCACCATGATCGAGACCGGACTCGATCTTCAGCGTGTTCGTATCGCAGAGCATCTCGCTGGCCGCACCCCCGTGCCGATGGGCAGCGCGACGACCTACCTGGTTCCGGATCAGAGCTTCAAGACCCAGGATCGACCGATTGCCGTATCGGTGACTTCCCCTCGGCAGTGGCGGTCCCTGTGCAGCGTGCTTGAGCTCGACTCGCTGACCGATGATCCCAAATTCGCCCGCAATCCCGATCGGGTCGTGCATCGCGATGAGCTGATTCCTTTGCTCGAGCAGGCGTTCGCGAGACGTCCGATGCAGTTCTGGTTGGCAAGGCTGCAGCAGGCGGGCGTGCCTTGTGCAGCGTTTACCAGCTTCGATGAGACACGCTGGCATCAGCATTACATCGAGAACGGCATGGTGCGTGTTCACGAAACGGTATGGGGCAAGCTGTGCTTGTGTGATCCGCCCTGGGATTTTTCGGCTACGCCAGCCCATATCCGTCCGGCAACCCAGCCGGGCGAGTGCACCCGTGAAATTGTCGATGGCGGCTGGCCGCCGCTCGACCCTGCAATTGGAAGGAGTATTTCATGACTCGCGTGGTGATCGACAAGCTCGTCAAGCAATTCGGCAGCTTCAGGGCGATCGATGCGGTGTCACTCACAGTCGAGCCGGGCGAGCTGGTGGTGTTGTTGGGTCCCAGTGGCTGCGGCAAGACCACGACACTGCGTTGCGTGGCGGGCCTCGAGGACGTAAGTGGCGGCGAAATTCGGATGGGCGATGAGCTCGTCTCGTCCTCGGCCGGATCGCTGCCGCCTGAAAAGCGCGCCATCGGCATGGTGTTCCAGAGCTATGCGGTGTGGCCGCACATGACGGTGTTCGAAAATGTCGCCTTTGGCTTGCGACTCAAGAAGCTCGAGCGGCGCGAAATCGACGAACGGGTTGAACGCGTGCTCGAATTGGTGGGGCTGCGCGGATTTGCTGAGCGCGATATTTCGAAACTGTCGGGTGGCCAGCAGCAGCGGGTGGCGCTCGCCCGCGCGATTGTCCTTGAACCCCGAGTGCTGCTGTTTGACGAGCCGCTGTCCAATCTGGATGCGAAGCTGCGGGAGCACATGCGTTTCGAGATTCGCGAGCTGCAGAAGCGTCTGGGTATCACATCTCTCTATGTCACCCATGATCAGCAGGAGGCAATGGTCATTGCCGACCGTATCGTGCTGATGGATCACGGTCGTATCGATCAGATTGGTGGCCCGCAAGACATCTATCGCCGGCCCGCCTCCCGGTTTGGTGCCGAGTTCGTCGGCCTTGCCAATGTCGTGGCGGTCACGGTCTTGGAAGAGGGGCGGGTCCGTACCGAAGACGGCTTGGTGCTGCATTGCGCGACCGATGGCTTTTCAGCGGGGGCATCGGTCGATCTGTTGATGCGTCCCGAAGATATCCAGGTGTCGGCCGAGCCCCTCCACGGGGCGAACGTGGTTGAGGCTGAAGTTGCCCGCGTCTACTTTTTGGGCAATCTCGCCGACCTGTATGTCAAGGTCGGTCAGACCGAGTGGCGCTTGCAACTCTCTCCGCCCCGGATGTGGCCTCAAGGCGCCCGCGTCCGGTTGCGGGTGGCGCCCGAGGACATTCGGCTCTTCCCTCGAAAAGGCCACTGATCGCAAGTCCGCGCGCCATGCCCTACCTGCCCACGGGCTTCGATGTTCCGCCCTACCTGCCTCATGAGGTCGGGTTTGTGGACGGTTGTCGCGCTCGACAATTGCGCTTGCAGTGCTGCGTCGAGTGCGGGCGGTTTCGCCACCCGCCGCAGCCGCATTGCCCACAGTGTCGATCGGATCAGGTCGAGTGGCGATCTGTCCCTGGAACCGGTGAGGTCTACACCTACACGGTGGTGTGGCATGCCGCCAGTGCCGCGCTGCGAGCTGCTGTCCCCTACAACGTGGTCGTCGTCTTGCTCGATGGCACCGGTGGGGTCCGGCTGGTGAGCAATCTCATCGATACGGCTCACGAGCAGATCAGAATCGGCATGCGGGTTCGACTGGCCTGGGAGCAGCGAGGCGAGCTGGAGCTGCCGTGCTTTGTGCATGACAATGGTCAGGAGATTCCCGGTGAATGACGCGATCGATCAGCCGGCACAGCCGGCACAGGGCAACTGGGGTCGGTGGGGGCGTGGGGATGAGCGGGGTGCCGCCAACTTCATCACGGCTGAACGCGTGCTTGAGGCCGCGTCGCTGGTCCGGTCTGGGCGGGTATACAGTTTGTCTTTGCCCGTGCAGCAACAGGGCGTCCCGATCTTTCCGCGCCGGGCTCCCTGCCTCCATTTCATGACGCTCGATGGCGGCGATTATGCGGCCGGACTCAAACGCAAGGCCGGGTACCAGAGTGCTGACGACTACATCAGTCTGCCCACGCATGGGACCACCCACATCGATTCGCTCGCCCATGTCTGGTACGACGATCACCTGTACAACGGCTACCTGGGCTCGGTCGTGCGGTCCTCGGGGGCGCGAAAGCTTGGTATCGAGAAATTGCGGCAGCTGGTGGGCCGGGGTGTACTGCTGGATCTCGCGGCGTGGAAAGGGGTGCCGCATCTGGCCCCGGGCGAGGTCATCTCCGGGGCTGATTTACGGGCGTGCGCCGCTCATCAGGGGGTTGAGCTGCGCGCCGGCGACATCGTGCTCTTTCGGACCGGGTGGCAGCAGCTCTTCAAGGAGCAGGGTAGCGAGGTCTTCTTCGCAAGCGAGCCCGGGATCGGGCTGGATGCCGCACGTTATCTCGGCGAGCTCGGGATCGCCGGCGTGGGCTCCGACAATTACGGCATTGAGGCGGTCCCCACCGAAAACGACGAGCCCGCGCCCGTGCACCGGATGCTTATCCGCGACTATGGTGTTTATCTGATCGAACTGCTGGCGCTCGATGAACTCGCCGCGGACCGGCGTTATGAGTTCATGTTCGTGATCGCACCCCTGCTGATCACCGGGGGCACCGGTAGCCCGGTCAACCCCCTCGCGATTGCCTGAGCGCAACGCAGCTTTCATTCGACCCGGCCAGTGCCATGGGATCCCGTCGCCCTGATTTCTCCGACCAAACGGCCGTGATCGGTGTCGGTGAGACCGCGTACACCCGCCACGGCGGTGCGACTCGAAGCGAGTTCGAGCTGTGCTGCGAGGCCGTCTTGCGCGCGGCCGACGATGCGGGGATTGATCCCGGTGCGATCGACGGGTTCTGCTCGTTTGCCAATGAGCGTCAGGAACCCGTCGTTCTGCAACAGACCCTGGGCATTCCAGCCCTACGTTTCTCCAACATCGTTTGGGGCGCCGGCGGCGGCGGTGCTTCCGGGGCGGTGCTCAATGCCGCGCTTGCCCTGCATGCGGGGATCTGCCAGTACGTGGTGGTGTACCGATCGATCTGCCAGGGGCAGTTCGAGCGCTTCGGCCAGTACCGGGTTCGCCCCTGGGGCAGCCAATGGATGGCTCCCTACGGTCTGATGTCGCCCGCCCAGATGGTGGCGCTGACCTTCCGACGCTATTTGCACGAAACCGGCAGTGGCCCTGAACATTTGGCAGAAGTCGCGCTTGCGTTCAGAGCCCATGCGCAACGTAACCCCAGGGCGCTGACCTTCGGCAAGCCGCTCACCCTCGATGACTACCAGCAGTCCCGCTTGATCGCGGATCCATTCCGAGCGCTCGATTGTTGTCTTGAGACTGATGGCGCCTGCGCACTGATCCTGACCACCCGCGAGCGCGCCCGTGACGCCCGCCGCCCGCCGGTCCGTTTGCTCGCCGCGGCCCAGGCCAGTGGCCCGGGGTGGGGGCAGGGCCCGATGGGCTCACACAATATGCCGCTGGAGGACTACGCCTCGGTGAACTCGCGGCTCCTGGGTCGCGATCTATTTGCGATGGCGGGCCTCGCACCGCGCGACATCGATGTGGCGCAAATCTACGATGCCTTCACAGGCATTGTCACCATGGCGCTCGAGGATTTCGGCGTGTGTGGCCGGGGTGAGGCTCCGGCCTTCATCGCTTCAGGGGCGCTCCGCTGGCCCGATGGCGGCCTGCCGACCAATACCGCCGGAGGCTTGCTGTCCGAGAGCTACCTTCAAGGCCTCAATTTGGTGGTGGAAGGGGTTCGACAGATGCGGGGCGAGTCTACGGCGCAAGTGGCCGATGCCAAGACCTGTTTGGTGACCAGCGGCGGAGCCAATGCGCACAAGAGTGCGTTGATTCTCGCTGCAGCGACGGCCTAGGGGCCCAGGGGTGCTGATGATGAATGGAGATTTGAACCGGCTGAGGGCCTTGAGCGATGAGACTGCGATCGTCGGTGTCGGCGCCTCGGAGCAGGGCAACTTCGCCGACGCTGATCCCTATACGCTCGCCATCACGGCGCTCAGGCGGGCGCTTGACGATGCGGGATTGCGTAAATCCGACATCGACGGACTGATCGTCCAGGGACCGGGTAACGTGAGCTTCGTGCGCATGGGAGAGATGCTCGGCATCAATCCGGTGGCGGGAGCCAACTTCGATGTGGGCGGGCTTGCCACCGGTCCGCTCATCCAGCAGGCTGCGATGATGCTTCATGCCGGCTTGTGCAAGACGGTCGCCCTGGTGTACGGCAATGCCTCACGGGCCGAGGGACGAAAATTCGGAGGCGATACCGTCGTGACTCCGGGGCGCGAATACTCCAGCGCTTTCTACTACTACGGCCTGACCTCGCCTGGGGCGGCCAGCGCCTTTCAGGCGCGTCTGCACTTTGAGACCTACGGGACACGCCCGGAGCAACTGGCGACCGTGCCGATCACCCAGCGGCAGCATGCCCTGCTGAATCCGGGCGCGATCAAGAAGGAACCCCTGACCCTCGACAAGTACATGAGCGCGCGCTATGTCTGCGAGCCGCTCCGTCTGTACGACTACTGCCTGATCAACGATGGCGGAGTGGCCCTGATCATGACCACCACCGACCGGGCCCGCGACCTTGCACAGCCGCCGGTGCTGCTCGCCGGCATCGGGCGTCAGGACAGCTACCGCAACTCTTCAATGCCGACCCATACGCTTTGGCGAGACACCATGCCTCGGGCGGCCGAACAGGTGTACGCCATGGCGGGGGTGGGGCGTGAGGATATCGATGCGCTCATGATCTATGACAGCTTCTCGATCAACATCTGGCTCTCGCTCGAGAACTTCGGTTTCTGCAAGCCCGGCGAGGCGGCGGAGTTTACCCAGGGCGGCCGCATTGCGCTGGGTGGCGCTTTGCCGGTCAATACCCACGGCGGACATCTCTCCGACAGCTACATGCAAGGCTGGCTGCATCAGGTCGAGGCGGTGCGCCAGCTCAGGGGGGAAGCAGGTGCCCGGCAGGTCGCCAACGCCAGGCATGTCCAGTACATCTGCCGCGGCAATTTATCGACCACGATGATCTACAGGAGAGCCTCATGAAGCCGCTGCCTTCGGTCTTGCCGATCGAGCGCCCCTATTGGGACCATGCGCGCTCGCATCGACTGGCATTACAGCGTTGCTCCGATTGCGGCGTGTTTCGCTTTCCGGCATCGCCGGTCTGTGCAGACTGTGACAGCGATCGGTTTGCCTGGACGCAGACGACCGGACGCGGGGCACTGCTCTCCTGGGTGGTCTTTCACAAGAGCTATTTCACTTCGTTTAACGATGACATCCCCTACAACGTGGCACTGGTGCAGCTCGACGACGGTCCGGTGATCTGCGCCAATATCGTAGGCACCGACAACGATCGACTCGTGAAGGGCATGCGCCTGAAGGCGCTTTTCGATGACGTGAACGACGAGTTCTCAATTTTGAGGTTCGAAGCGGAATGACACTGGACGAGATCTATCGGCTGCCGCTCGAGCGCCGCGCCATCGGGCCTCTGCTCGGCTTTCGGGCCCGGCAGGATGCCGATCGCCCTTATCTCACCTGGGGGCAGCAAACCTTCAGCTTTGCCGAGGCCGACCGTCTGTCGCGTGCCGTCGCGCGGGGTCTGCTCCGCCGGGGCATCGGTCGGGGCGATCGAGTGGCGATGCTCCTGCCCAACGGGCCCGACTTTGTCTGGGCCTGGTATGGCTGTGCGCTGCTCGGCGCCACCATGGTGCCGGTCAACAACACCTACATCGGCGAGATGTTCGACTACGTGTTGCGGGATTCCGGTTCACGAGGCCTGATCGTGCACGCCGACCTCGCGGGGGCAGTGGCCACGCTCTCTTCAGCCACACGGTCGCAAATCGAGTGGGTAGCGGTCGCCCAAACCCCCTCAGGCTTGCCTGAAGCGCCGCAACCGTCAGCATCGCTGCCGGCGGGCTTTGAGCCATTCACGGATCTCATGGAATTTCAAGGCGGCGATCCGGAGGTCAGCTGCGATCATCGCGACATTCAGACCATCATGTATACCTCGGGCACGACCGGCCCCTCTAAGGGTGTGGTGATGCCCAATGGCCATTTTTTCGCATCGGCCATGGTGTTCTTGCGCGCGCTGGGTCTGACCCGCGACGACGTGCTGTTTACGCCTCTGCCCCTGTTTCACGGCCTCGCCAGCCGGCTGGGCGTGCTGCCTTGTCTGATGGTCGGGGCGCATGTGGTGATTGCTCCCCGCTTTTCCGCTTCTCAGTTCTGGGAGCAGGTCTGCGCGGCCAACGCGACCGTCGCGCATACGATTTTTTCTCTGCCGCCCATGCTGAAGGCCCAGCCGGTCAGCCCCTGGGAGACACGCCATCGTCTCCGGGCAATGTACAACTCCAACTACGATCCCGAGTTCGAGGAACGATTCAAGGTTCGAGTGGTCGAGGCCTATGGCCTGACCGAAACCGGGCTCACGATCTACAGCGACTGGCCGGAGCGCCGTCCTGGCTCGTGCGGTCGTATCGATCAGGACTGGGAGGCCCGGATTGTGGGCGACGACGGGCGGGAGCTGCCCCCAGGGGAGTCCGGTGAACTGATCGTTCGTCCCCGGCTGCCCTGGATCATGATGCGGGGCTATCTGAACAAGCCCGAGGCGACGCTCGAATCCATTCGCGACCTGTGGTTCCACACCGGCGATTACGCGCGACGGGACGAAGAGGGCTTTTTCTATTTTTCGGGCCGAAAAAAGGAGCGCATCCGACGGCGTGGGGAAAACATTTCCGCCTGGGACATCGAGAAGATCGTCGGGGATCATGCCGGGATTTCCGAGTGCGCGGCCCTGGCCCACCCATCGCCCGTAGGTGAGGATGACGTGCGACTGGTCGTGGTTCCGGCCACCGGCGCACAGCTCGAGCCTCTATCCCTGATGATCTGGCTCGAGTCGCAGCTGCCCCCGCTCATGGTGCCTCGCTACATCGAGATCGTCGACGCGCTGCCCCGCACGCCGAGCAACAAGGTCGAGAAATACAAGCTCATTTCGGACGGGCTGACCTCGGGCGCCTGGGATCGCGAAAAAGCCGGTTATCGGCTCAAGGGTGAACGAATCCGAAAGACAAATCCCGGCACGCCCGCGCCGGACACCTCCGGGCGGCGCTGACCGACCGGTGTGCTCATCAATCAGGAGGAGGGCTATCGATGCCTGAAACGTCATTGCGAAACCGAGTTGCGGTGGTGGGAGTCGGCAATACCGATTTCGGCCGCTTGCCCGGGCAATCGCCCTACGATCTTGGGCTCTGGGCCCTGAAAAACGCCCTCGAAGATGCGGGGCTGAGCAAGGCCGATCTGGACGGCGTGATCGTCAACCGCATCCCGGATTACCAGCGCTTTTGCGAGATTGCGGGCATCAATCCCCGCTTTGCTTTGGTCACCCCAGGCCAGGGCCGCATGTCAGGCAACACCATCCAGCTCGCTGCAGCGGCGATCGCGGCAGGGTTGTGCAAGACCATTGCGCTCGTCTACGGCAACAACGGCCGGAGCGCGGGCGCCAAGTACGGAGGTGAGGGTGACACCTATGGTTCGGGCGGCGCGGGCGTTTGGTTTCCATACGGCATGACATCGCCCGGAGCCGCTCACGCGATGATGATGCAGCGCCACATGGCTCAGTACGGCACGACTGCGCGCCAGCTTGCAGAGGTGGCGGTCACCTTTCGCTCCCATGCTGCGCTGACCCCCTGGGCGGTGATGCGTGACCGGATTACGATCGAGGAGCACCTGCATTCGCGTTACATCTGCGAGCCGCTCCATCTGTTCGATTACTGCCTCATCAATGACGGCGGCGTTGCGATGATCCTTACCTCGGCCGAGCGCGCTGCCGATCGTCCACAGCCGCCGGTCTATATCCGCGGATTTTCGTCGGCCACGCGGCTTGCCGACTCGACGTTTCCGGATGCCGATTACTGGTACGAGCCGATGTCGGCGGTTGCACGAGACGTCTATGCCATGGCAGGGGTCAGTCACCGCGATCTCGATGGGTTGATGATCTACGACAATTTCTCGCCCACCGTGCTCTTTTCGCTGGAAGGCTTCGGTTTCTGCCCGCGGGGCGAGAGCGGCCGATTTGTGGAAGGGGGACGCCTGGCCCTCGGCGGGGAATTCCCGTCGAACACCTGTGGTGGGCATATGAGCGAGAGCTACATGCAGGGGTGGGCACTCAATGTCGAGGCGGTTCGGCAGCTGCGTGGCCAGTGCGGCGATCGCCAGATACCTGGCGCGAAGCTGATCCAGTACATGTGTGCTGCGCCGCTGGTCTCCTCGATCATCTACGGGAGTGAACAATGAGCGTTTACACCAAACCCTTGCCGGTGCTCGAAGGCGAAAACGCGCCCCATTGGTTGGGTGCCCGCGAGCGTGAGGTCCGCGTGCAGCGTTGCCTGGGCTGCACTCGTCTGCGATTTCCGGCGGCGCGCTACTGTTCGAACTGCCTGTCCGAGCAGAGCGATTGGGTCGCCATGTCTGGTCGCGGCGAGATCTGGTCACATTGCCGGTTTCATCGTGTCTATTTCAAGGGTTTCGAAGGCGAAATGCCCTATACGGTCGTGCTCATCAAACTCGATGAGGGTCCGATGCTCTATTCGAACATGGTGGGTTTGAGCGAAGACGAGATCCGCATTGGAATGCGCGTCCAGGCGGTGTTTGACGATGTGACCGACGACGTCACCCTGATCAAGTTTCAGCCCGAGTGAGCTCGGAGCCGGTTATTCCAGGAGAATCAAGATGAGAGCCATGGTGGTGCGAAACCCGGGGGCGCCGGATCATTTGAAGCTCGAAGACATTGCGATGCCCGCCTTGCGACCCAATGACGTCAGGATCCGGGTCGAGGCGTGCGGAGTCTGTTTCCATGACGTCGTGACGCGAAACGGGGTCATGAAGCGCGGTGTCCAGATGCCGTTGATTCCGGGTCATGAGGTCTCCGGTATTGTCGAGTCTGTGGGGCCTTCAGTGCGGCTCTTCAAACCGGGTGACAAAGTTTGTACCGCACAGCGGCGGCATATCTGCGGCTACTGCCGCTTCTGTCGCAGTGGCCGCGAGACCTCCTGTGACGAGAGGGAGTTTCTCGGCGATGCCGGTTTGAACGGGGGCTATGCCGAATACGTCTGTGTGGAAGACGACAATGTGGTCCACGTACCGGACGGGGTGGCGCTGGATGAGGCTGCGATCGTATCGTGTGCCATCGGCACCGAACTCAACGCGATCCGCGATGTGGCTCAGGTGCGTCCCGGTGAGCGTGTCCTCGTGTCGGGGGCTGGGGGGGGGCTGGGCGTTCACGGGTTGCAACTTGCGCGTGGAGCCGGCGCCTACGTCTATGCAGTGACCACGTCACCCGAGAAGGCCGAGCGCCTGAAGCAATGGGGGGCTCACGAGGTGATCGTGTGCGGGCGCGGCGAAGATTTCTCACCCATGATGAAGGAGGCCACTCGCGGAGAGGGCGTCGATGTGGTGATCGACAATGTCGGCAGCGTGCTCTTCGAGCCGACCCGCAAGAGCCTGGGAATGGGCGGCCGCTGGATTTTTGTGGGCCAGTTGACCGGCGACTTCGTGCGCCTGAATCCGGCACAGCTCTTCATGCGCGATATTTCCATCAAGAGCGTCAAGAGCACGTCGCGAAATCAGCTTCAGGATTCGCTGCAACTGGTTCGACAGGGTCTGGTCAAGCCGGTGATTTCGGCGGTGTTGCCCCTCGAACAGGCGGCTGCCGCTCACGAGGCCGTCGAGACTGGGCGGGCGTTTGGCCGGGTGCTGCTCAAGCCCGGTTTGGCCGCCTGATGGGTCGAACCTGAACGAATGGGGCCACCATGAATTCTCACGCTCATCCACAGGCTTCCGAACCCGGTCGTCGTGACCCGCCGAAAGGGCCCCACCCGGTGAGGCCCGATGCGCGAACGCTCGCCGGTGTCTTCGACCACTGGGCGCAGGTTCAACCCGAACATCCCGCTGTGCTCTACGAGGATGAGGTGATTACCTATCGCGAGTTGCGCGATCGTGCCTTTGCCATTGCGCGCAGTTTGCTAGAGCTCGGGATTCGCCGCGGCGACCGGGTGGGTACGCTGCTGTCCAATCAGCCTGAGTGGGTGGCGATGGCCGTCGGTGCGGCCTGCATGGGCGCCGTATTCGTTCCGCTCAACACCTGGTACAAGCGTACCGAACTGGCCTGGACGGCCCGCCACTGCGGCATTTCGACCCTCGTCTGCATGGACCAATTTCTCAAGCAGGATTTCGGGTCCATGCTCAATGAGACGTTTCCCGGCCTCGCGCAGGC
>JBIKVK010000136.1:0-8449 GCA_044356835.1 Burkholderiaceae bacterium
TCGTTTCATTGGCCGCGGGGCAGCCCAAGGCCATCCTGTTCGTCGTCGCAATGCTGGTCGGAATGGCCGTGTTCGAAACGCTCGAGCGGCAGAAGGCCGCCCGAACGGCCGCTGCGTGATGGGCCTGAAGCCCTCTTGGCTGAGTCACTACCGTCGCGACTGGTTCGCGGGAGATCTCACGGCCGGCCTGATTGTTACGGTGATGCTGATCCCGCAGAGCCTTGCATATGCGATGCTCGCGGGACTGCCCCCCCAGATGGGGCTCTATGCGAGCATCCTGCCGATCATCGTCTACGCTGCGTTTGGCACCAGCATGACACTAGCGGTGGGGCCGGTCGCCGTGATCTCCCTCATGACCGCGAGCGCTTTGCAGCCGATCGCGGCACCCGGCAGCGAGCTGTATGTCGCGGCCGCGATTCAACTCGCGCTGCTGTCAGGCCTGATGCTGCTGGCCTTTGGACTCTTACGTCTGGGCTTTGTTGCCCATCTGCTTAGCCATCCGGTGATCAGTGGTTTCATCTCGGGATCGGCGGTTCTCATCGCCGTCGGACAGATCAAGTCGCTGCTGGGCGTGCGCCCCGAGCCGGCCGAGCATGTATTCGGTACGCTTCTGGCGCTGGCTCAGGTGCTCGACCAGACCCGCTGGGTGACCGCCGTGATCGGGGTGGGCACGCTCCTTTTCCTGTGGCTGGCCCGGCGGTCGCTTGCCAAGCTGCTGGGCCGTTTGGGCGTTTCGAAGCGTACGGCCGATCTATCGGCCAAGCTTGCGCCGATGTTGGCGGTCATCGTGTCCACCGCGTGGGTCGCCGTCTTCGACCTCGATCAGAGCCATGGCGTGGCCGTAGTGGGCGCCGTGCCCGGGGGATTGCCCGGCCTGCCTGCGTTGGAGCAACTGCTGCCCAGCGCAAGCGGCTTGCAGGCCCTGCTGCTGCCGGCC
Source organism: Burkholderiaceae bacterium (assembly GCA_044356835.1). GTDB lineage: Bacteria > Pseudomonadota > Gammaproteobacteria > Burkholderiales > Burkholderiaceae_E > SYIM01. The sequence continues at coordinate 938 of JBIKVK010000136.1, forward strand.
CTACTGATTGCCCTGGTGGGCTTCGTCGAGAGCGTTTCGGTCGCCCAGTCGCTCGCGCTCAAGCGCGGCGAGCGGATTTCTCCGGATCGTGAACTGATCGGTCTGGGTGCGGCCAATCTGGCCAGCGCCTTGTCCGGGGGCTACTCGGTGACCGGAGGGTTTGCCCGCTCGATCGTGAATTTTTCGGCGGGTGCGCGCACGCCCGCAGCAGGGGTGATTGCGGCCGTGCTCATGATCGGTGTGTTGCTGGCCCTGACCGATCTTTTCCGGACCTTGCCGCAGGCGGTTCTCGCCGCGACCATCATCATGGCGGTGGTTGCACTGATTGATGTCGAGACGCTCCGTGCTGCTTGGCGATATGACCGTGCGGATGCGGTGGCCCTGATTGCCACCGCGCTGGGCGTCATGCTCGCGGGGGTCGAGGCCGGAATACTCACAGGCGTGTCGCTGTCGCTCGCAGTCTTGGTTTGGCGCAGCAGCCGGCCCCACATTGCGGTCGTGGGTCGCGTTCCGGGCACTGAACATTTCAGAAATGTCCTTCGCCATGCGGTCTTGACTGACCCGGGCGTGTTGCTGGTTCGCATCGATGAAAATCTTTTCTTTGCGAACGCGGCCGAGGTCGAGTCCCGGCTGGAGGGCTTGTTCGCCCAGCATCCTGGTGCGAAGCGCTTGATCATTTCCTTCGCCGGAGTCAATCAGGTCGACTCGACGGCTCTTTCAATGTTGACTGATTTTGAAGCGTCGCTGCGCTCCAGGGGTGTGCGGCTCGAGCTGGCCGAGGTCAAGGGCCCCGTCATGGACCGTTTGTCGCGTTCGCCTTTGGCCGATGTGCTGGCGGGACGTATTCATCTGAGCCTGCATCAGGCGGTCGACCACGCCTGAGCCAATCCACCACGGCACGCCCTGCATGGTGCCCCGTGGCAATGCAAGCGGTCAGCAGATAGCCGCCGGTCGGAGCTTCCCAATCCAGCATTTCGCCAGCGACAAAAACGCCAGGATGCGTCTTGAGCATGAGCGCGTCATTCACCGCCTCGAACCGTACCCCGCCCGCACTGCTGATGGCCTCTGCGAGGGGTCGAGGCCGGTCCAGGCGAATCCGGAGGCGTTTGATCTGAGAGGCCAAAACGCCGGGGTCGTAAAGCGCATCTGTCTGGAGGCATTCGCGCAGCAGCCCGAGCTTTACTCCGGTCAGACCGAGCGTTCGTCTCAGGTGATTGCTGAGCGTTTGATTGCCGCGCGGTCGGGCCAGTCGCTCATGGACTTGCGAAGCACCCAAATCCGGAAGCAGGTCGAGATGGATGTCAACACAACCATCCTGCTCGATCGCATCGCGCAGCTCTCCCGAGAATAAGTAAATCAGACTACCTTCGACGCCGCTTTCAGTGATGACGAATTCCCCGCGCTGTCGTGTGCCCCCAAATTCGATTGACACGGTTTTGACCGGGGCCCCGGCATGGGCAGCACGGAAGATTTCGCTCCAGCCCCCGGCGCGTTCAAAGCCGCAATTGGCCGGACGCAGGGGGGCGACGCCCACCCCTTCAGAAGCGAGCCATGGAACCCAGCTTCCGTCGGATCCCAATTGTGGCCAACTGCCCCCACCCAGCGCAAGCACTGCGGCCCGAGCGGAAACGGCCCGCGGCCCGCTCGGGGTGTCAAAGTCGAGCTTTACGCCGGCATCGGTCCCCGACCATGATCGCCACCGATGTCTGACGTGGATGCGCAAGCCCTCAGCCCTCAGCGCGCTCAGCCAGTTTCGAAGCATCGGGGCCGCTTTCATCGAGCTGGGGAAGACTCGGTTCGAGGAGCCGATGAAAGTGTCCACACCCAGCGAGTGCGCCCAGTCACGGACGGCCTGTGCGTCAAACCGATCCAGAATCGGTGCAAGCGTTTTGCTGCGTTCACGGTATCGAAGCTTGAACCGGGCCCAGGGCTCGGCATGGGTCAGGTTCAATCCGCCCTTGCCGGCCAGGAGGAACTTCCGACCGACCGAAGGCATCGCATCGAATACCTCGACCCGCAGCCCCGCATTCATGCAAACCTGCGCGGCCATGAGTCCTGCAGGCCCGCCGCCTACGATTGCGACATCGATACTCGGCTGATCTGCGGCAGGGTCGGACGAGGCGCTCTGCATGGGCGGGCGTGAGCGTTGTTCCCGGTCAGCGGCGGGCGAAGCGTCGTGACAGCGGGTCCAGGATGAGACGCTCTCCGGCGAAGAACAGGGCGACAATTGCCAAACAGGCGGCCAGGACTGTCGTCAGGTCGGCCGAGCCCTGGGCCCGCAGCATCAGGAAGCCGAGCCCGGACGTGGATCCAAGTAGCTCGGAGACCAGTGCAATCTTCCAGGCCACCCCGTAGGCGATGCGCAGGGCACCGAGCACATAGGGGAGCAGCAGGGGTAAGCCGACCTTGAACAGGATGCGCCTGCGCTGCCGCGTAAAGCTTGTGGCCATTTCGATCAGCTCGCGATCAATTTGGCGAAGGCCTTCGGCAATATTGATCAGGCAAAACGGCACCAGGATGGCGACCTGTACGAATACGATCGAGAGGTGCCCCGGAGTGAACCAGATCGCTGCGAGGATGGCCCAACCAATCGACGGGAATGCGTTCAGAAAGGGTTGAATGACGCCATTGATCAGGGACGACAGGACGGGAACCGCCCGGGCAAGCAGGGCCAGCCCAGCGCCGATCACGAGGGCGAACAGGACCGAGATCAGAACCCGGAGTGTCGAGGCCAGCGTATGGGCAAGGAACTCTGTGTCGGTGAAGAGTGCGAGTAGTCGCAGGCCAACCGCCGTGGGTCCGGGCAAGACGAAGTCGGGCAGCCGCGCCGCACCCAGCGACCATACGGCGATCGCAAGCACCACCGCAGCATCGGCCAGCCACACGGCCCCGGACCTGCGCAGCGGATTCATCGTGCGGCCCCAAAGTGGCGAGTGGTCAAGCGCTCGATCGGAGCGAAGATCAGTCGGTCGGCCAGCGTCACCGCGACGATGATGAGGAGGATCACGGCAAAAATCGTTGCGGTGTCATAGTCCTGGCGCGCGACATTGATGACATAGCCCAGCCCGCGTCCACCCCCGAAGAGCTCGGCGGTCAGCGTCACTTTCCAGGCGACTCCGAACATGATGCGCAGCGTCGCAGCTGCAATAGGAACGAGTGCAGGCACGACCAGCAGCCGCCAGGCCCGCACTCCGGCGCGGCCGAAGCTTCGCCCCATTTCAAGGATCTCGGCGTCCAGGGATTCAAGGCCTTCGCGCAGGTTGACCAGCGCGAAAGGCAGAAGCACGGCGATGATCGTGAAAATGACGGTGAAGCTCGACACGCCGAACCAGATTGCAGCCAGTAGCGTCCAGCCGATTCCCGAGAACGCGCTCAGGAACGGGCTCAAGCGCTGATGAATCGTCGGAGTGCTCCAGCGTTGGTAGTGTGCGATGAATGCGAGGAGCGCGCCTGCAAGGAACGCGATCAGGATTGCCGAGGCAATGTGGAAGAGGGTGGCGAGCAGGTGACCGAACCGCTGCCCGGTCGAAACCAGAGACCATAGCGCAGCGCCGAGTTCCGCGGGCGGCGGTAGCACGTAGGCTGGCACCCGACCCGCCGAAGCGAACCAGGCGAGCCCGAGAGCGGCCACCGCCGCAGCCGCGAACGCTCGAGAGGCGCGGGTCGCGCCCTGGGCAGAGGCGCTCACGCCCGCAGTGCGTGTTCCCAGGTCACTGCATCGACCTCGGGCACGGCTTTCAGCATGCCCATGTCCTGGCCGATCCGCCATCCGGTCGCGACCGCCTTGGCCTGCGTGGGACCAAAGATCGCCGGCACATCGGTGGTGCGGTCAAACCACCAGTCGAAGAATTTGGAATCGATGTTCGCCTGTTTCGCAACCGCGCCAAACACCTCCTCGCGGTGGGCGAGGGCATAGCCGATCGAAGCCTTGAGCATTCGGTTGAATTCTCGAAATGCGTCCGGCGCGGCCGACAGCTTCTCAGGATAGGACACGTTGATGGCCGACACCAGCGGTCCGTACAGATCATTGAGGATCTGGCCGGTCTCGCAGATGTTGACGAACTCGCCGCTCTGCAAGGCCCGGAAGGCCTGGCTGTGAATCAGCGCGGCAGCATCGGCCTGATTGGTGGACAGGGCCGCCGGCAGGTTGGGCGCCTGCACCTCTACCTGCCGGACATCGCCTCCCTCCAGCGCCATGTTCAATCCGAACTTGCGGCGCAGCGCTTCGCGAACGTACATGTAGCCGGTCGAACGCAGACCGTAGGAGGCGAGCGTTTTGCCCTTGAGAGCGCCTCCCTCCTTGATGGGGCTGTCCTTGCGAACCCAGACTCCGCCGCCTTCGCCATTGCGCGAGCCCTGCAGAGCTGCCGACAGAATGCGCAGCTCAAGCCCCCGAGCCTGAGCTGCGGGCAGCCCAATGACTGCGGTCATCACCACATCGAACTGCTTGGTCGATGTGGCCTGGAGCAGTTGCGGGATCAGCATGCCGGTGGCTTCAACCTCAATCCGGTCTGAGCGGATCTTGCCTTGGCGCATCGCCCAGACCACGGCGTCATAGGCGGGGTCGAGCAAATACGCGTAGCGGACTTTCTGCTTTGCCTGAGCCCGCAGAGGGCTGGCCAGCGCGATGGTCGACGCCGATGCCGAAGCGGCCAGAAAGTGTCTGCGTTTCATGAGGGATCGTCCTCCGAGGGTGATTGGGGTTCGAGCGATTGAAAACGATTCGTCAGGTGGTGCCGAAGGGCGAGGAGCGCAGGGTCCGCAGCGGCATTGCGCGGGCGTGCCGATTGGACCGTAATCTCCTCAAGGACCCGGGTGGGTTTGTTGGAGAGCAGCACGATCCGGTCGGCGAGGACCAGGGCCTCCTCGATATCATGGGTGACGAAGAGCACAGTCTTTCCGGTCTTCTGCCAGATCCGCTCGATTTCGGCCCGAAGCCGACGACGCGTGTTGGGGTCCAGCGCTGAAAAAGGTTCGTCCATGAGCACGATATCCGGATCAACCGCCAAGGCGCGCGCAATCGCGACCCGCTGGCGTTCGCCGCCGGACAACATCGAAGGGTACTTGTGGGCCGAATCGGCCAGACCCACCAACTCGAGCAGCGCGCGGGCCCTTTGGGTACGCCGACGCGCTTCATCGCGACCCATGCGCAGTTCGACTCCGAGCAAGACGTTATCGAGCGCGTTGCGCCAGGGCGCGAGGCGCGGTGACTGGAACACAAAAGCGACCTCGCGCCAGGCCTCAGACGGGGGCTTTTGGCTGACCTCAACCACGCCAGTGTCAGGTGACAGGAGGTCGCCGATCAGCCGCAGCGAAGTGGACTTGCCACAGCCGGAGGGGCCGAGCAGGCAGACGAACTCACCCCGCGCCACCGAGAAGTCGAGCGATTCGTAGATCGTTTCACCCGAGAAGGACAGACGAACCCCCTGAAACCCGATCGCCGGGGCAGACCGCACGGGCCCGGTGGTTGCGCTTTGTGTTGGGTTCGTCACGGCAGCTGTACTTCAGGGCCAGTAGACCCACCGCTTGCGTCCTGCCGGGTCATTCTCGACGCGGCACTGGCTGTCAAACAGCATGGTCTCGAGGGAGTGGCCGTGGCGAGGCCAATGGGGCAGCCCACGGTGCTCGGGGTTGCCGGTACGGGCGAACGCGATCCAGGCATCTCGCATGCGGGCAGCGAGACCCGCCATGTCCGCTGGATCGCCGCCCTTCAGCATGGGCGCGTCCCAGCTCGGCAGCGTATCAAACATGAAGGGCAACTCGATGCAGTGGCAGGCACCGAAGCGATTGTCGGGCGCGCGCCAGTCGAATCTGAACACATGAGCCGGGCGGCCGAAATCGCTCATCCGGGCGGCAAAGTCGAAGAGGCCCGCCCCGAAGGATGCATCGCCCAGCAACTCGGTCAGGAGGCCGAATGCGTCCGGTGTTCTGGCGCGCCGACGGTATTCGTCAATGGCTGAATCGGCGGCTGCACCAAAGAAACGGGAAAATACCTCTCGAACCTGCTGATCGCTCGCTTGTGCAATGCGCTCGTCGGGGGCGAAGAAGGCCGCCGATTCATCCCGGGTGTAGCCGATCATGAGGTCACGTTCTAGGGCGCCGGCGAGCGCCGCGCCGATCAGGTCATCGCCCAACAAGGAGTGGTCGGCAATCGGGATGAAGGGCGGGGTGGTCACGGCAAAGCCCGCGAGCTCGCGCGCTGCAACCATCTGGGCCGAGTTGATTTGCTCGGCACTGACCTCTTTCCACTGAGCGGCCTCCGTGATCCCGAGGGCGCGCTGAACCGATTGCCCGATCCGTTCGGCCGCATCCAGCGGTCGGAGCATGCGGCCGAATGGAGCGCTCTGAACGATCGCCCTCCTGAAGCGTTTCCGCGATTCGGGCTGCGCGAGCATGGCCAGGATCGAAAGGCCACCGGCCGATTGGCCGACCAGGGTCACGTTGTCCGGGTCACCGCCGAAGGCCGCGATTTCTTCGGAAACCCAGCGTAATGCGGCGAACTGGTCGAGCAGCCCCAGATTGGGCGGACTGACGCCCGGCAGGTTCATGAAGCCCAGGGCACCCAGACGATAGTTGACTCCGACAACAACAACATCGCCGTGACGTGAGAGCGGTACGCCGCTATACCAGGGCAGCGAACCCGCTCCCGTCCAGAAGGCGCCCCCGTGCATCCAGAGGAGGACTGGCCGCTTGGCACGGTCGGCGGCCGGCGTGCTGATGGTCAGGGTGAGACAGTCTTCTCCCTGACGCAGGTTGAAGTCGCCCATGGCGGCACGCAGCCGCGAGGGCGGTTGCGGTGGGATTGGACCGTCGGCCGTGGCCTCACGCGATCCTGTCCAGGATGCGGGGGCCTGCGGCGGAGCGAAACGGAGCGCGCCCACCGGGGGAGCGGCGTAGGGCACGCCCCGGAACACGCACACGCCGTCCTCGACCGTGCCGGTCAGAACGCCGTCGGAAGTTCGTGCTGAAGCATGGGCACTCACGCTGATCGCCTCCTGTCTGTCGTGTGCTTGGAACCCGGTTCGTCCCATCGGCCTGGATGAAATGCTTTCGCGCTTTGAAATGCCGCGAGTGAAGCCACGGCAATCATAAGGGATCTGTTCGGGGGCGAGGTCAGCCCTGTGCCCGGGCTTCGGGCGGGGCGGCGATGGCCTAGAATCCGGTCCGGGCCGCCATTCTGCCGCCCTCTTCCAGCCCAGACAGGTTCGCCAGACCATGGTTCGTACCCGATTTGCTCCCAGCCCCACGGGCTTTCTCCATATTGGAGGCGCCCGCACCGCGCTGTTCGCGTGGGCCTTTGCCCGCCATTTTGGCGGGACCTTTATCCTGCGGATCGAGGACACCGACCTGGAACGGTCTACCCCGGAGGCGGTTCAAGCCATCCTGGATGGCATGCGCTGGCTCGAGCTCGATGCCGACGAGGGGCCCTTCTTTCAGACCCGGCGGATGGATCGCTACCGCGAAGTGATTGCGCAGATGCTCGCCGTGGGGACCGCCTACCATTGCTATTGC
>JBIKVK010000137.1:0-8444 GCA_044356835.1 Burkholderiaceae bacterium
GTGCGTCCGCTCAGCAGCGCGCAGATCGGAGCGCAGTTCGATCCCTTTGTCCCCGCTTGAAGTGGGGAGTTGACCGGACTCTTTGACGGCTCAAACAGCCGCCCTATAGACTCCGCCCCATTCGAATACAACATCCAATTCGGCTGGCTCGGCGGCCGTCTGGCGGGGGACATGGAGCTCTTGCAGCTCGTCATTTCGGGTGTGGCCATGGGCTGCATCTACGCGCTGATCGCGCTCGGCTTCGTCCTGATTTACAAGGCGACCGAGGTGGTCAATTTTGCCCAGGGTGACGTGATGATGTTGGGCGCTTTCGTGGCCTTCACGTTCGCTTCTTTGTGGCAGTTGCCGTTTGCGCTGGCGGTCGTGTTCGCGATCCTGGTGCTGGCTGCGTTCGGAGCGCTCTTCGATCGCGTGCTGCTCAGGCCCCTCATCGGGCAGCCCCCATTTTCTGCGGTGATGGTCACGATTGCCGTAGGCTTCGTCGCTCGCGGGGTTGCCACGATGATTCCGGGGTGGGGAACCGACACTCATGCACTCAAGGCGCCGTGGTCCGATGGGGTGGCGAGGCTGGGCGCTGTGGTGATTGCCCACGACGACATCGCCATCATCGTGCTTACAGCCGTCCTGTGCGCGCTGTTGTATCTGTTCTTCAGGCGGACCCGCATTGGAATTGCCATGCAGGCGTCTTCACAAAATCAGCTGGCGGCCTACTATATGGGCATACCCGTGCGGCGCATCCACACGCTCATCTGGGCCATCGCCGCGGGCATCGCCGCCTTTGCTGCCGTGCTTTTGGCCCCGATCACCTTTGTGCACTCGAACATGGGCTTCATTGGCATCAAGGCGTTTCCTGCTGCGGTGGTGGGAGGCTTTGGCAGCATCCCGGGTGCGATTGCGGGCGGGCTGATCATCGGGCTCGTGGAGTCGTTCGCAGGATTTTATTTGCCGGAGGGCTTCAAGAATGTGGCCGCCTATGTCGTGGTCTTGCTGGTGCTGATGATCCGGCCCTCGGGCTTGTTCGCCGAAATGCGGCGCAAAAAGGTTTGAGCGGGCCGGTCTGAACCATGCGCTTCATCCTTAGAACCCGATATGAGCAGGATCTTCAGCTGTTTCGCGACCCGACCGTTGCCGGTTGGTACGCCGCGTTGGGCTGTGCGCTTCTGCTCGCACCTTTCGTGCTGCCCGAGTACTACACGACGCAGCTTGTATTCATCTTCATCTGGGCGATCGTTGGCTTTGGTTTGATGCTGCTTGCCGGGTTCACCGGCCAGATTTCCCTGGGCCATGCGGCCTTCCTTGCGATCGGGGCGTATGCCGAGGCCATACTTCAGGCCAGGGGCTGGCCCTTCGTCGCGAGCGCACCGTTGGCAGTGGCGCTCTCGGCGTGTGCCGGGGTCGTGATCGGTCTTCCGGCCTTGCGCTTGACGGGCATCTACCTTGCGATTGCGACCCTGGCCTTCGGCTTCATTGTCGAAGAGGTGCTGGCCCGGTGGGAGTCGCTTACCGCGGGCAACTCGGGGATGATGGTGCCGCCTCTGCGCCTCCTGTTCGAGCCGCTGGGCTCACAGACGAGCTTCTATTTCGTATGCCTTGCTGCCATCGTGTGCGTCGGGCTCGTAGTTCGCAATTTGCTGCGCTCGCCGACCGGACGCGCATTCATTGCCATACGCGACTCGGAAATTTCCGCGCAGAGCATGGGCGTCAACCTCGCGCGCTTCAAGACCACCAGTTTTGCGCTATCCGCTGGAATCACCGGTCTCGCGGGCGCGCTCTACGCCCATCAGATCCGCTTCCTTTCGCCTGAGCAGTTCACTATCTTTCTATCGATCGAGTTCCTCCTCATGATCGTGATCGGGGGCATGGGTTCGCTCCACGGCGCCGTCTTTGGAGCGATTTTTGTGGTGATGCTGCCTGAGTTGATCGCATTGGCCAAAGACTGGCTGCCCCGGGCGATCGCCGAGCAGACCGGTCTCAAGGGTACGATTTTCGGACTCTTCGTGATCTTCTTCGTGCTCTTCGAGCCCCTGGGGCTGTATGGGCGCTGGGTCAAGATCAGAACCTGGTTCTCGCTTTTCCCGCTCTACAAGGCGGGCTTGTTCAAGCGGCAGAAGAGCTACCAGAAATCGGAGAGGCTGCGCTGATGGCCGAAGTCCTCCTTCAGGTCGAACGGCTTTCAAAGTCCTTTGGTGGGTTGAAGGCGGTGGATGAGGTGAGCTTTTCGGTGCGCGCGGGCGAGGTCTACACCATCATTGGACCCAACGGCGCGGGCAAGACCACCATTTTCAATCTCGTCAGCCTGCTCTTTGCGCCGTCCAGCGGCAAGATCCTGTTTCGCGGTGAGGACCTCGCGCGGCTTGCGCCCGACCGGGTCGCCGAGCGGGGCATCGGCCGTACCTTCCAGAACATCGAGCTCTTCGAACATGCCACCGTCTTGCAGAATCTGCTCATCGGCAGGCATGCGCGCACCCAGACGAGCCTGTTTGCGGAGATGCTTTTTCTGCCGAGCGTGCGCCGACGCGAAGTCGAGCATCGTCGCTGCGTCGAAGAGGTGATCGATTTTCTGGATTTGCAGCGATATCGCGACAGCATGGTCGGCGGGCTGGCCTACGGGGTGCGCAAAGTGGTCGAACTCGGCCGCGCGCTCTGCTCCGAGCCGAGCCTGTTGCTGCTCGATGAGCCGTCCTCCGGGCTCAATGTCGAAGAAACAGATGACATGGCCTACTGGATTCAGGACATCCGCAAGGAGTTGGGGATCACGGTGTTGATGGTCGAGCATGACATGAGCCTCGTGTCCCGGGTTTCGGATCGTGTCCTTGCGGTCAACCAGGGTCGGGTTCTGGCCGAGGGCACGGCTGCTGAGGTTCAGTCCCATCCTGATGTGATTGCGGCCTATCTTGGGGGCTGAAGGTCATGGTTGAATCTTCTGTCGTCGCATCCGCCGATCCTTCCGGACAGTCTGAGGCCGGTTCGCAGGATTTGGCGACGCCGGGGGACGTGATTCTGCGTTTGTCCAATATCGAGTCGAGTTACGGGCCGGTTCAGGCCATCCGTGGCGTCAGCCTGGAAGTGCGCACGGGCGCGATCGTCACCGTGCTCGGCGCCAACGGCGCGGGCAAGACCACCATCCTCAAGACCATCTCCGGTATCGTCGATCCGCAAAAGGGCAGCGTCTGGTTCGATGGCGAGGAAATCGCTTGTCGCGACCCGGATTGGATCGTCCGCAGGGGCATCAGCCATGTACCGGAAGGTCGGGAAGTGTTCCCGCTCCTGACGGTGCGCGAGAATCTTCTGATGGGTGCATTCACACGCAGCGATCGTGCTGGCGTGGCCTCCGATCTTGAGCGCATGTACGGCTACTTTCCGATCTTGCGTGAGCGAGCGATGCAGGAGGCCGGGCAGCTCTCGGGCGGCCAGCAGCAGATGCTTGCGATTGCGCGGGCACTGATGTCCCGCCCCAGGCTGTTGCTGCTCGATGAGCCCAGTCTCGGCCTTTCGCCCAAACTGACCCGCGAAATTTTCGACATCATCCGGCGGATCAACCGTGAGGAGGGCGTCACGATGCTGTTGGTCGAACAAAACGCCAGCATCGCGCTGGCAACGGCCCACTTTGGCTACGTGATCGAAGTGGGGCGTGTGGTGATGGAGGACACCTGCGAGCGACTGCTGCAAAAGGACGACATTCGCGAGTTTTATCTGGGCGTGAAATCCGACGCAGTCCGGGGCGAGCGTCGCTGGAAGAGGAAAAAGCAATGGCGCTGACCGCTGGGCTGGTGTCCGACCGGACCGCGCGCCTGCTGCCCGGCGCGCCGGGTGCAGTCGTCCGTCCGCGTCCCCAGGGGGAGACCCTCTCGGCCCGTTTTCTGGATGCCGTGCGGCTTAGGGGCGACCAGTGCGCCATGCGCCAGAAGGTGCTGGGGCTGTGGGAGGAAGTGACCTGGTCCCAGCTCGGCGACCATGCCCGCAGGATTGCGCTGGCGATCGCCGCCGAGGGTCTCGAGCCAGGGATGACGGCTTCCATCCTGTCCAACACGCGTCGCGAGTGGACCTATTCGGACTACGGCATTCTGTTGTCGGGGTGCGTAAGTTGTGGCGTGTACCCGACCGATGCCCCCGAACAGGTGCACTACATCTGCGCTGACTCGTCGACCCGGCTCATTTTTGTAGAAGATGACGAGCAGCTCGACAAGGTGTTGCAGGTGCGTGACCGCCTGCCCGCCCTGAAGCGGGTCGTCGTGTTCGACATGAAGGGGTTGCGCGACCTCGATGACCCTATGGTGTTGAGCCTCGAGGCGTTCGAGGCCCAGGGCGCCCGTTGGGACCAGGCCCATCCGGGCCTGTTCGAAGAGCGGGCGCGATCCAGAGCCTCCGATGAGCTGGCCCTATTGGTCTATACCTCGGGGACCACCGGTCAGCCCAAGGGGGGCATGATCTCCCACCGCAACATCTGTGCGGTTCTCGACCATTTTTCCCCGGCGTTTGATGCGGATGATCGGGATGACAAGCTGACCTTCCTGCCCTTGTGCCATGTGGCCGAGCGGGTGATCGGACAGTTTCATGCGCTGCAGACCGGCGCGCGACTGAACTACGTCGAAAATCCCGATACCGTAGCGGAGAACATTCGCGAGATATCGCCTTCGATCATCCTGTGTGTACCCCGGGTCTGGGAAAAATTCTTCTCGGCCGTTTCCCTGCGCATGCGCGAATCGAGCCGGCTGCAGCGTTTTGCGTATGGTGCTGCTGTGCGTCTGGGCCAGCATGTGGCCGAGTCCGAATTGCGAGGCCAGTCGACCCCGATCTGGCTGAGGCTGATCAATCGACTGGCCCGCTTCCTGGTGCTCGACAATGTGCGCAGAGCCATCGGGGTGCATCGTTTGCGCTGGGCCTTGAGTGGCGCCGCGCCCATCTCGCCGGACCTGATTCGCTGGTACCGCGCGATCGGTGTGCCGCTTTATGAGGGTTGGGGAATGACCGAGACCGCGGCCACGGGGGCGCTCAACGAGCCGTCGGCGCAGCGCGTCGGTACGATCGGCAAGGCCCAGCCCTTTTGCGAGATCCGGATTTCCGATCAGGGTGAAATCCTGATTCGAGGGCCCAACGTGTTCATGGGGTACCTGAACCTGCCGGACAAGACGGCCGAGGCGATCGATCCCGACGGCTGGTTGCATACCGGCGATGTAGGCGTGATCGACCAGGACGGGTTCGTGCGCATTACAGACCGCATGAAAGACATCATCATCACGGCGGGCGGGAAGAATATCGCTCCCTCCGAGATCGAGAATGAGCTCAAGTTCTCGCCGTTTATCACCGATGCCGTGGTCATTGGCGATCGACGACCCTATTTGACTCTGCTCGTCATGATCGACCACGAGAATGTGGAGCGGTTTGCGCAGGAAAACCGCGTCCCCTTCACCAGCTTCCAGAGTTTGTGCCGGGCGCGTGAGGTGGTCGATTTGATTCAAAGCGAGATCGATCGGGTCAATGCAAAATTTGCGCGTGTCGAGCAGATCAAAAAGTTCCGTCTGATCGAGCATCAGCTGACGGCCGAGGACGAAGAGCTCACCGCCACCATGAAGCTCAAACGAAAGCTCGTCAACCAGAAGTACGCTGAGATGATTGAATCGATGTATCGTTCAACTCAGTAGTGTTCCGTCGATCCCGCATATTCATTCCAAAGGAGACCACAATGACTTCACGCAGGCAGATTCTCGAACTGGGTGCCGCAGGCAGTGCTCTGGCGATGTTGCCGACCGGACATGCCCTCGCGAACCAGGGCGTGACGCGCGATCAGATTGTGCTGGGCAGCATTCAGGATCTCTCCGGCCCCTTGGTCACCCTCGGAAAGCCGATTCGCAACGGGATGATCATGCGGGTCGAACAATTGAATGAACAGGGTGGAATCAATGGCCGGAAAATCCGTTTGGTCGTCGAGGACTCGGGCTATGAGCCGCGCAAAGGGGTACTTGCGGCGCAGAAACTGTTGACCCAGGATCGTGTTTTCTCGATGTTGGGCTCGCTCGGCTCGGTCGTGTCGCTCGCCACGATTCCATTGGTCCTCGAAAAAGGCGTGACCCACCTGTTTCCGGTGACGGCCCATCACGGCAACTTCGATCCCTTCCACAAATACAAGTTCTCCTTCGCAACGCCGTACCCGGACAGCACCCGCCTGGGCCTGAAGGAAGTGGTTCGACTCACGGGGGCCAAGCGGGTCGGAATCCTCTATCAGGATGACGAGTATGGGCTGGAGGTCCTTCGCGGAACCGAGGCAGGGCTGAAGGACCTTAATTTGCAACTCGTTGAGCGCACGACCTACAAGCGGGGTGCGACGGACTTTGCCTCGCAGATGCAGCGTTTGCGGGCGGCCAACCCCGATCTGATCGTCCTTGGGACGATCGTTCGCGAGACCATCGGTGCAATGGCGACCGGCCGGCGCCTGGGCTACACGGGTACATTCTTTGGCAGCCAGGCGGCGTACATGCCGGCGGTGGCCAAAGCGGGAGGAGCCGCAGTGGAGGGCCTGTATGCGATCACTGAGACGCCCACGCCTTATCGTGATGATCCGGGCAATTCCCGAGCGCTCAACGAATGGATGGACAGCTACAAGAAGCGCTTCGATGAAGATGCCGATCTTTGGTCTTCGACGGGCTGGCTGATCATCGATATCTTTGCCCGTGCCGCCGATCGGGCCGGCGCAAAGCTGAACAGCGACACTTTGGCGAAGGCCCTCGAAGACGAACCGTATCCGCGGGGCTTCCTCGGCAACCCGGAATACACCTGGGGTCCGACCAAGCGTTTGGGTAACGATCAGGTCCGACTGGCCCAGATCCAGGGGGGGCGTTGGAAGACCGTCTCCGACTTCCTGCGCTGATGCTGGCAGGGGCCTTCGCGCTCATGCGCGAGGGCCTTTTGCGACGCCCGCCCGAGGCCCCTCGCCCCTAGCTGAGCCACTGCGGATGCTGAGACACCCAGGTGTGCTGGCTTTCGTAAGCGGCGGCAACCTGGTACACCAGAGGCTCATGAAAGTGGCGGCTCATGATCTGCAATGAGAACGGCAACTTGGGTTGAGCGGAGAATCCCATGGGCAGCACCAGGGCCGGCATACCGGTCAGGTTGCCCAAACGGGTCATCCTGCCGCGACCTGAGGGTGCCGCCGCGTATAGTTCGGCCATGGTCATCGTTGCCGCCTCGCGCCCCGGCATCAGCAGCACATCAAAACGGCTGGCGAGCAGTGCATCCAGCCGGGCGGTTGTGTCCGCGGCCTTGTCGAGCGCCCGCCGATAGTCTGCCTCACTCCTCAGCGCGCCGGCCTCCAGCCGCTTGCGCAGGCCCGTACCATAGCGAGATGCCAGGGCTGGATCGGTCAGCCGTGCCCGATGCTCATGCCAGGCTTCATATTCGAGAATGACGGTGCTGTCCGCATGCACCTCTTCGCCGCCCTCGAATTCGAATTCGATCATCTCCAGGCCCTGGTCACGCAGGCAATCCAAGGCCGCATTGAAAGCGGTCAGAACCTCTTTTTCATTGTCGCCAGCCGCCATCAGGTTGACCGGTATTCCGGCCTTCAGGCCGCGTAACGGTTGACCGATCCTTGAGGTGAACTCCAGGCCCTGCGGCATCGCTCGGCTGTTGGGATCGAGAGGGTCAAACCCTGCAATGGCCTGAAGCATCAGCGCATTGTCGCGGACGGTACGCGTCATCGGACCGATGTGATCCAGGCTCAAACTCACCGGAACGACGCCGTCTTGCGATACCAGTCCGTAGGTGGGTTTCAGGCCCACGATGCCGCAGACCGCGCTCGGGTGCCTGATCGAGCCGCCGGTGTCGGTGCCGATGGCCCCGTAGGCGAATCCTGCGGCAATCGCTGCGCCCGAACCGCTCGATGAGCCGCCCGGGGAGTGCTCGAGCGACCACGGGTTGAGCGGGGCCGGAATTCGATCGCGCTCGCCTGGCACACCATAGGCGAACTCCCAGAGCCCCACTTTGCCCAGGAGAATCGCGCCGGCCTCGCGAAGCCT
Organism: Burkholderiaceae bacterium; assembly: GCA_044356835.1. Taxonomy (GTDB): domain Bacteria; phylum Pseudomonadota; class Gammaproteobacteria; order Burkholderiales; family Burkholderiaceae_E; genus SYIM01. The sequence goes on from JBIKVK010000137.1 coordinate 8,013, forward strand.
GCGGTAGACAGTGGCGTCGCGATCGGGGACGAAGTCAAACATCAGCTCGGAGTGGCAGGTCGTGCGGACGCCGGCGGTGAAGACGTTGTCCTTGAGCACGATCGGAATGCCCTGCAAAGGTCCCCGGAGGCGTCCCAGCGCACGTTCCTGGTCGGCTTCGTGTGCCTGCTCAATCGCCCACTCCGCCGTGAGGGTAATGAAAGCGTGCACCCTCGGGTCAAAACGCTGGACCCGGTCGAGCACGTGGCGCGTCAGATCGACGGCGCTGAACCGCCCCTGCTCCAGCGCTTCGGATGCTTCGGCGAGCGAAAGGTAGGCATCGATCATGTCGCAAGATCTTTTTTTGAAGTGTGGTTGAGGGGGCTTGCGCCGTCCCGAATGCGGCGTAGCGACTGCGGTTTCCCGAGAATCCAGGTCTCCGCCACCGAGCGA
>JBIKVK010000138.1:0-8424 GCA_044356835.1 Burkholderiaceae bacterium
CCTCGGCTCGGGCCGCAATCAGCGAGTAACCGACATCGTTGGGCAGGATTGCGACCCCGCCCTCGCGCATGACATCGAAGGCGCGCTCGGCATCAGCTGCCGGATGGATCACGGGCATGGCGCGCTCCTCAGATGTAGAGCAGGTCGATGATGTCGCGAACGCTCACCGATCCGTCGTCGCAGCGGCGAACCGTATCGATGATGCGCTGACGTTGCGCGGCCGGGATGAGATCGCGGTTGAGCTGGTGGAATTTTGCGTCGATCTCCTCGTCGCTCAAGCCCCGTGCGATATCTTCACGGGTCCAGAAGTGATGCGACTGGAATGCGCCCTCCGCCGTTTCTGCGGTGATGCGGCAATTTCGGATTCCCGGAGCCGCTCGCGTGAATTCATCGATGACGTCCACTTTGGTCCGCTGGATCAGCCCCAGCACATCGGGGTCCTTGAACCGGGCGCTGTCAAACGTTGACGGCGTGACAGTACCGTCGAGAAGCGCCACCGCGACGGATACCAGCATCGAGTGATCCGCTGTCTCGCGGGTTCTGGGCGCCCAGAGTTCGGGATCTTCCACGGCACCCTTGTAGGCCGACCGATAGGTCTCGATCCTCAGAGCCGAAATGGCCCGGCCGCCAAGCTTGTCGTATAGCTCCCTTGCGGTGTCGACCGGGAGCTGGCAGGAGTCGCGGACCGGATATTTCTTGATGTTGCTCTCGGCGATGGCGAAGGTCTCGCCCGCCGACTGGGCGAAGGGCTTGATCTCGAAGGCCTTGCCCATGGTCTGCTTCCAGACGCCAAACACCCCGTCGAAGATCTCGTAGGGTCCGGTCATGCCCTCGGCCGCCAGCATTGCAGCAAAGACCCCCTGGCGGGCGCCGTTAGCTGCGGCGCTACCTTTCCACATCGACAATTCGCCCGCACGGGTCTGGTAGGTGCTCAAGTTTGGAATAAGGGCGAGGCCCATCGCATCGCGCATCGCCGATCGATCCAGCCCCAACATCCGGCCCGTGGCCAGAGCACAGGCGAGCACCCCCGGCACGGGTTGATCCCAGCCATTGTCGTTGAAGGGCACGCTGTCGACGAAGCGGCATTGGATTTCGTAGGACAGCGCCAGTGCGAGCACCAGGTCTCGACCCGTGAGGTCGAGCATCTCGGCGACCGCCATCAGTCCGCCCAGGTTGTCGGAAGGGTGACTGCCATCCACCGTCCGGTAAGTGTCGTTGATGTCGAGGTATCGAAGCATGCTGCCGTTTACGAATGCGGCCATGTCAGGGGCCGTTCGCACATGGCTGCCCCAGATGCGTGCATACCGATCGCCCGCGACGGGCAGTGCGACGCGGCGTGCGATCCGGGAAATCGGAGAGGTGTAGGCTGCCAGCGCTCCACCGAGTGTATCCAGAAGGCGTCTGCGAGCCTGATGGCGAGTGGCTTCGGACAGGTCCTCATAGCGCAGTCCGAGCGCGTAGTCGACCAGACGCTGTTCAAGAGCATTCATCAAACGATCTCCCTGGGATGTGCGGCCGATTTGGCCTTAGGAATTTTGAATTCGATTTTACACAAGGGTGCCTGCCCAGAGGGGCGTGCTCATCGCTCACAAAAAGCCGTATACTCAAGGCATGCCTCTTACTTCGGTCCTCTCCGGATTCTCCGCGTCGCCCTGGCGCGATTCGGGTCGCTGGCGCAAGCCTGCCGCCTGATCTTTCCTCGCCGCGCGCGCCCGCGTCACAGGCGCTGTCGAATCACCCCCTTGGTTTTCTTGTCTTCAGGCCATCTGGCGAATCTGGTAGGCCTGACCCGGTGATTCGGATCATTCACTTCCGGGGTTCCGATATGTTGCTGATGCTCGACAACTACGATTCCTTCACCTACAACTTGGTCCAGTACCTGGGCGAGCTGGGCGCGGACGTTCTGACGGTTCGCAATGATCAGATCGGATTGGATGAGATCGAGCGGCTCGATCCGCAGGCGCTGCTGATTTCTCCCGGGCCCTGCGATCCCGATCAGGCGGGCATCTCTCTTGCGGCCATACGCCACTTCGCAGACCGGATTCCGATTCTGGGTGTCTGCCTTGGGCATCAGGCCATCGGTCAGGCGTTCGGCGGTCGCATCGTTCGAGCACAACGCGTGATGCACGGAAAGACCGACCGAATCAGACACGCAAACGTCGGTGTGTTCGCGGGCCTTCCGAAGTCGTTCGACGTGGTCCGCTACCACTCGCTTGCGATCGAACCCACGACGCTGCCGGAGGCGCTCGAGGTGACTGCGTGGAGCAGCGACGGCGAAATCATGGGAGTGAGGCACCGAAGCTTCCCGGTTCAGGGGGTTCAGTTTCACCCTGAGTCGATCGCTTCCGAACACGGGCGCGAACTGCTCGCCAATTTCCTTAAGAGCGCAGCTCGGCTCGACGCCGAAGCCTCCGCATCAACCATTCCCCATTAAGACAAAGGTTCACCATGCCGATTACAGCCCCTGAGGCCTTGCAGCGCACCATCGAACATCGGGAGATCTTCCACGACGAAATGCTCAAGCTCATGAGGATGATCATGGGCGGTGAGCTTTCGCCGACCATGACGGCCGCGTTGTTGGTCGGGTTGCGCGTCAAGAAGGAAACGATCGGTGAGATCACCGCCGCAGCGCAGGTGATGCGCGAATTTGCGAACAAGGTCGTGGTCGACGGCGGTCCGCACTTTCTTGACGTTGTGGGTACGGGGGGAGACGCCTCGCATACCTTCAACATTTCGACCGCCTCCGCATTCGTTGCGGTCGCAGCCGGGGCCAAGGTGGCCAAACACGGCAATCGGGGCGTGTCGTCAAAGTCGGGTAGCGCTGATGTGCTCGAGGCCCTGGGGGCCAATATCATGCTCAGTCCGGCTCAAGTCGCTGAGTGCATCGAAGCCACCGGGTTCGGTTTCATGTTCGCACCCAACCACCATCCTGCGATGAAGAATGTCGCGCCCGTACGTCGGGAACTGGGGGTCAGAACGATCTTCAACATCCTGGGGCCGCTCACCAATCCGGCCGATGCCCCCAACATTCTGATGGGCGTATTTCACCCTGATCTGGTTGGGATTCAGGTACGGGCCATGGAGCGGCTGGGTGCCCGACACGCCCTTGTCGTGTATGGCCGGGATGGTATGGATGAGATCTCGCTCGGCGCGGCAACGCTCGTGGGTGAGTTGCGCGACGGCGAGATCCGGGAGTACGAAATCCACCCTGAGGATTTCGGCCTGTCGATGGTGAGCAATCGAGGTCTGAAAGTTCAGGACGCTGTCGAGTCGCGCGAGATGGTGCTCGAAGCGCTCGGAAATGTTCCGGGGACGCCGCGCGAAATCGTGATCTTCAACTCGGGTGCGGCCCTTTATGCGGCCGATGTGGTCGATTCAATCCAGGCGGGGGTAGCCCTTGCCCGTGAAACGATCGCTTCAGGCGCGGCTCGCGAACGACTGGACCGTTGGGTCGCACATACCCAGCGCTTTGGCGCCTGACGGAGGACCGCGTCATGAGCAACATTCTCGACCGCATCATCGCTCGAAAGCGTGAAGAAATTGCGATCGCCCAAAGTCGTACCCCGCGCGTCGAGCTCGAATCGTCTGCCCGGGCAAGCCTCGAGCCTCACGACCCCCGACGGCCCCGCGGCTTCGCCCGCCACTTGCGTGACGTCGCCAAGGCAGGGCGCGCGGCGGTGATCGCCGAAATCAAGAAGGCCAGCCCGAGCAAAGGCCTGTTGCGCGACCCCTTCGATCCGACCGCCATCGCGAAAAGCTATGAGCTCAATGGCGCGGCGTGCCTTTCGGTGTTGACCGACGAACAATTCTTTCAGGGGAGTTCACAGGACCTCATACGAGCTCGTGCTGCGGTCAAGCTGCCGGTGATCCGCAAGGACTTCATCATCGATCCGTGGCAGGTGGTCGAAGCGAGGGCCTGGGGTGCCGATTGCATCCTGCTCATCGTGGCCGCCCTCTCCGACGCTCAGCTGGCGTCTCTCGAAACTTGTGCGCTGGACTACGGCATGGATGTGCTGCTCGAGGTTCACGATCAGGGGGAACTCGAGCGGGCTCTGAGGCTGCGGTCGCCCTTGGTGGGCATCAACAACCGAAACCTCCGCACCTTTGAAGTATCGCTTGAGACCACGCTGGCCCTGCTGTCGAGCATTCCACAGGACCGCTTCATCGTCACCGAGAGTGGCATCGCGTCAGCGGCCGATGTCGCACGCATGCGCGCGGCTTCGGTGAATGGATTCCTGGTGGGCGAGGCGTTCATGCGCGCTGCCGATCCAGGGGCCGAGTTGGCACGATTGTTTGCCTGAGCGTACGCCTCGCGCTCGCTCCATTCCTGAAGTCGGGAAGGCCTGCGCGATTCGGTTCCGCGGACTCTGACCGCCCGGGTTCTAGGCCGATCCTGGGCCGCCGGTACTTCAGCGCCCCGTGAGCCAGGCCTTGCGAAGCCGCGCGGTCGACTCATCGACCGGGTCGGCCAGGCTCAGGCTCGCTTCAGTCGGCGGGGCTGTGCCAATCTCGACTTGCGCCTCGCGCAACTCAACGCGCCTGAACAGGTGCAGTGTCAGCCTGCCCCCCGAGCCGATCCGGCGCACCCGGCGGTTCAGCGATCCCAGATCAGCGCGTACGCCATCAACGGCCATGATTTCATCGCCGGCAGCCAGACCCGCGACGCATCCGCTCGAGCCCACCAGAACGCTGGTGATGCGCAGTCGACCCGCAGCTTCGTTCATCCGCAGACCCAGGCATGCAGCAGCGCCTTCTGCCGCCTTCAGCTGCATCTTCACCCCGAGCCGGGCGAGCATCCGCGATAGGGGCAATTCCTCCGTGCCACCCACCCAGCTGCGCAGAACGGTCGTTACTGAAATGCCGGTGGCCTCCCGCACGATCGAGTCGAATCCATCCTCCTCGAGCCCGCGGGCTTCTGCGCTGATCCGACCGTCCCGGTCATAGAAGGACCGACCGAACCTTTGCCACATCAGACGCATGACGTCGTCGAGGCTGGCCGAGCCCGAGGTCCGGGTCCGAATCAGAGCGTCGAGCATCAAAGCGACCAGCGCGCCCTTGGCGTAGTAGCTGACGATCGAATTGGGCGAGTTTTCGTCTTGGCGGTAGTACTTGATCCATGCGTCGTGGCTGGATTGCTCAAGACTTTGCCGAAGGCGGCCGGGTCCCCGCAGCACTTGCCCAATCGTCTGGGCCAGTGCACCAAGGTAGTCCGTGGAGGAAATGACCCCGGCCCGCGCGAGCATGAGGTCATCGTAGTACGAGGTGAAGCCCTCGAACACCCACAGCAGTTTCGTGTAGTTTTCGGTATCGAGCCGGTACCGCACGAAGGCCTCTGGCTTGATACGTTTGACATGCCAGGCGTGAAAGTACTCATGACTGCAGAGCCCCAGAAAGCGGCGATAGCCCTCGGGCGCGCCGCGCATGCCCGGCCAAGGAAGGTCGTCACGTCGGGTGATCAGGGCCGTGCTGCTGCGGTGTTCCAGTCCGCCATAGCCGTCGTTGACGGCCGTCACCTGAAACGCAAACCGGTCGAACGGCGTTCGACCGGTTTCAGGCTCGAAGAGCCTGGCCTGCACCGCACAGACTTTGCGCAAGTCGCGGGCAAGGCGCTGCAGATCTGCCTCAGGCGCGCCAGTCATTGCGATCGAGTGGGCAGCGCCGCCCGCCGTGAAGCCTGCGGTCGTGAATTCGCCCATCACGACCGGGTGATCGATGAGGGCGTCGTAATCGGGGGCCCGATAGTGACCGAAGCCACCCATCTTCGCGCCCGCGAGGGGGAGGGTGGTGCTGACCCGCCATTGCCCCGTGGCCGCATCGGCCGGCGCAACGATCTCGACCTCGCAGGCTTCATGGTCCTGACCGGCGACGCGCAGGAATACGCAGGTGCCGTTGAAAAAACCATGGGTCGAATCCAGGAAAGCTCCGCGTACCGACAGATCGAAGGCGTAGACGCGGCAGGTCACGGAAACGGGACCCTGACCCGGCTCGATGCGCCATCGCGCCTTGTCGAACTTGTCGATGTGGATGGGCTTTCCGCCGCGGGCTGCGGTGATCGCGACCACGTGGCGCGCGAACTCGCGAATCATGTAGCTGCCCGGTATCCATGCCGGCAGCTCGACCACCTGGCCCGCGGGGTCGGGGCGCGCAATGTCAAGAACGATTTCGAACAAATGCGCGTTCAGATCGATCGGCTCGATCCGGTACCTGAGGGCGGCGGATTGGGCAGTTGTCCTTGATGCTCGTTTCATGGCTGTGCTACCCAAGCTGAATCAGGTCGTCAGGGGTGTCGACGTCTTGCAGGATACCCGGGTCGCTCACATCGACCCTGAGCAACCCAGGCCCGTCGAGCAGTGAGCCCGCTCCCCGGTCGCCGCGTAGTTGCTCAAGCTCGGCGAACAGGGCAGAACCTAAGACCACCGGATGCCCCCGCCGCCCTTGGTGGAACGGGGCGGCTGCATGATGATCGGGCGACCGTCCCCGCCAGGCAGAAAGCAGGCGGTCCAAGGTGTCGGTCTGCACGGCCGGCATATCGCCGAGCATGATGACGACGGCGTCCGGTGTCGCTTGTTCTCGGAGGGTTCGAATACCTTCGGCGATCGATGCGCCCAAACCGTTCAGGACCTTGTCGCTGACAACGGTCCTGAAACCCTCACCTTGCAGGATCTCCTGCAGCTCGGGCTTGTCCGGCGGAAGAATCGCGAAGCATGGCGCGCATCCATGTTTCAGCAACCGGGCTGCCTGGGCGGCGAGGGCTGCCCCTCGCCAGTGTGCGAGCAATTTGTCGCCGCCACCCGAGGCGCTGAAGCGGCTGCCGCGCCCGCCGGTGAGCAAAAGTCCCGCAATGACCTCAGGGGTCCGGGGGGCTGCAGTCGATGCGGGCTCGGAGGGCTGTGGCATAAGACCATCTTACAAGACCGAGTGTGAAGAATCCGTGCGTGCTTGCGGCTGGCACAATGCATTCATTTGTCACACTGAGCAAGGAGATAAGCATGGCTTACGAAACGATTCTGGTCGACCGTCATGGACGAGTGGGCTTGATCACCTTGAACCGCCCGAAGATGCTCAACGCATTGAATGATCAGCTCATGGACGAACTCGGTGAGGCGCTCCTCGCCTTCGATGCCGACGAGGGCATTGGGGCAATGGTCATCACCGGAAACGAGAAGGCCTTCGCGGCGGGCGCAGACATCGGTGCCATGAGCCAATGGGGTTACATGGATGTTTTCAAGACCGAATACATCACGCGCAACTGGGAGGCCCTACGCCGAGTTCGAAAGCCCGTGATTGCAGCGGTATCAGGCTATGCGCTGGGGGGCGGTTGCGAGCTTGCGATGATGTGCGACATTGTGATTGCCTCGGAAACCGCTCGATTCGGACAGCCCGAAGTCAAGCTCGGCATCATCCCCGGAGCCGGCGGCACGCAGCGCCTGCCCAGAGCCGTGTCCAAGGCCAAGGCGATGGACCTGTGCCTGACCGCGCGGATGATGGATGCCAACGAGGCCGAGCGTGCCGGATTGGTCTCGCGGGTCGTGGCCCCCGAGCGCGTGCTTGACGAGGCGCTCGAGGCCGCCGGCGCGATTGCGGCACACTCGCTGCCCTCGGTGATGCTGATCAAGGAATCGATCAATCGTGCCTACGAGAGCCCGCTGTCCGAGGGGTTGCTCTTTGAACGGCGCGTCTTTCACTCCCTCTTTGCCACGGTCGATCAGAAGGAGGGCATGAAAGCCTTTCTTGAAAAGCGCCCGCCATCTTTTCGCCACGAGTAAGGTTGCGATGTCGGTACGCTGACGGGATGGAGTCGTTCCGGGTGGTTTCGGACCGCGACACCCGGCGACTGGGCCGATCGCCAGATCGCTCCCCCGTTTGCGGCCGGATAGGGCCACTGCTATAGTCTCTGGCTCTCTGCAATCCGTACATCGTCGATCGACATGGTCGAAGGCGTCATGCAGAAGACGGGGTTGCGGCGGGGACGGTTTCAGACGCGGCGCAGCGTCGGCTTGGGGGGGTGATATCCCGGGGGCTGCATAGGCATTACCCGAGCAAAGAACCCCGGCGATTTGACAAGCAAAAAAAAGCCTGTCATCATCTCGTTTCTGTGCTGATCAAACGCAAATGCAGGTCAGCAACGATCTTTAACAACCAACAGCCGATAAGTGTGGGCGTTTAAGCAAAACGTCTAAGCGCAACGCCGGGCAACCGGTCGAGCGCCTCAGAAAATTGCAAACGCTCACACGGAAATCATCATTGGGTCACACCAATGAAGTCAATTCCGTTTGAGCCGCCTCGAAAGAGGCACAAAGATCGAACCATAGAGTTTGATCGTGGCTCAGATTGAACGCTGGCGGCATGCCTTACACATGCAAGTCGAACGGTAACGCGGGGGCAACCCTGGCGACGAGTGGCGAACGGGTGAGTAATACATCG
>JBIKVK010000140.1:0-8402 GCA_044356835.1 Burkholderiaceae bacterium
GCCGGTGGCCGCCAAATGCGGGTCATCAAACAGCTCTTCAGGTTGGGCGATCGGCGCATAGGGCAGCCCAGCGCTTTCGAGACGATCGGCGAGCTCGGCTGCGCTGAACTCGGCGAGCCGCCGCTTGAGCTCGGGGATCAGCTCCGCCCGCATCCGCACCCGGTCATTGTTGGTGCCGTAGCGGGGATCAGCCTTCAGATCGGCAAAGCCGAACAGGTCGCAAAACGTCTTCCACTGCGGATCGCTGACCGCCGCCAGAAAAATCTGCTCGCCGCCCTTGACCGTAAACACGTCGTACACCGCCCACGCCGAAATTCGGTTCGGCATGGGCTCGGCGGCCACCCCGGTGATCGCATACTGCAGCATGTGCTGCCCCACCAGGAACACATTGTTCTCGAACAGGGCCGACTGCACCTCTTGCCCTCGTCCGGTGATCCCGCGCTGGATCAGCGCACCCATGATGCCGATCGCCCCGAACATGCCGCCCATGATGTCGTTCACGCTGGTTCCAGCCCTGAGCGGATCACCCGGGCGCCCGGTCATATAGGCGAGCCCCGCCATCATCTGCACCACCTCATCAAGCGCCGTCCGGTGCTCATACGGGCCAGGCAAAAAGCCCTTGAGACTCGCGTAAATCAGCCTCGGATCCCGCGCCGACAGGCTCTTGTAGTCCAGCCCGTATTTCGCCATCGATCCGGGCTTGAAGTTCTCCGCCACCACATCGGCCGTCGCGCACAGGCGCCGTGCGGCCTCGGCGCCGTCCGGATGCTGAAGATTGAGGCGGATGCTCTTTTTGTTGCGATTGAACATCGGGAAAAAGCCCGCCCCCGAGCCCAGCAAATGCCGGGTGCGGTCCCCCTCAACCGGCTCCACCTTGATGACCTCGGCCCCCAGGTCCGCCAGCACCAGACCACAGGTGGGCCCCATCACCATATGGGTGAATTCGACCACCCGCAGACCGGCCAGCGGCAGGCTCGGTGCACTCATGCGCTGGACGCCCTCTGGCCTGCCCTGCCTGACACCAACACCAGTCTCAACCGTTCAGTTGGCTTGAATGGACTGCTTGATCACCGGGCGCCACTGCTCGATCTCGCGAGCGATCAATTCCCCAAAGGCTGCCGGCGGGTTGGGCGTCGCGATCGCACCCTCGGCCGCAAGCCGGGTCTTGAGTTCCGCGCTATCCAAGGAAGCATTGATGCGACCGTTGAGAAACGCAACAATCTCGCGGGGCGTTCCGGCCGGTGCCACCACGCCATACCACTGGTCACCGGCAAAGCCCTTGATCCCCAGTGCCTCTTCGACGGTAGGCACCTCAGGCAGCACGGCCAAACGCTTCGGGCTCGAGACCGCAAGCGGCCGAACCGCGCCACTCTTCAAGTGAGACGACAGCGCGGGCACCCCGGTGAACATCATCTGGATCTGACCCGAAAGCAGATCCGTGACCGCCGGAGCCGTGCCGCGATAGGGAATGTGGACCACCGAAATGCCGGCCTCGATCTTGAGGTACTCGGTGACCAGATTGGCCGCACTGCCATTGCCGCCCGAACCGTAATTCAACTGCCCGGGCTTCCCCTTGGCATAGGCCACCAGTTCGGCGAGCGTCTTGACCGGCAAGGACGGATGCACCACCAGCACATTGGGTACGCTCGCCACCCAGGCAATTGGCGCAAAATCCTTGACTGGGTCATAAGGCAGCTTGGGATAGAGGCTGGGGTTGACCGCGAGCGTTCCGATGTGCCCCATCATCAGCGTGTAGCCGTCCGGCGCCGCCTTGGCCACCCGATCGGCACCGATCGAGCCGCCCGCCCCCGGAATGTTCTCCACCACAAAACTCTGACCCAACGCGCGGGAGAGTTCCTGCGCGATGGCACGACCCAGAATGTCGGTGGTGCCGCCCGGCGTGAAGGGCACGACCATCCTGACCGAACGGTTGGGGTAGCCTGCGGGGGCGGTCTGGGCCAGAGCCAGACACGGCACAGCCGCCAGAAGACCGCACAGCACTCGACGATGAAGAGTCATTTCCGATTCCTTCGCTTGAATGTATTCAAAGACCCCGCGCCCGCAGGCGAGCATCCAGCTTCGGGTAGACCCGACGAGCATTGCCCTCGTACACCTGTTGACGACCCGCGTCGTCCAGGCCCGGCGCCGCTTCCACAAAACGTCGGGTGTCGTCGAAGGCAAACCCGGTTTCGGGATCGATGCCGCGCACTGCGCCGATCATCTCCGAGGCAAACAGGATGTTGTCGACCGGGATGACGCCGGTGAGCAGATTGATGCCCGGCTGATGATAGACACAGGTGTCAAAGAACACATTGCGCAACAGGTGCTCACTCAAAAGCGGCTTGCCCAGTTCCTGAGCCAGCCCGCGGTAACGTCCCCAGTGATAGGGCGCAGCCCCGCCACCGTGCGGGATAACGAATCGCAGACTGGGGAAATCGCGGAACAGATCGCCCTGGATCAGCTGCATGACCGCGGTGGTGTCGGCATTGATGTAATGCGCCCCGGTCGTGTGAAAGCAGGCATTGCAGGAGGTCGACACATGAACCATGGCCGGCACATCCAGCTCGACCATCTTTTCATAGATGGGATACCAGTGCCGGTCGGTGAGGGGCGGCGACGTCCAGTGGCCGCCCGAGGGATCAGGGTTGAGGTTGATCGCGACGAAGCCCAGTTCGCGCACGCAGCGCTCCATCTCGGGCACACAGGTGGCCGGATCCACCCCGGGACTCTGCGGCAACATCGCGCAGGGCACGAACTGCTCGGGAAAAAGCCCCGCCACCCGGTAACACAAGTCGTTGCAGATCCGCGCCCAGGTGCTGCTCACCTGAAAGTCGCCAATGTGATGGGCCATGAAACTCGCCCGTGGCGAGAACACGGTGAGATCGATGCCGCGTTCGCGCATCTTTTTAAGCTGATTGCTTTCGATCGAAGCCCGGATGTCGTCGTCACTGATGCGCAGGTCTTCGGGGCGGGGCTGACTCGCCCGGTCACCCAAGGAGCCGATCTGACGGCTGCGCCAGGCCTCGAGCTCGCGAGGCGCGGTGGTGTAATGGCCGTGAATATCGATGATCATGAAACGATTCAACCTGTTCAGAAAACGAAGCCCATCAACGCTCAAGCGCCCGCAGGTGCCCTGCCCCGCTTGGGGAGTGCGAAGCCGTGCTCGATACGGAGCGGCTCGGTCGCGGCCGAGGCCATCGCGTCGATCAGACGCGCTGCAGCGGTGGGCTGCACGCTGGCGCGCACGACCGCCGCGCCAAATTCGGTATCGATCCGGGCGCCCTCGGGCATCGGCCCCAGGACATCCACCCCGTCGACACCGAGCAATTCGCTGAACTGCTGAAAACCGATCGCAACCGTCGACTGAGCAATGAGACGCGCGACCGGCACCCCGGGCGGCGCCTGGACGAGCCGCTCATTGAGCGCGGGGAGCATACCCCAGCGCTCGAGCAGACCGAGCAGAGCCCGACCGCTCGGTCCGGTTGAATATCCGATGGAGGGCGCCTGGGCGAGGGCCTCCTGCAAGGCGCTGAGGCTGGACACATCCGGTCTTACAGCGCCCCGCGCAACCGCAACCGCGGTGCTTGAAATGACCAGCGGCACGTAGGACCCCGGCAGCACAATTCCTTCGGCTTCGAGGGCCGCCAGCGCCGAGACTTCAAGCACGGCGATATCGAAATGCTCCGCGCGGTCTGACGGATCGGGCTTTACCGCCCGGATGCGCTGCACCGCATCGACCCCACCGATTGCAAGGCAGGACCATCCCTGGGCTGCAGGACCCATGAGGTGTTCAAGCAGGGCGGGCAAGAGGCGCGCGCTGGCCTTTGATGAAATGACGGCAACACTCATGACTGCGACCCCGCGTGGTTGCGATCAGGGAGCGGCCATCGAGGGCAGCCAGAGCACGATCGCCGGAAAGGCGATGATCAGGCCGATGCGTACCAGGTCCGCCGCCACGAAGGGCAGGATGCCCCGGTAGATGGCGCCGATCGGCAAGCCTGGAATGACGCCACGGATCACGAACAAATTGAGCCCGACCGGCGGCGTGATCAGCGACAGCTCCGTCACCATCACCGCAAAGATGCCGAACCAGACGGGATCGAAACCCTGGGCCGTAATGATCGGGAAAAAGACCGGAATGGTGAGGAGGATCATGGAGAGGCTCTCCATGAACATGCCCAGGACGACGTAAATCACCAGGATCACGAGGATCACGCCCAGGGGCGAGAGGCCCAGATCCTTGATCAGGCCGGAGAGCGCCTCCGGAAGCCCCGCGAGATTGACGAAGTTGGAGAACACCAGCGCGCCGATCAACACCAGAAAGAGGCTGGCCGTCGTGCGCACGGTCTCGACCAGGGCATCCCCCAGATCGGCCCAGGAAATCACGCGACGCACCGCGGCAATCAATACGGAACAGCCGGCGCCGACGCCCGCGGCTTCAGTCGGGGTGAAGAGCCCGAAATAGAGCCCGCCAATGATCAGGAGAAAGAGCAGCAGCACCGGGCTCACAGGCGCGAGGAGCTTCATGCGCTCGGCGCGGGTGGCTTTGCGGCCGGCGGGCGCTTCCGACGGATGGACGCGGGCGTGATACCACACCGCCACCAGATAGAGCCCCACCGCAAGCGCGCCCGGAAGGATGCCGGCGATGAACAACTGGCCGATGTCGGTGCCGGTGGCAATGCCGTAAAGCACCATGATCACCGAGGGCGGAATGAGGATGCCCAGCGTACCCCCGGCCGCCACCGACGCGGCGGCGAAACCATCGCCGTAGCGGTAATCCCGCATCTCCGGGATGGCCACCTTGGCCATGGTGGCCGCCGTGGCAATCGACGAACCGCACACCGCCGAAAAACCGCCGCAGGCCACAATGGTGGCCATCGCCAGCCCACCGCGCAAATGGCCCAGCATGCTGTGGCACAGGCGATAAAGGTCAGCGGCCATCCCGGTCCGGCTGATGATCGCCCCCATCAGGATGAACATCGGCACGACCGAAAGCTCATAGGACAAGGTCGTGTTGAAAGGCACCTGGCCCATCATGCCGAAGGCCGCCCCTTCACCCATCAGCAGCCAGATGCCGGCAAAGCCCACCAACAGCATCGAGGTTGCAATGGGCATCCCCAGCATCATCAGGAGCAGCACCGCTGAGAAGCCCAGACCCGAGGCAATCCAGGCCATCAGATCGCCCCCTCGACGGCGGGCCCCGAGCGCCTTCGCAGGGCTTGCCAGGCCGCGACCAGCGCGCAGAGCGCGGCCATCACCAGCATCACGGCCATGGTCTGGGCGATAGCGCCTTTCGGCACGGCGAGCTCCATGGTCACTTCATTGAACCGCAGCAAACGCGCGCCGTGCAGCCACATGCGCCAGGCGATGAAAAGGAGCGCGAGTGCAGAGAGCAGGTCCCCCAGCGCCTCGTAAAAACCCCGCACCCGGTCGGAGCACCGGTCGATGACCAGCGTCACCACGATATTTTCCCGGCGCAACATCACTGCGGGCAGCGCAAAGAACACCAGCAGGCCCATCGAAATTTCGGTCACTTCGAAGGCGCCACCGATGGGCTTACCGAAAAAATAGCGCAGCAGTACGTCCACGAAGGTGGTCACCATCATGACCGCCGCGCAGGCGCACGCGATCCCGGTGGCGAGAGCCACCGGCGCGGGCGAGCGCCTTTGGGAGGGGACTGCGGTGGGCTCAGAACTCATCATGAAGCGACCGGAGGCATATCAAGGCGGCCGAGGGCCTGCTGCCTGGACCGGACCGCGGGCAGACTCGCTCCGCGGCCCGGATCACTCTGAGGCCAGGACCGAACTACAGCCAGGACCGCTCAGCGACGATTGACCCGCTTCGAAGCCGAGTAGCGCTGAACCATGCTCTCCGCATAGGCGAGGATCTCGTCACCCGGCAAATTGCGCTTGGCCGCTTCAGCGAGCCATTCCTTGCGCAGGACCTCAAGACGCTTTTTCATCTCGGCCAGATCCTCATCCGGCGGGGTCACGAACTTCACGCCCTTGGCCTGAAGCGCAGCCCGCCCGAGATCATCACCATTGGTCCAGGCCCAGCCCGCCTGCAGCGCGATCGCCATGCCGCTGTGCTTGCGCACCGCAGCTTTATGGGCATCCGACAGACCGTCCCAGGCCTTCTGGTTGAACGCCACCCAGAAGGTGTCGGTATAGAGGCCGCCCGGGATCAGGAGCGAGCTCTGGATGACGGGCGTGATGCCAAAGAAATCGATCGACTCCATGGGAAACGTAATGCCGTCGGCGACACCGCGCGCCATCGCGGTTTGCGCTTCGGTGGGCGGGAGCTGGACCGGAGTGGCTCCCAGTGCGCCCATGATGCGGCCGGTCACGTTGCCCCCGACGCGGATCTTCTTGCCGTTCAGATCGGCGAGGCGATTGACCCCGGTCGAACGAAAGTGAATGGCGGGTGTCGAGTGGACGAACAGGCCCACCACATGCGCGCCCTTGTGCTCGTTGTAGCGGGCACCGTAACGCTCATAGGTGGCCCAGGCCGCAGCGGCACCCGCCCAGGGATCGGGTGAGGCGAAGGGCAGGTCCATCACCTGGGTCATGGTGAAACGACCCGCATTGTGGCCGCTCACCCCGTAGCCGATGTCAAACGCTCCGTCGAGCAGCAGGTCGAAGGTGGCGGGCGGGGGCCCCAGCGGCGAGGTCATGATCTGAAGCTTGAGGCTGCCGTTGGTCTCGGTCTCGATGGCATCGGCCCAGGGCTTCAAAATGCCCGAGACGATCAGGTGATGCATGGGCAGCCAGTTGCCCACCCGCAGGGTCTTGGCCTGCTGGGCCTGCGCACCCGCTGCGGGTGCAAACATCAAGGTCGCGCAGGCCATCGAGCCGGCGATGATCCTGGACAGGGACTTGATCATGGGGCACTCCTCTCCTGAGATGATTGAACCGCGGGAAATCCGGGACGCGGCGATGATGACAGAAATTCAATCGGGCAGGTGCCCGGGCCACTCGACCGGCCCGCGGTGAGTGATCGCGCCTTCATGCGCCTGACCCACCAGGGCGGCATATTTGGCGAGCACCCCAGCGCGGTGCCGCGAGTCCGGTGGCCTCCAGGCGGCACGGCGGCGCGCCAGCTCCGCATCGTCGACCCCGAGGTGAATCGTCGCAGCCACCGTGTCGATCTCGATCGGGTCGCCGTCTTCGACCAGCCCGAGCGGTCCGCCCGCAGCCGCCTCGGGGCAGGCGTAGCCAATACAGAAGCCTCGTGTAGCCCCCGAAAATCGGCCATCGGTCAGAAGCGCCACTTTCTCGCCCATGCCGTGACCGTAGATCAGCGCCGTGAGGCCCAGCATCTCGCGCATGCCCGGTCCGCCACGGGGTCCTTCATACCGGACGATCAGCACCTCACCCTCACGGTAGTCGCGCCGGCTCACCACGCGCACCGCCTGGTCCTCGCTGTCGAACACCCGTGCACGCCCCAGAAAGCGTTGCGTCTTGAGGCCCGCCACTTTGATCAGCGCGCCATCCGGGCACAAATTGCCCTTGAGGACCACAACACCGCCACTGGGCAAGAGCGCCGCATCGAGCGCACGCAGCACAGTGCCATCCGGGGACGGCGCAGCGGCCACTTCATCGGCCAGGCTGCGGCCGGTGACGGTCGGGACATCGCCATGCGCAAGCCCCGCCTCGATCAGCACCCGCAAGACCACCGCAACGCCGCCTACCCGATGCACATCGACCGCGTGATGGCGCCCCCCCGGACGCAGGTCCGCAATGTAGGGCGTGCGCTGAAGCACCTGGGCAACGTCGTCCATGGTGAAGCGCAGTCCGGCCTCATTGGCGATGGCCGGAATGTGGAGCGCCGCATTGGTCGAGCCCCCCGTGGCGGCCACAATGGCGCAGGCGTTCTCGAGCGATTTGCGGGTCACCAGATCACGGGGCAGCGGCCCGCCCCGCTCGAGCAGCTGCATCACCAGCCTGCCCGCCCGCTGGGCAATCGCCGAACGCTCGCTGAACACCGCCGGCACCATTGAAGTGTTGGGCACCGTGAAACCCAAAGCCTCGGACACCATCGCCATGGTGTTCGCCGTAAATTGCCCGGCGCAGGCCCCCACGGTCGGCTTGCAGACCGCCTCGATCGCGGACAACTCGGCCTCGTCAATCGCCCCGGTCTGCAGCGACCCGACCGCTTCGTAGGCATCCAGCACCGAGACATCGCGTCCCTTGAAGTGGCCCGGCAAGGCCGCGCCTCCATACACGAAGACCGACGGAACATTGCACCGGACCATGCCCATCAGCACGCCGGGCAGAGTCTTGTCGCAGCCCCCAAACCCCACCAAGGCGTCGTAGGCATGGCCTTGCACGACCGCCTCGATGCTGTCGGCGATCAATTCACGGCTCACCAGAGAGAACTTCATCCCCTCGTGGTTCATGCTC
>JBIKVK010000139.1:0-8402 GCA_044356835.1 Burkholderiaceae bacterium
GCTCGCCCCACTGCATCTGTCTAAAGGCGACCACGAAGCGCTCGAAGGCCTCGGCAGATAGGCCGTCGATAGCGCCGGCCGCAGCGCGCCCTCCACCCCCAAAGGCACGGCACAGCTGATCGGCGCCGCTTCGCCGCCGCAGGGGCGCGCGCACGCTGATATCGAAATGGGCGGCACCGCGCATTCGGGCCACTGCATGAGCCCGATCCGGATCTTCGGCCGCCATCCGGTTGGCAAAGGGCCCGAGTACGCGTCGGCTCCATGCTGCATCGGGCAAGACCCACAGCCGGACACGATCGTCGGACAACATCGGGCTGATCGCGTGGGCCTGCGCCAGATCAAGCTCGCGCCGTTGCGCCATGCGCTCGAGCACGGGCTCGCTCGCCCAGGCCTCGAGCGGATCGGCATATCGGGCCAGCAAATGAAAAAGCGGCTCCGGGGGCATGAGGGGGTCGGCGAGAGTCTCGCCATAGGCGTTGTAATTGACGGCCTCGCCCAGCATTCGAAGGCTTGCGCGCTCTTCGTCGCCGAGTCTCAGACGATCCGCCACACGCTGCGCACTCTCAGCCAGATTGTCGCCCCAGGCTGCCGCGGCCGCCCAGGCCCCGAATCGACCACGAAGGTAATGATCAACAATCAGACTGGTGCAGGTCTGCGCGCTCAAATCGATATGGGCCTCCAGCGCCGGGTGGTCCGGCACCGCCCCGCTCTCATGGTGATCGAAGTAGCGCACCCGCGCGCCAGCGGCGAGCAAACGCGCAAGCGCCGGGGCGTTTCGACGCATGGAGAGATCACACACCAGGACTTCGTCTCCGGCACCTGCACTGACCCGATCGAGTAGACCGATATCGTGCTTGAGTCCGGTCACGAGCAGAGCCGCTGCAGGCTCAGCGAGACGCAACTGAACCAGCGCGAAGAGGCCATCTGCGTCGCCGTTACAGACATCGATCAAGGCCATGGTGGTTCTCTCCCCTGGGGTCACGTGGATCATCAAGCAGCGCCGCCTCGGCGCGCCGCTCGGGCATGACCCTCCTCGCTCAGGCGACTGGATCATCGCATAGTGAGCAGCCCGGGCCGCGGGTGGCCGACCCGACCGCCCGGACGATCGGTCACGGCTGCGCACTTCGATCAAGCATCGCCGAACGCTGCCGTGAGACCCTGCGCTCATGAGTCCGACGGATCCTTCACCGCTCACCGCATCGAAGCCCCGGGCCTGGGGCGACCCGCCGATGATCGTCACTCTGCCCGACTCGGCCGCACCGGGCCGGACATTGGCGCAGGCCCTCGGCGGCGAGTGGGTGGTCGCGGAACTGCGACTGTTCAACGATGGTGAGTTCAAGGTCCGGCCCACCGCGGACCCCGCCGGCCGGCACTGCATCGTGCTCGCACGCCTTGACCGGGAGCTTCCGTTCAGCCCGCAGGACCGGCTGTGCGTTGTGCTGTTTCTGATCGCGGCGCTGCGCGACCACCGCGCAGCACGGGTCGATCTGATCACGCCCTATCTTCCTTATGCGCGCAAGGACCGCCGCACCCAGCCCCTGGACCCTGTGAGTTTGCGCTACCTCGCCCAGCTGCTGGAGGCGGTAGGTACCGATTCGGTGAGTACCATTGAGGTCCATCAGCCGGCCGCCTTCGACAACGCCTTCAGGAGGCCCGCTCGGGCGCTGCCCGGCCATCAGGTGTTGGGCGCGGCCGCCCTCGAGTGCCTGGCCCGAGCCCCAGACCGCTCTTGGGTGGTGGCCTCGCCCGATCCGGGGGGGATCAAGCGCGCACAGCTCTGGCGTGAAATGCTTGAGCGAAGCGCGAGCGATGCCTCGGGAAACCCATCGATCGAATTTGCAATGATCGACAAGCGCCGAAGCCTGAATCGGGTGAGCGGACTCGACCAGGTCGCAGGCGAGGTTCGCGACCGCGCGGTGCTGGTCGTTGACGATCTGCTGGTGTCGGGAGACACCCTGGCCCGGGCCGCCGAGGCGCTGCGCAAGGCCGGCGCTGCGCGGCTGATCGCGGCGGTCTGCCACGACCTGAGCGGGGGCAGCGCTTGGCAGAGGCTCGCCGCAGCGGGATTCGATACTGTGCTCACGAGCGATACCGTGGCGAGTCTCGCCACGCATCTCGAGCCCGGATCGGGCATCGCGCTGGAACGTGTGAGTTGCATCAAAGCGCTGACCGCGCTCGCGCTCGAGCTCGTCCAGTGAAGGGCTCGAAGGCAGATGGCGCAGCTCCCCCACGGGGGCTCGATGATCTCCGCGAGGCAACTCAGGGCCCGGCACCGCGACCCACGTGGACGAAGAGGTCAAGTGGCATCGCCCAGCGCATTCCAGCCAGCGAGCCCCGCTTCGGCCATCCGGGCAAATCGCTGCGACAACTCCAGCCAATGCCGCCTGCGCCCGCCCGGGTTGTGCTCAAGGTGAGCATAGGCGAGCCGCGCCCGCGTCAGGGCATGGTAGGCGGTATAGAAAGCGAGCAGCTCCGGCCGGGGACGACGGAGTCGGTTTCGCAGCACCATGTCACGACCAGGCCGGTGGCGACGGTCAACGCGCACCTGCCGAGCAAGGACCGGGCCCAACCACGCAGCACCCAGTTCTCCGGCCAGCAGGCCAAGCAGGCACAGCTCCTCCCAGGGGTCGACCTGCCGCAGCATCGGGTCGCAGTCCAGCGCATCGATCAATGAGACTTCGGCGGCAAGGCATAGGTGCGCCGGCCTGAGATCGCCGTGACCGTCGACCAGGCCGCCGTCTCGCTGCCGCGACTCGAGCAGGGGGGACAGCGCATCGAGCCGCGCAACAAGCGCGGCCGCCATCTTTGGTGCGATGGGCTCAAGCACCGCGCAGCTGAGTTCGATCTCGCGGCGAAAGCGCTCGACATACCGCTCGGACGACAGGCTCGAAGCGGGCAGGACAAGATAGAACTGTTCGAGATACCGGGCCACACGGGCCAGCTCGGTGCAACCCACGCGTCCGGCCATCAGGGCCCGATCAAAAAAGCCTTCTGCAGGTAGCCGCTTCATCCGGATCACCCATTCGATCACGTTTGGCTCGGCCGTTCCGAGGGTTTTAGGCTCAGCTTCAACCCAATGGAGCTCCCCGTCAGAGCTGCACACCAGAGCTTCCACGCCCAGGTAGAGTTCGGGGGCGAAGCGGCGGTTGAGCTCAAGCTCCGCGAGACAGGCGGCGCCCCGCGCCGCCGGTTCGGTCAGATCGGCAAAGCGGGTCTTGATGGACCTGCGACACTTCCAGACCTGACCGCCTGCGCACATCACCCAAGCCCCGGCGGTACGAATGACGCGGACCGCCCTGGCCCGGCCGGGGCCCGCACGGGCACGAATCGCCGCGATGAGACGCGCGTCCGGCTCCACAGTAACCCGATTCGCGGATCGGACAGCCCGTCCGGATAACTGTGACTGTTTGCTGTCGTTTGTCGCCCGGCTCACTTACACTGGACCCCTGATCTGCACGTCTGAAGGCAAGCCTCGCACGAACGCCGCGCCCAACCACGGCATGCAGATCAAGAAATTCGCTCAAGGAGTCGATGATGTTTCCGATTTCAGTGCTCGATCTGGTGCCCATCGTCCGCGGAGGATCCGCCGGGCAGGCGCTCGCCAATGCGGTCGACCTCGCGCGTCAGGCCGAGCGCTTGGGCTACACGCGCTACTGGGTGGCCGAGCATCACAACATGGTGGGCATCGCAAGCGCCGCAACCTCTGTGGTGATCGGCTGGGTCGCAGCAGGAACTCGAACGATTCGGGTGGGGGCCGGGGGCATCATGCTGCCCAATCACAGCCCCCTGGTGATTGCCGAGCAGTTCGGCACCCTCGAGTCACTGTTTCCTGGGCGGATCGACCTGGGTCTGGGCCGGGCGCCGGGCACCGATCACGAGACCATGCTTGCAATGCGAAGAGATCTCCATTCGGCCGAACGGTTCCCGGAAGACGTCATGGAAGTGCGCGAGCTGCTCGGCCCCCTCACACCGGGGCAGAGGGTGCGCGCGGTGCCCGGATTCGGGACCGAAGTGCCGCTTTGGATCCTGGGATCCAGCCTCTATGGCGCCCAGGTCGCCGCGCATTTTGGGCTGCCCTACGCGTTTGCCTCGCACTTTGCGCCGGCCGCTCTCGATCACGCGATCGCCCTCTATCGCGAGCACTTCAGGCCGTCGGCGCAGCTCTCGAAGCCGCATGCGGTTGCGGCCGTCAATGTCGTTGCCGCAGACAACGATCGAGAGGCAAAGCGGCTCTTCACCAGCCACCAGCAGCGTGTGACCGACATGTTGCGTAACGCCCGTTCGACCCTGCCGCCCCCGATCGACGACATCGATCAATACTGGAGCCCGGCAGAACGCATGCAGGCGATGCGCATGCTCGAATGCTCGATTGTCGGCTCGCCAGACACCGTGACCCAGGGCTTGGAAGCCTTTATCAAGCGAACCGGCGCCGACGAGGTCATTGCAACCGGCATGATCTTCGATCACGCCGCCCGAGTGCATTCCTTTGAAATCCTCGCCGAAGCTGCGCAGCGCATCGGCGGGGCTCGCGCGACTCAGACCGGACACGCCCGCGAGGCGGTCACTGCCTGAGCCTGTCCTCGCCGATCCGGGCGAGGCATTTACATGTTGCGGCGATACTGGCCGCCGACCTCGAAAAGAGTATCGGTGATCTGCCCCAGCGAGCACACGCGCACCGCGTCCATCAGGCAAGCAAACACGTTGTCGCCCGCGATCACCGCTCGACGCAGTCGCTCGAGCATGGCCGGACACTCGCCGGCATGGCGGGCGTGGAACTCCTGAAGCCGGGCGAGCTGTGAGCGCTTCTCCTCCTCGGTGGAGCGCGCCAGCTCGAGCGCTTCAGGGATAGGGTCGCCTTCGGGGTTGCGGAAGGTGTTGACCCCCACGATCGGATACTCGCCGGTGTGCTTGAGCATTTCGTAGTGCAGGCTCTGCTCCTGGATCGATGCCCGCTGGTAGCCGGTCTCCATCGCACCAAGCACGCCACCCCGCTCGCTGATCCTCTCAAATTCGGCCAGCACCGCCTCCTCGACCAGTTCGGTGAGCTCCTCGATGATGAAGCTGCCCTGCGAGGAGTTCTCGTTCTTGGCAAGGCCCCACTCGCGATTGATGATCAGCTGAATGGCCATCGCGCGGCGCACACTTTCTGCAGTGGGCGTCGTGATGGCCTCGTCATACGCATTGGTGTGCAGGCTGTTGGCATTGTCATAGGTGGCAATCAGTGCCTGCAGCGTGGTTCGAATGTCGTTGAATGCGATCTCCTGCGCATGCAGGGAGCGTCCGCTCGTCTGGCAGTGATACTTGAGTTTCTGGCTGCGCTCGTTCGCACCATAGCGGTCACGCATGGCCACGGCCCAGATGCGCCGGGCCACGCGGCCCAGCACGGTGTATTCGGGATCCATGCCGGCGGAGAAAAAGAACGACAGGTTGGGCGCAAAGTCGTCGATCTTCATGCCACGGGCCAGATAGGCTTCGACATAGGTGAAGCCGTTGGCAAGTGTGAAGGCGAGCTGGCTGATGGGGTTGGCTCCGGCCTCGGCGATGTGATAGCCCGAAATCGACACCGAGTAGAAGTTGCGCACGTTGTGTCGGACAAAATATTCCTGGATGTCGCCCATCAGCTTCAAGCTGAACTCGGTGGAAAAGATGCAGGTGTTCTGGCCCTGGTCCTCCTTGAGGATGTCGGCCTGGACCGTGCCACGCACGGCTGCGAGCGCCTGGGCTCGCAGGCTTTCGCGCTCGGCGGCAGCCGGGGCACGGCCATGTTGGGCCTCGAAGCGGTCGACGGTCTGGTCGATCGCGGTGTTCATGAACATGGCGAGGAGGGTGGGGGCCGGGCCGTTGATGGTCATCGACACGCTGGTCGCGGGATCGCAAAGATCGAATCCGCCATAAAGCACCTTCATATCGTCGAGCGTGGCGATCGACACGCCGGAGTTGCCGACCTTGCCGTAGATGTCGGGTCGCAAGTCGGGGTCCTCGCCATAGAGGGTCACCGAGTCGAACGCGGTCGACAGCCGCTTGGCGGGCATTCCTGAAGACAGCAGATGGAAGCGCCGGTTGGTTCGGACCGGGTCGCCCTCTCCGGCGAACATCCGGGTCGGATCCTCGCCGTCCCGCCTGAACGGAAACACGCCCGCGGTATAGGGGAAAAAGCCCGGCAGGTGTTCGAGCATCAACCAGCGCAACAGCTCGCCATGGTCGGTGTATCGGGGCAAAGCGACGCGGGGAATGCGCGAGCCCGACAGGCTGGTGCGCCTCAGAGGGGTGCGGATCGAGCTCTCGCGCACCGTGACCACGTGTTCGTCGCCGCTATAGTCACGCACGATCGCTGGCCAGCCCTCGAGCAACCGGCGGGCCGCGGGATCGAGCACCGCTTCGCGCTGGGCGGCCAGGTCCTCGAGGGCGTTGCGGGCCTTGTGTTTTTCCGGAATGGCCTCGTGCAGCATCCGGCTCGATGCCCGGAGTTGTTGAATCTCGCGCGCGAGGATCGCGCTTTTGGAGACACCCGCCTTGTAGGCGCGGACGGCATCGGTTATCTCGGCGAGATAGCGGGCCCGCGACGCCGGGACCACCGCTCGATGGCCTTGAGAATGCCGCGTGGTCACAACGGGCAATCGCCCGGTGCGACTGCAGTCAGGCAATCCCCGGTCGATCAATCGCGGTCGCATCGCCTGATAAAGCGCCGTGACCCCATCGTCATTGAAGCGGGCCGCCTGCGTTCCGTACACGGGCATGGACTCGATCGGCTCGGAAAAGCGCTCGCGGTTGCGCTGATACTGCTTGCTGACATCGCGCAGGGCATCGAGCGCGCCGCGCCGGTCGAATTTGTTGATGGCAACGAAGTCGGCGAAGTCGAGCATGTCGATCTTCTCGAGCTGGCTTGCCGCGCCAAACTCGGGGGTCATCACATAGAGGGTGGTATCGACCAGGGGCACGATGGCGGCATCGCCCTGTCCGATCCCGGAGGTCTCGACCACGATCAGGTCGAAGCCGGCGGCGCGGCAGGCCGCGATGACCTCCGGAAGTGCCGCACTCACCTCGCTGCCGGCCGAGCGGGTGGCGAGCGAGCGCATGTAGATGTTCGGATGGTGGATCGCGTTCATCCGGATTCGGTCGCCGAGCAATGCACCGCCGGACTTGCGTCGCGTCGGATCCACCGACAGCACAGCGATCCGCAGCTGATCGTCGTGGTCGAGACGAAGTCTGCGAATCAGTTCGTCGGTCAGCGAGCTTTTGCCCGCGCCGCCGGTGCCGGTAATGCCGAGCACCGGCACCCGAGAAGCCCGCGAGGCCTCGGCGATCGCGGCCAGCGCAGGGGCCTGCAGGGCCCCGTTCTCAATGGCCGAAATGACACGGGCCAGCGGACGGGTCTGGCCATAGATGCGGCCGTCGCCCGTGAGGGGCTTGCGCGCGCAGCCGACGAGCCCGTCGAGGTCGAGCGGGGCCACGGCCACCGGGTCATGGTCGCACCGCCTGATCATGTCGGCGATCATCCCTTGGAGCCCCATGCGCTGTCCGTCTTCAGGCGAGTAGATCCGGTTGACCCCGTAGGCCTGAAGATCGCGAATTTCGGCTGGAACGATGACACCACCGCCGCCGCCGAAGACCTGGATGTGTGCGCAATCGGAAGCGCGCAGGGCGTCGATCATGTAGCGAAAGAATTCGACGTGCCCGCCCTGATACGACGAAATGGCAATGCCCTGCGCATCCTCCTGGAGCGCGCAATTGACGATCTCCTGAACCGAGCGATTGTGGCCCAGGTGGATGACCTCGCAGCCCATGCTCTGCAGCAGCCGCCGCATGATATTGATGGCCGCATCATGCCCGTCAAAGAGCGCGGCCGCGGTGACGATTCGGACCTTGTTGACCGGCCGGAACTCACCGGCAGGCAGGGAGGAGGGCTCGGACATGGTCTTTTCCTTGTGACCGGTTCAATCTAATGGACCGATCCGGCAGGGTCAAATCACCTGCTCCGTGCGAAGCCCGTGCCTCAATAGCCGATGCGAAGACCCAGGGTCTGATCAAGCCAGTCGGCGTAGGCCGCGATATCCACCTCGCCCACGATCGGCGAGCGCGACCCCAATCGCGGCGCGGGGTCATATCGAATCAGCTCGGTCGCCTGCGCCGTGCTGAGCGCCGTGCCGGGCATCTGGCGCTGGGTGACCGCCACCGGTCGTGCACGGGGAGCATCTCGGTAGCGAACTTCACGATCCGGACCCGGCTGAGCCGGTGAGCGGTTGTCGTGGACCAGGGGATGAGAGACCACTTCCCATTGCGGATCAATCGCGGCCAGATCCACCCCGGCCGCCTTGGCATGCCGATACATCCAGGCAAGGCTCACATCGGCCAGATCGCCCTCGCCATGACTGCCGCCGATGTCCGCATGATCGCCCACAAAG
>JBIKVK010000141.1:0-8401 GCA_044356835.1 Burkholderiaceae bacterium
CCCTGGTGGTACCCGTCTCGCTCAAGGCGAACAATCTCAAAGAGTTGATCAGCCTGGCCAAGCAAGACCCCGGGAAGCTCACTTACGCCAATGCCGGACTGGGCACCGCCAGCCATATTCCGGCCGAAGTCATGAAGGCCATGACCGGGACCGATATCCTCTCTGTGATGTACAAGGGTATCGCCGAGGCCACCAACGATGTCATTGCCGGGCGTATCGACATATTTTTCGTCGGTACCCAGATTGCGGCACAGCATGTACAGGCTGGACGCTTGCGAGCGCTGGGTATCACGGGCGCAAAGCGCTGGCAGGGCCTGCCCGAGGTACCGACCCTCCAGGAGCAGGGTCTCGCCGGCTACAACGTGGTGAACTGGTTCGGCGCCTGGCTGCCCGCAGGCGCGCAGCCGGCACTGGTTGATCGCATCTACCAGGCTTTCGTTCAGGCGGTCAGAGATCCTGAAGTCATTGCCCAATTCGAGAAGCTGGGCCTCGAGGGCGTGGCCATGCCTCCCGCCGAATTCGCCCGCTTTGTCGAAAGCGAGGCTCGAGCGGCTCAGGCCATCGCCGACCGAATCAAAGCAGCCGGGAACAAATGATGAACAGTCCGCAAACGATCGAACCGTGGCAATGGCCCGAAGCGCATTGGCGTGGCATCGTTGATCACGTCCGGGCGGGCCGCAGTCTGCGTCCGACGCAGTGGCCCGGGGGCGCCCGCTGCGCGGTGGCCTTGTCCTTCGACTCCGACCACGAGACCAATGAGCTGCGCGAGGGGGGCCATTCGATCGGCAAGCTCTCCCAGGGGCAGTATGGCAATCGACAGGGCATACCGCGCATTCTCGATGTGCTGTCGCGTGCCAGCGTGCCGGCGAGTTTCTACGTCCCGGCGGTAGTGGCTCAACTGTATCCGGACGAACAGCGCCGCGTCGTGGCCGAGGGCCATGAGGTCGCGCTGCACGGATGGATTCACGAGCGCAACTCGGTGCTCCCCGAGCCCGCCGAGCGCGACCTCATGATGCGAAGCGCCGACGCTCTTGAGCGCATCACGGGCACCCGCCCCGTCGGAATCCGGACGCCCTCCTGGGATTTCAGCCCGGCCACCCTCGCGATCAGCCGGGACATGGGGCTGATCTACGACTCATCCCTGATGGCCGATGTTGATTGCTACGAACTGCTGCTCGACGGGGCGCCGACCGGAGTCATTGAGCTGCCGGTCGAGTGGATCCGTGATGACGCGGTGTACTTCAACATGAACCGCTTTGCATCGCTGCGGCCACACACTGCGCCCGCCGATGTGTTTGACATCTTCCGGCGCGAACTCGAGGCGGCGTTCCGTGAGGGCGGCATTTTCCAGCTGACGATGCATCCTCACATCATCGGCTACCGATCGCGCATCTGGATCGTCGAGGAACTCATCCGCCATGCGCGCTCCCTCGGCCCGGTCTGGTTTGCGACACACGCCGACATCGTTCGTCACGTCAAGGCACACTGCTGATCATCGCGGGCCTAGCCCGCGTCCAAGTCCCGCCCGGAAAGACCGAAACCATGTTCGCCGACGATAATTTCTCCAACGCGCAAAGCGTTCGCAAGCACGTTCACCCAACCACCAAGGGAGTCGTTGCTTCACAGCACAAGCGGGCCGCCCAGGCGGGCGCTGCCGTCCTTGCCGCGGGGGGCGATGCCGTCGATGCCGCGGTGGCCACCTCGTTCGCCCTCGGCGTGGTCGAGCCCTGGATGAGCGGCATGGCCGCAGGCGGCTGCATGGTGCTGTGGCGGGCGAAAGAACAAAAAGCCTACGTGGTGAATTTCGGCATGCGCTCACCTCGGGCGCTCAATCCGGCGGATTATCCCCTCTCGGGCGACGGACGAAGCTCCGACCTCTTCCCCTGGCCAGCGGTGGTCGACGATCGAAATGTCGTGGGGGCCACTGCGGTAGCAATTCCGGGGGTTGTCTCGGGCATGGGGATCGCGCATGAGCGATTCGGCCGTAAGCCCTGGCGCGAACTGCTGCAGCCTGCGGTGGCCCTGGCCGAAAGGGGCTTGCAGGCCGACTGGTATTCCGGTCTTGTCACCGCGTCCTCAGCCAAAACCCTTGCCCAGGACCCGGACGCCGCCGCCCTGTTTCTCGACGAAGGTCAGTGGCCGATCCTGGGCGGTTGGACGGCAACGACCGAGCGGCGCCTCGATCAAAGAGCGCTCGCCGCGAGCCTGCGCGATGTTGCCGAACAGGGTCCCAGGGCCTTCTACGAGGGCGATATCGCCCGCAAACTGGCCGGCGACATTCAGGCGAAAGGCGGATGCCTTTCGTTCGAAGATCTCGCACGCTATCAGGCCGAGTGGGTCGAGCCACTTCAGGTCCCTTTCCGCGGCGGTCGCGTGTTTGCAGCGCCGGGCCTCACTGGCGGTCCAACCTTTGCCCAGGCGCTCTCCGCGCTTGAGCAGGAGCTTGCCGGGCGCACCCTGGCAAAGACACCGGATACCGAGGTGTACCGTGGGATTGCTCGGGCGCTCGACGCCGCCTTCAGGAACCGGCTGTCGAATATGGGCGATCATCAGCCGCCCAATGAACCCGTCTCGACCACTCACTTCAGCGTTGTTGATTCCGAAGGCAATCTGTGTGCGGTCACGCAGACGCTCCTGTCCATTTTCGGCTCCCGGGTCGTATCGCCCTCGACGGGACTCTTGCTCAACAACGGGATCATGTGGTTCGACCCTGAGCCTGGCAAGCCCAATTCCCTGGGGCCGGCCAAACGTTGCCTCGCCAACTACTGTCCTGTGGTCGGTCAGGGCCCCGACGGCCGCCTGTTCGCGTTCGGAGCCTCCGGGGGCCGAAAGATCCTCGGCGCGGTTCTGCAGCTGAGCGCATTCGCGATCGCCCATGGCATGAGCCTTGAAGAGGCCTTCCATCAGCCGCGGATCGATGTCAGTGGCGGTGGTCAGGTCATCATGGACCCGCTACTCGGCGAGGCGGTCTTCGAAGCCCTGGGCACATCGATGCCCGCGTCGCTCGCTCGCCGATCGGTCTTCCCGTATGCCTACGCCTGCCCTGCCGGCGTGATGCGGGACGGCTCGAACAACACCGGGTGCACCGAAATCATGTCGCCCTATGGTGACACCGTACACGGTTAAAAAAGCAAACGGCGCCCGCTTGGGGCGCCGCCTGGCGAACCGGGCATCAGAATGCGCCCGGTCTGCTCCGACCCGCTTACAGAACGCGAATAGCGGTTGCCTGAGGACCCTTTTGTCCTTGGGTGATGTCGAACTCAACGCGCTGATTTTCCTGAAGGGTGCGGAAACCCGAACCCTGGATCTCGCGGAAGTGGGCAAACAGATCTTTGCCGCCGCTATCGGGCGCAATGAAGCCGAAGCCCTTGCTCTCGTTGAACCACTTGACGATACCTGTTTCTCTGGCCATGGCCAAATTCCTTAACGGTGAGTTGAGAGAGATGCGGGCGTCACACCCGCGACGCACAGAAACACTCCAAATCTCACCGATGGAAAATCTGACCGATCCGTCAACTCGCAAGAGAGGACGGCAAAGCCCAAACACGCCGAACGAGAGAGCGAGAAATGTATCCAGCTGATCAAGTATATCAGCGATTGACTGATCGGGCGTAAACTTCAGTCGGCGCGCCTCATGAAAGGGCGTAGCCGCTGCTTGGGAACAAAAACTTACCCTTCTCTAGAGAATGCACCGATGACCCGTGCTCTGTCCTTGATCCACACCCAACCCTCGACCAGTCTCTTGCGACCCCGGGTGATCGCTGCCGCTCTGATCGCACTGACTCTCGCGGGCTGCGCGAGCGTCAACCCACCCAAGAACGACTATGCGGCGTCTCGTGCCCAGTCCAATTTCAGGGCGATCGCGGCCAACTTTCTCAACGAGAAAGGCCAACCGACCTACAACCGGGCCGATCTGCAGCAGACGCTCGAAGCAGCGAAGGCCTTCCACGACGCCGGTCTGTGGGCGCTGAGCAATGACGCCTTCGACGCGGCACACGAAAAACTCGCTTGGAAAGAGAACACGATCGACACGCCCGCCGAGGTGGTCAACCTGATCGCGACCACGCTCACCAGCAGCGCCTTTGGCACGTATCAGGGCAAGATTCACGAGGGGTCGCTGCTGAACTTTTACCGCGCGCTCAACATGATGATGCTCGCTGCAGCCGAGAAAGATCCCACGCGCCGCAGGGACCTGGAGCAAAAGGCGCGGGTTGAGTTCAATCGCCTGGAGGAGAGACAGCGCAATGCCTTGGCCCAGTTGCAGTCCTTTGGTCAGGAAAACGCAAAGGCCTCCCGGTCCGCCTTGTCCGACCAAAGGGCTCAGGGCTCGGCCCGCAGCCTCGAGGAACTGACCCCGAAGGCCCGACAGGGGATAGACCAGGTGCCAGCGTCGACGCGACGCTCCGACATTCGGAACGCCTCGGGCGATCTCCTCGCCGCCGCCTTCCGCAGCAGTTCGAGCTTCCAGCAAGACAAGGATGAGCAACGAATCGGCTCCCTGATTGCGGCCGCCGCAGGGGCTGCACCCGGCCCGGAATCGGGCAAGTTGCTTGCAGGATTCCGGCGCGCAGTGTCAGCGGGTGGCGGAGCGGTCAACAACAAGATCTTCGTCGTTTTTGAAGACGGGAACGGCCCGTCCCTTTCCGAACTTCGACTGGACCTGCCGCTTTACCTGGTCTCGGATCGAGTGATGTATTCCGGGATCGCCCTGCCCCGCTTCAATCCGGGGCAAGCCGCGCTGGGCACTCTGCGGGTCGGGGGCGATACGACCGTGGTGATGACGGACCTGAACCGGATCGTGGGTCTCGAATTTCGGGCAGGTTACAACGCGGTGGTGGCTCAGTCGGTCGCGTCGGCGGTCATCAAGACGGCGGCCCAGCATGCGATCAACACCCGGATCGACAAGGAAGCCAAATCACCGATGGCTGCCCTCCTCATGAAGGCCAGCACCGGGGCGATTCAGGCGGGACTGACCAAGGCGGACACTCGTTATTGGCGAAATCTCCCCAACACGATCCAAGTCGCCGTGGTCGATCGGCCGCCGGATGGGCGGATCAGCCTGGCCACCGCGACCGGGCAGACTTTCCGAATGTTGCAACTTGAGCCAGGCAACCACCTGGTGATGGTCAAGGCCTCGGGGGTCGCGGGCCCTCCGGCGGTCTACACTGCTCGCCTGGGCGAGCGCAGCATCTAAGGCCCTCCGCACACCCTGTTTTCTGAGAGAATCCATCATGCGCTCTGGATACATCGCTGCGACGTTGCTCGCTTCCCTGCTCTTGACCGCCTGCCAGACCACACAGGTCAGCACATCGAACACCCTGGCCAACCAGACTCGTGATCAGCGGGTCGGGGTCGACACCATGCAGCTCGAGTCGATCGACTTTGAGTACGCCGCCCGAAAGGCAGTGGACCAATTTCTCGAGTCGCCCTGGTACAACAACGGCAAAAACCGCCGGTGGGTGATCTACATGGGCGAAGTCATCAACGACTCGACCAGTGATGTCAACACGCGCAGCATGACCGACAGGATGCGCCAATACATGACCCGGAGCGCCAACTTCGCCTTCACGGCCGCCGTCGGATCGGAGGCGAGCCGGGGGGTTGCCGCCTACCGACAGCTTGAGCGCTCGGGCATGTTCGACCAGCGGACCGGGGCGAGTGGACTTGCGGTCAAGCCCGACCTCGAGATGTCCGGGGCGATTCGAAGCGCAACGCGCGTCAGCAATGACCGCCGCCGCCAGGCCCAGGAATACGAGTTTTCATTCCGCGTGGTCGAGCTCGGGTCCGGGCTCGAAATCTTTCAGGCTTTTATTCCTATCAACAAAGCCGGAACCAACCGCAACTTCGCCTGGTGATCTGAGTGAGCTCTCCGATTCGGCTTCTGTCCGCGACCGACGTTGGTCCGGCCCTCAAATTCCGGGCCACCGGGCTTCTGATGTCATTTGGAATCGTCATCGCGGTTCTCGCAGGGCCTCCAGTTCAGGATGTTCAGGCCCAGGTCGTCGAGCGGCGGGTGAGTGCCGAGGGGACGGGTCCGACGCGCGGGCACGCGATCCACGACGCGCTGGTCAATGCGAGCTCGCAGGCCTTCGGCCTGCGGCTGCAGGCGAGCACCACGACCAGCCTGTCGAGTGCTGAAATCAATATCGACACTGCAACCAACAGTGTCCTGATCGATGCGTTCAACAAGCGAATTTCCCGTGAAGTGCGCACCCCTGGAGACCGGCCCATCCTGGGTTACAGCGTCGATGGGGCTGAGCGGGGCACGGGCGGGCTTTGGACGGCGAGGATTACTCTTCGCCACAGCGACTACGAAAAGCTCGGCGCTCCCGCCGACCGCCGCAGCGTGGCGGTCTTTGTCAAGGCCCACCCCCAGGCGCCCGCGCTGCTCAAGGCCATTGAACCCGCTCTGATTGCGACCCGTCGCTTCGATGTGCTGAGCCGCGACGCGACTCAGGCCTTCGATCGCGAGGCCCGGTTTCTGCGAAGTGGCGACGCCGCGCCGGGTGAGATGGCCCGACTGGGCCAGGGCTTGGGCGCTGACTACATCGTGGTCACGGAATTTGACAATGTGCGGGTGGTCAACAACCAGCAGGAACGAATTGCCCTCAGCGGCGAGGTCTATGTCCGTAGCCAGATCGCGGGTGCCATCCGTCTCGAAGTCATCGAGATGGCTTCGCGCAAAAAGAAATGGACCGGCCGAGAACCGCTCACCGCAGTCTTCGAAGGCGCGCAGAAGGTCGATGCCGACATGTTTTCCCAGCGTCTTGAAGACGCGGCGACGGCCCTGGTTGCTAGGATGACCTCTGTGATCTATCCGATCGAGATTGTTCGATCCGAGGGGGGCCGCCTCTTCATCAATCGCGGCGAGGGCGCGGTGCAGCCCGGCGAACGCCTGGAGGTGCTTGCCCTGGGCGCCGAATTGCGCGATCCGCAGTCCGGAGAGTCACTGGGTGAGGCTGAGACACCGGTTGCCATGGCCGAGGTCATCGAGGTCAGCTCGAAATTCGCCGTTGCGCGGCTCATCGCAGGGCAACTGAAGCAGGGCTCCCGTCATGTGCTGCGAACGCCGCCGACCGCAATGGCCCCTTCGCAGCCGTCCAGTCAAGCACCCGTCAATGCGCCCCCGGCCAACGACAATCGCAATTTCCTCCAACGCTGATCGATCTGCGATCTCGTTTCTCTGACCCGCTATCGGAGCTCTCCATGAAGCACACCGTTCGACTGGCAGCAGCGGCCTGGCTTGCCGCGTCCGCTACGACAGCCCACCTGGCCCTGGCGCAGGGCGCGGCCGGGGGAGCCTCGCCTCAGGCGTCAGACCGGGCACTGGCCCAGGCCACCTCGGCAAGCGCCGACAGCCAGATCAGCGTCCAGAGCTACGAGGACTGGGTGCGCGAGTTCGAATCCCGTTTTGGTCAAGCGGTGGGAGTTGCCCGCGAAGGCCGCACCTTCTTCAGCGGCGTAGCCAACGTCCGGGTACCCGCCACCGATCCGAACTACGGCAAGGAAATCGCCCTGGCCTATGAACGCGCCATGCTCGACATGCAGGCCGACTTCGTGCTGCAGAACTACGGACGTCAAGTGACCCGCAGGGTACTGGCAGTATTGCAGGATGCCTCGACCAACGCCGAGCAGTTCGATCCGGTCGAACTGCGACAGGCGCAGGAGCAGGGCCGCGTCGGCCGGATCTTCGACAAGGCAATTGCGCTTCTGGACAAGAAACTCGACAACGAGCTGGTCAAGGAGGGCGTGCCCCCCGAAAAGGTCGCCCAAATGACGGTCCAGCAGAAAAAGACCGTCTATCGCGAGAACCTCACCAAAGAAATCATCACCAGCGCAGTGCGCGACATGCAGGGCCTCGTGCCCGTGCAAACCCGCATCTTCACGCAATCCACTCCCAACGGAAAGTTGACCCGGGTCGGTGTCATCGCCGCACAGTCGGCCAAGACTCGGCAGTTCGCGCAGGATGTCGCCCGGCAGCGTCCCTCCTTGGTAAAAGGTGACCCCAACCGACTGACCGAACTCCTGCCCCAGAGCGAGCGCGAATACCTGAACGAAATCGGGCTCCGCTTCAGCTATGACGAACAGGGCCGGCCGATGCTGTTGTCGTATGGGCGCTGGTCGCTCAGTATCGCCAAGGACTGGACCCCCGCCCGAGCCATGAGCGCAACGCAGATTGCGACCGAGCAGGCGCGCGGACTGGCCGAGAGCTCGATGATCGAATTCATGAATACCAACATTCAGGTGGACCGCAGCCAGACCCTGGGCAATGTATCGGAAGAAATCGCTCGGCGAGTGACCCGCCTCGATGACTCGGGCGCCAAGGCCTACGAACAGACCCGTGAGCAGGTCGGCGAGACCATCGACAAGCTGGTCCGGAATGTCCGTTCGGTGGCCTTGG
>JBIKVK010000142.1:0-8387 GCA_044356835.1 Burkholderiaceae bacterium
TCGACCCTGAGCTCTTGCTGGCGACGGCGTTCGAGCCCCGCGAGCGCCGAATGGACCGTTTCACCGGGAGCCGGTTTGAAGCGGCCGCGGCCCTTGCGTTGGAAATGAATCGGCGCGGCAAAAAGTGCGAGCAGCATCGCCGTGCTTTGCGGCGCGCTGGGTCGGGCACCGAAGTACTCCGCCGCGAATGCCTCGAAACCAAACTCCTCGGCGGGCGCGCACTCCCAGAGGAAGGCCGCATCCAGGGTTGCAGCGAGCCCCTGAGCCTCCTCCATCAGTCGTTGCGCGGCAGGGGCGTCAAAACGCAGCAGGACATGCCCTGCCTTGACCTTCACGCGCCGACCGCTCGGCAGTTCAACCTGAAGGCTCGTGCCGGCGTCGGCGAGGATCGTGCCGGCCTTGAAATCGCCGTTTTCCTCGAACAATAAGTGCTGGGTCAAGAGCCTGGTCCTGCGTGATGGTGACTGGAGCGGGCGCGCAAGGCGCGATTCTGGCGGGCCGTGCGTTTACATCATGATGCCGCCCGACACCTCGATGACAGCGCCGTTGATGTAGCTCGCATCGTCGGAGGCCAGAAATGCATACACCCGGGCGATCTCCTCGGGCTGACCGAGCCGGCCCAGCGGCACCTTGTCGATCATCTTCTGCATGACCGGTTCAGGAATGGTGGCGAGGATGGGCGTCGCAATAAATCCCGGGCACACCGCGACCGTGCGAATCCCCTTGGGCCCCAGTTCGCGCGCCCATGTCTTGGTGAAGCCAATGACCCCAGCCTTGGTTGCCGCATAGTTGGTCTGCCCAAAGTTGCCGTAGAGCCCGACCACCGAAGAGGCGATCAGGATCACGCCCGAGCCCTGCGCGGTCATGGTGGGCACGACGGCCTGGGTGCAATTGAATACGCCCTTGAGATTGACCGAGATCACGCGGTCGAACTGCTCCTCGCTCATTTTCACCAGTCGCGCATCCTGGGTGATGCCGGCGTTGTTTATGAGGCAATCGATTCGCCCGAAGTGTTGGATCGCAGCGCCCACCATGGCATCGACGCTTGAGCGGTCGGTCACGTCCACGCGCAGACCTAGCACCTGGCCTGGCTCTCCCTGTGCCTGGGCGCAGGCCGCTTCGATCCGGGCCGGGTCGAGGTCGGCGATCACGACCCGGGCGCCTTCAGCCACGAAAAGCCGCGCCGTTGCCAACCCGATGCCGCTTGCCGCGCCGGTGATGAGGGCCATCTTGTCCTTCAGTCGCATCTCAGGAACCTTTCCGAATGGTGAGGGCAGGAGCGTGTGGGCCCGGCCTGAGGCCCGCAAAATGGATCACTTCAGGCAGGTGGTGCTCGAAATCCGACAGCGCATGATCGCCGCCTTCGATGATGATCGTGCGTACGCCCGGCAAAGCGCCGGTCATGGTACGCCAGTCGATGACTTCATCGGCCGTGGCCGCAATCAGTAGATAGCGTTCGGGTCGACTGATGCGGTTGGGCGCGATCCGTCTGAGCGATTCGAGGTCTGCGATCCCGAATTCGAAGGTTCCCGGCCCGTGCCAGCGCCTATGGCGACCCAGCTGCGCGGCGAGCAGCCGGGGTGCGTCCATGGCCGGATTCAGCAGTACCGCCCGGCATCCGAATTGTTCGGCCAACGCGACAGCATAGAAACCCCCCAGCGAACTCCCCACCAAAAGGTCCTCTTCGCCCGGGGTCACGGTGTCGCACAACATCGACCAGGCCTGGTCCGGTGCGTCGGGCAGCTGCGGGCAGGAAAACCGATGCTCCTGACCGATGTCAACCAGGGCCTGGTGAATTTGCTGAGCCTTGGTCGAGGCGGGCGACGACCGAAAGCCGTGCAGGTAGATCAGCCGAGCGGCGGGGCGCATGGTTGCGCTCATGTCAGGGCGCCGGCGGGAGGCTGGCCGGCTCGGGCGGCCAGGGCCTCCAGCAGCCTGCCGTGCAAGCCCCCGAAGCCGCCGTTGCTCATGATCAGTACCTGGTCGCCCGGCCTCAGGTCCTCAATCAGACGATCGAGGAGCGCCTGCCCGTTGGGCAGGCAAACCGCCCGATCGCCCAGCCGACTGAGTTCGACCGACGGGTCCCAGGTCAGGCCGTCGCGATGGCAGTAGATGGCATCTGCCCCGGCCAGGCTGGCCGCGAGGCGGCTGCGCATCGTACCCATGCGCATGGTGTTGGAACGCGGCTCGAAGACCGCGACGAGTCTCGCCTGCGCGCCCACTTTCTCCCGTAGCGCTGCGATCGTTGCTTCGAATGCACTGGGGTGATGGGCGAAATCGTCGAAGACGCTGACCGAATCGGGCGTGCCGCGCAGCTCGAGCCGCCGCCGAACTCCAGCGAATCGGGCGAGCGCCGAAAGCGCCTGAGACGGATCGACGCCCAGATGCATGCTGGCTGCAATGGCTGCGAGCGCGTTGGCCCGGTTGTGCGCGCCGGCGACCGGCAGTGCCAGCGGGCCCAGAGCCTGCGTGCCGTTGAACACGTCGAAACGGTCCGGCCCGACCGGACGGAGGTGCCACCCGAGCGGACTCTGGAACCACTGACACTCGCTCCAGCAACCTCGTTCGATGACCCGTTTCAACGCGGGTTCCTCGGCGTTTACGATCAGCCGCCCCCGACCCGGCACGGTGCGAACCAGGTGGTGGAACTGCGTCTCGATGGCCCCGAGATCGGGAAAAATGTCGGCGTGGTCAAACTCCAGGTTGTTCAGAATCAGTGTCTGGGGGCGGTAGTGGAGGAATTTAGACCGCTTGTCAAAAAAAGCGGTGTCGTACTCATCGGCTTCGATGACAAACGGACGCCCGGCCCCCAGCCGCGCTGAATGAGGGAAATCCACGGGCACTCCGCCGATCAGAAAGCCCGGTGCAAGGCCCGCGCATTCAAGGATCCAGGCGAGCATGGCCGTCGTGGTCGTCTTGCCGTGGGTTCCAGCCACGGCAAGGACGGGGCGGCCGGTCAGGACTTCGGCGCCCAGCCACTGTGGCCCCGAGACGTAGTGCTCGCCTGCGTTCAGCAGGGCCTCCATCAGCGGGTTACCTCGGCTGACCACGTTGCCGATCACCCAGAGGTCGGGCTTGAGCGCGAGCTGGTCGGGCAAATAGCCTTCGATCAGATCGATGCCCAAGGCGCGCAACTGCGTGCTCATCGGCGGATAGACATTGGCATCGCAGCCGGTCACTCGGTGACCCGCTTCCCGTGCGATCGCGGCCAGTCCGCCCATGAAGGTACCGCAGATTCCGAGGATGTGAATGTGCATTGGCGAGATAATGACGTTGGGGCCGGGGTGCGGTCGATGGTGGTTTCGGGCGTGCTGGCCGACGTTTGCGGTCGGCCAGCATTGCAGCCACCGGAGGCCAGCGCTGCAGCGACCGGATTTTACTGATGTGGCGGCGGGTTTCAGGCCCCGTCCGTCGACGCCGTCCAACTTGAATCGTGCCGATGATGCAAGAAGCACTCAGACAGGAAATCGCCGTGATTGCCGCTCGGCTCGTGGCCGAGGAGGGGCTTGACTACCGCTCGGCCCGGGCCAAGGCGGTCAAACGGACGGTCGGCGAGCGCACGATCGCGCGCGGCTCGGTGCCCGACGACGAGGAACTTGAAACGGCGCTGCTCGAGTATCTCGAACTGTTCGATCCCGAACATCGGGAGCGCCTGCACCGTCGTCGCAAGGTCGCGCTTGAATGGATGAGTGAGCTTCAGGCCTTCCAACCCTACGCGACGGGAGCCGTATGGAGGGGCATTGCGGCCGAACACGCACCAGTGCACCTGCAGCTGTTTCACGACAACCCCAAGGACGTCGAGATCGACCTCCTGAACCGGGGGGTCCGCTTCGAGGTGCTCACGCTCCCGAGCCTGCACGATCGAAACGCCGAGGTCGAAGCGCTGAGTTTTTTTTGGCGGGGCGAGCCCGTTCTGCTCTCCCTCCACGACAGCCGGGATGTGCGAGGCGCCCTGAAACGGGACGCCCGGGGGCGGGCGGATCGGGGTGACCGGCAAGCGCTTGAGGCGCTTGTGGCCCAAGCCGGGACGCCGGACCGGGCACGGTCTGATCCGCTGGGGGAGCCGGTGGATCGTTCAATCGCATCCAGTTCTTCGGCTGGAAGGTCTGACCATGACTGAACGCCTGGAGCCCGCGCATCGGGAGCCGGCCTCCGCCCACGGGCCGACGTCCGGCGGGCCCGAGCCGCCTGGCCCTCGTCGCCCCCGCGCCCGCCGGACGCTCATCCTCGGCGGCCTGGCGGCGGGCGTGGTCGCGCTGGGGGCCGGCGCTGCAGTCTCCTGGCGCCGTTTTTCCTTGTCCCCCGAGGATGCCCAGGCGCTCGAGCTGTTTCTGGGTCATGCCTGGCTCGATGCGCGGCATCAGGCCTACGACAGCCAGTCCCTGCGCGGGCGCCCTTTGGTCCTCAACTTTTGGGCCACCTGGTGCCCGCCTTGTGTGGAGGAAATGCCGGAGCTTGGGCATTTGCAGCGCAATTTGGGCGCCACCGGTCTGCAGGTGGTGGGCATCGGGATCGATCAGGCGGCCAAGATCGACGCGTTTGAACAGCGCATGAAGCTGGGGTACCCCCTCCTCGTGGCGGGAGCCGCAGGCGCAGAGCTCGGGCGCCGATTCGGCAACTCGAGTGGCGCGTTGCCTTTTACCGTCGTGATCGACCGTTCGGGTCGAGTCCGCGGCCGTATTCTCGGCCGGTTTGTGTTGGCTCAACTCGAGTCCCTGGCACGGGCTGCGTCCATGCCCGAGCGTTCCTGATGGATGGGAGCCGCGGTACGCCGAGAGGTTCGGTCCTACGGGTTTATGCGTTAGAATGACGGGATCTGCTTGGAACTTCGCCGTATTTTCTTTTTGGCGGCCCAATCCTCGACCTGCCCCTCCCAGTCCTCCTGTCCTCAAGACTTCGCGCAAGTTTTCGACAATTAAACGCTTTTGGCGTACCATTCACTGGTTTTGTCATCTTTTAGCTATTCTCGTGATGCTCCGGTCCGAGGCGTTCGCTGTTTGAACGCTCCCTGGGAATGGCCGTCCGGAGCCTGCGATCTCGGTGTCGAAACGCCCTGGAGGACGCTTGGATGGACTTGAGAAAACTGAAAACACTGATCGACCTCGTGTCCGAATCCGGCATTGCTGAGCTGGAGGTGACCGAGGGCGAGGATCGCGTCCGCATCGTCAAGGCCGGCGTGCATGTCGCGCCGGGGCAGTCCGTGGTCACTTATGTTCCCCAGCCGAGTGCGTCGACCGGGGCTGGCTTTGCCCCCGCTTCGGGTCCCGTGGCCGGCGCCGACAGTGCCCCCCCGGGCGCCTCCCTGCCTGAGGGGCATATCGTTCGCTCCCCGATGGTCGGAACCTTCTACCGGTCTGCCCAGCCGGGCGCTGAGGCGTTTGTGTCTGTGGGAAGCACCGTCGGTGTGGGCGACGTCGTGTGCATCATTGAGGCCATGAAGCTGATGAACGAGATCGAGGCCGACGGCGCGGGCACGATCAAGGCCGTTCTGGTCGAGAACGGCTCGCCGGTCGAGTACGGCCAGCCGCTCTTCGTCATCGAGCCTTGAACGACGGGCCCTCGAACGGGAGCTGCAACATGTTCGAAAAGATCCTGATTGCCAACCGTGGCGAGATTGCGCTGCGTGTCCAGCGTGCCTGCCGTGAGCTCGGCATCAAGACGGTCGTGGTGCACTCTCAGGCGGACACAGAGGCCAAATACGTCAAACTCGCAGACGAGTCGGTGTGCATCGGGCCGCCCTCCTCCCGGGACAGCTATCTCAACATCCCGGCCATCATCAGTGCGGCCGAAGTGACCGATGCCG
This sequence comes from Burkholderiaceae bacterium, assembly GCA_044356835.1. Taxonomy (GTDB): domain Bacteria; phylum Pseudomonadota; class Gammaproteobacteria; order Burkholderiales; family Burkholderiaceae_E; genus SYIM01. The sequence goes on from JBIKVK010000142.1 coordinate 5,804, forward strand.
AGGCAATCCATCCAGGCTATGGCTTCCTCTCCGAGAATGCCGATTTTGCCGAGCGGGTCGAAAAGAGCGGATTTGTTTTCATCGGCCCTCGATCGGAGTCTATCCGTCTGATGGGCGACAAGGTGTCGGCCAAGGACGCCATGCGAAAGTCGGGTGTTCCGGTGGTCCCGGGCTCCGACGGCGCGTTGCCCGAGGACCCCAAGGAGATCTTGCGCATCGCCCGAGCCGTCGGCTACCCGGTGATCATCAAGGCCGCGGGCGGCGGCGGTGGCCGTGGTATGCGCATCGTTCACACCGAGGCGGCTTTGCTCAATGCAGTGACCATGACCCGTTCCGAAGCTCAGTCCGCATTCGGCAATGCATCGGTTTATCTCGAGAAATTCCTCGAAAACCCCCGGCACATTGAGATCCAGGTGCTTGCCGATACCCACGGCGGCGCGATCTATCTGGGCGAGCGCGACTGCTCGATGCAGCGTCGTCACCAGAAAATTATCGAAGAGGGCCCAGCCCCCGGGATCTCCCGGCGATTGCTCGAGCGCATCGGTTCACGTTGTGCCGATGCCTGCCGCAAGATGAGCTACCGGGGCGCCGGCACATTCGAGTTTCTCTTCGAAAACGACGAGTTCTTCTTCATTGAAATGAACACCCGGGTGCAGGTTGAACACCCCGTGACCGAGCTCATCACAGGCATCGATATCGTTCAGGAGCAGATCCGGATCGCGGCGGGCGAGCGCCTGCGGTTTCGTCAGCGCGATGTGGTGCTGCGTGGCCATGCGATCGAATGCCGCATCAATGCCGAGGATCCCTATCGGTTCACGCCCTCACCCGGACGGATTACCGCCTGGCACCCTCCCGGCGGACCCGGCATTCGGGTCGATTCGCACGCCTACTCCGGCTACGTGGTGCCGCCTCATTACGACTCGATGATCGGCAAGCTGCTGGCCTATGGCGATGATCGCGAGCAGGCGCTTCGACGGATGCGCATTGCCCTCTCCGAGATGGCGGTTGAGGGCATCCTCACCAATTTGCCCCTGCATCGGGAGCTGCTGGCTGACGCCCGGTTCGTGGCGGGCGGTACGTCGATTCACTACCTTGAGCAGAAACTCGCCAAGCGAAAGACCGACGGAGCCTGATCGTGTGGATCGAGGTGCGCTTCACCGTCGCGGGCGACGACGCAGAGCTCTGGTCAGACGCGTTGCTTGAAGCAGGCGCCCTGTCGGTCCAATCCGAGGATGCAGACGCAGATTCTCCGGCCGAAGTAGCGCTTTATGGCGAGCCGGGCGAGCCCGCGCCTGCATCGAGTTGGCAACGCACCCGCCTGGCGGCCCTTCTCGATGCTTCGCGTCCATCTCAGCGACAGGTCGAAGAGGCGGCCCGCGCGGCTGGTCTGGAAATGCCCGAGGACATGACCTATCGCGAGGTGCTCGAGCAGGACTGGGTGCGCCTGACCCAGTCGCAGTTCGAGCCCATCCCCGTAGGGCAGCGATTGCTGATCGCGCCCTCATGGCACGAGGCGGCGATTGCACAGGCCCGCACCGAAGGCCGCGAAGTCATCGAGCTCGATCCCGGTCTCGCCTTCGGGACCGGTAGCCATCCCACCACCCGAATGTGTCTGGACTGGATCGACCAGCATCTCAAGCCGGGCGGTACGGTGATTGATTATGGCTGCGGCTCCGGCATTCTGGCGATTGCCTGTGCCCGCCTGGGCGCGGCCGACGTGCTGGCGGTGGATATCGATCCACAGGCGGTCGAGGCGGCCGATACGAACGCCCGCCTGAATCGGGCCGCCGTTCGCTGCGTGCTCGCCGATGCCAATATCGGTGGCACCTACGACCTCGTGCTCGCCAATATCCTTGCGAACCCGCTGAGAATGCTTGCGCCGCTCCTCACCGCGCGTCTGGCGCCTGGGGGCACCCTGGTGCTCTCGGGTTTGCTCGCCAGTCAGAGCGAGGAGATCGCGCGCTATTACCCTGGGGTAGCCCTCAAGCAGGTCGCTGAATGCGAAGGCTGGGCTTGTCTTGCGGGAGTGTTGCGGCCCCTGCCCTGAGGGTCCGGCCGATCGACCCGTACCCGTGAAACCCCGATCCGCACCCAAAACACGGAGCTATCGATGAAGAACAAGGTCATGATCAGCGGTTCGGTCGCCTACGACACGATCATGGTGTTTGACGGGCACTTCAAGGATCACATCCTGCCCGAGCAGACCCACATGATCAATGTCGCCTTCCTCACGCCGCGACTCAAGCGTGAATTCGGAGGCTGTGCAGCCAATATCGCCTTCAATCTTCAGGGTCTGGGCGGCGCTCCCATGGTGCTCGCTGCCGTTGGTCGGGATGGCGCAGATTATGTCGATCGGCTGCGGGGCTTCGGAATCGACTGTTCACGTATCGTGCGCCTCGATGATCATTACACTGCGCAGGCCTTCATCACGACCGATCTCGCCGACAACCAGATCACGGCTTTTCACCCTGGTGCCATGAGCCTGGCTGAACAGGCCAGCGCTCAGGCAGAGGCCGGTACGGTCTCTTGGGCGATCGTGGCTCCGAATGGAAAGGCGGCGATGATCTCCCATGCTTCGCAATGG
>JBIKVK010000143.1:0-8353 GCA_044356835.1 Burkholderiaceae bacterium
CGAGCGGGACCGCGACCGCCTGGATCGCAGGCGCAGCAAGCGATCTCATCCGAACACCGGAACAACTTTGTTGCAAAAACACAATCGGGCGCGAAGGAACTCCGAAAATCCCGCACCCGTCACATTATTTGATATATGTTTCATGAACTTAGAGAAATTCAAAACATTTTGTTGCGTCGCAACAAACCGCTTGACATGCCAGCCCGGACGGTTCAAAATCTCGTTTGTTGCAATGCACAAACGACTGGTGTGCATTCTGCCTCAGAACTTTTTCCGGCGCCCGCGGCCCCTTCCAATCCGTCCCATTCCTAACTTTTCTGGAGAGGTACACCATGGTTAACACGCCCGAACAACTCATGCAAATTCACCGCGATGCCCTGTACATGATGCAAACCGCTGCCATCGCCTCGATCAACGGCCTTGAGCGACTTGCAGCGCTGAACATGCAGGCCGCACGCAGTTCGCTCGAAGAGAGCTCCGAGATGGCGAAGAGCCTGCTCGCTGCCAAAGACGTGAAATCGCTCTCCGAACTGTCCAGCACCGCAATGCAGCCCGCCGCCGAGAAGTATGCCTCGTATGCGAAACACTGCTACGAGATCATGAACGAAACCTCCTCTGAGCTCACCAAGCTGGTGGAGAAGCAAATGGCTGACGGCAACAAGCAGCTGTTTGCGGCACTCGATACGATGGCTCGCAACGCGCCCGCGGGCAGCGAAGGCGTCGTCACCCTGGTGAAATCGGCCGTTTCAGCCGCCAACACTGCGTTCGATCAGGTCAGCCGCGCCACCAAGCAGGTGGTTGAAATGGCCGAGGCCAACATGGCCACGGCCACCAAGGCCACCGGCCGGGCCAACGGCAGCCGCAAAGCGGCCTGAGGCAGGGGTCTTTCCTGACAATCGCCTGAAAACACGGTCCCTCGAACGGGGCTGTGTTTCGGGACAGAGACGGGGCACGTCGCACCATGCGGCGTGCCCTTTTTCTTGGACGCGCAATGACGACGCGCCTGCGCAGTCCGGCAGGCTGACTCGGCAGTCTAGTGGGCTGCAGTCTGCGAGGCCGCAGTCCGAGAAATCGGACGAGCGGGCATCGTTGACTGAGCTTGCCCCTCCCCCTCGCTGAAACGCTCGAGCAGTTCTCGGATCCGACGCTGCGCGTCTTCCAAGGACTTGTCCTTGACATGGCCGAAGCCCCTGATGCTCTCGGGCACTCGTGCAAGCTCGACGGCCAGCGGCAGTCGCGGGGCATCGAGTTGCGCGATGAGCTCAGACAGGCGACGCTCATAGTCTGCGATCAGACGTCGCTCGGTCCGCCGCTCTTGCGTGTAGCCGAAGGGGTCGAAAGCCGAACCACGCAGACCTTTCAGACGGCTCAGCAGCTTGAACGCGTGCATCATCCAGGATCCGTACCGACGCTTGATCAGTTCTCCACGCTCGTTACGGCGCGCAAGAAGCGGCGGCGCGAGGTGGAAATGCAGCCGGATATCACCCTCGAATTGGTCAGCTACCCTGCGCATGAAATCTCCGCTTGCATAGAGGCGAGCGACTTCGTATTCGTCCTTGTAGCTCATCAGCTTGGCGAGATTGCGGGCGACCGCCTCGGTCAACTGCAGTCGACCGAGCGGCTCGTCGGCTCGCCGGACAGCGCCCAGCACGCGCTCTTCCGCATCCCTGACCCTGTCAACGAAGGTCCGGTAGCGATCGGCCCAGGCATCGTCCTGGTAGTCGCTCAAGAAGTCGGCACGCCTCGCAATCAGTTCATCCAGCGTTCGGGATGGTTGTCTTGACACCGGAATGGTTTCAGCCGGGGTGGCCAAGCGGGACACGCGATCGGGGTCGACCGCAGCCCGACGCCCCCAGAGAAACGCAGCCTTGTTGGTTTCGATCGACACTTCATTGAGTTCGATGGCGCGCTCGATGGCCCGGGCGGACAACGGGATCAGACCCTGCTGCCAGGCATAGCCCAACATGAACAGGTTGACGGTGATGGCATCTCCGAGGAGTCCGGTCGCAAGCCGCGTGGCATCGATGAACTGGACAGCTTCGGCACCCACCGCATCGACGATCGCCTGTTCCATGCGCCCCAGTGGAAACTGCCAATTCGCGTCTCGCGTGAAGTCGGCTGTCGGCGTGGGCGCAACATTGACCGCCGCCCGGGTGCGCCCGGAAAGCATCCGGGGCAAGGCATCCTTGCTCGCGGTGACGACCACGTCGCAGCCCAAGACTGCATCCGCAGCCGCGAGACCGATCCTCGGCGCATGCAGGCTCTGTGGGTCATGCGCGATGCGCACGAAGCTCATGACGGCGCCGTTTTTCTGGGCCAGGCCCGCCATGTCGAGAACCGTTACGCCTTTTCCTTCAAGGTGAGCCGCCATGCCCAGCAGCTGGCCGATCGTGACCACGCCGGTCCCGCCGATGCCCGTAATCAGGATCGAGTAGGCCTCGCCGATTCGCGGCAGATCCACCGCAGGCAACTCGAATGGGACCGTTGATGGATCAACCCGACCCTGCAGGCGCTTACGCGGCTTTGCGCCCTCCAGGGTGACGAAGCTAGGACAAAAACCGTTGACGCAGGAAAAGTCTTTGTTGCAGGAGGACTGGTTGATCATCCGCTTGCGGCCGAACTCGGTTTCGACCGGCTCGATCGAGACGCAATTGGACTTGACCCCGCAGTCGCCGCAACCTTCACAGACCGCTTCGTTGATGAAGGCCCGTCGATCGGGGTCGGGATAGGCCCCCCGCTTTCGCCGGCGGCGCTTTTCTGCGGCACACGTCTGGTCGTAAACGAGCACGGACACGCCTTGGTACTCACGCAAAGACCGCTGGACCGCGTCGAGTTCGCTGCGATGGTGAACCGAAATACCTGAAGGGAAATAGCCCTTGGGGTATTTGTCGGGCTCATCGGTCACGACCTCAACACGCTCCACGCCCTCGGCGAGCATCTGTCGGACGATGCGATCGGGGGTCAGTTGCCCATCGTGTCGCTGGCCGCCGGTCATCGCAACCGCATCGTTGAAAAGAATTTTGTAGGTGATGGGAGTGCGTGTTGCGACCGCATGCCGAATCGCGAGCGAACCCGAGTGAAAGTAGGTCCCGTCACCGATGTTTTGAAAGACATGGGGCGTACTGGAAAAAGGCGCCTGACCAACCCAGGTCATCCCTTCGCCGCCCATCTGGGTGAAGGTATCGGTGCGGCGATCCATCCACTGGGCCATGTAGTGACAGCCGATCCCGGCATTGGCTCGCGATCCCTCCGGGACCTGCGTTGATGTGTTGTGCGGGCAGCCGGAGCAGAAATAGGGAATCCGCTCAATGCTCAGGACCGCCTTGCTGCTGCGGCCCTCAACTTGGTCGATTTGCCGCATACGAGCAGAGATACGGTCAGCCAGTCCGGGCTCGATCAGGTCGCCTCGTCCGGTCTTGGGATCGACCGAGCCGAGTCGGCCGGCGATGATCCGGGCAAGGAGCGCCGGAGACAGCTCGCCCCCCTCGGGCACCAGGGGTCGACCCGATGGGTCGGTCTTGCCGCAGATCATGGGCCGCTCTGGAGCGTCGTACAGGATCTCCTTGATCTGCGATTCGACCAGAGCCCGTTTCTCCTCGATCACGAGCACTTCGGAGCACCCAGCGCAAAACTCAGCGATGCCCTCGGGCTCGAGCGGCCAGGGCATCGCGACCTTGTAGACCCGCAACCCCAATCGATTCGCCGTCGCGTGATCGATCCCCAGATCAGCCAGCGCCTGCATGGTGTCAAGCCAGCTCTTGCCGGTGGACACGATCCCCAGACGAGCGGGTTCACCTTCGGCCCGGCCGAACACGGTGCGATCCAGCCGGTTGACGCGCGCATAGGCGCGGGCCGCGGGAAGTTTCCAGCGCGCCAACCGCTCCTCAAGCTTGAGGAACGGCTCCTCGGGCCATCGGCTGTTCAACCCGCCGGGCGGCATCTCGAATCGGTCGGGCAAGACGACCCGGACGCGATCATCCGAGGCATCGACGATCCCCGCGGCCTCCAGCGAATCGGTCACCGACTTGAAGCCGACCCAAAGACCTGAAAACCGCGACATCGCAAATCCATGCAAGCCGAGGTCGAGATAATCCTGAACGGTGGCCGGAGCGAGCACCGGCATTGAAACCGCGATGAAAATGTGGTCGGTTTGAGCAGCGACCGTGGACGACTTCGCGCCGTGGTCATCACCGGCGATCGCGATCACGCCCCCGAGCGCGCTGGTGCCCGCCTGATTGGCATGGCGGAAAGCATCCCCAGACCGATCAACCCCGGGCCCTTTGCCGTACCAGATCGAAAACACGCCGTCATAGCGTGCCCCGGGCAGACAGGGGAGTTGCTGCGTTCCCCAGATGGCCGTCGCAGCAAGATCCTCATTGAGGCCCGGTACGAATCGAACGTGGTGCTCATCCAGGCGTTTGGTGGCCTTCCAGAGCGCCTGGTCGTAGCCGCCAATCGGCGAGCCGCGATAGCCGCTGATATAGCCTGCCGTGTTGTGACCCGCTGCGAGGTCCCGTCGCCGCTGCATCATCGGCAGACGCACCAGCGCCTGCGTACCGGTCAGATAAGCCGCGCCAGCTTCGGACGAATACTTGTCATCGAGCGAAACATCCCGCAGTACGACATCGACCGGACTGTTCATCGGCGCCCCTCCAGGCAAGGATTATTCAGGCAGGCCGAAACAGGCGCAAGCCTGACCCTGCCCATGGCATGAGCAAACACCGCGCGAAGGGACTCATCCGCCCTGTACCTGGGGATGACCCCCCAGCGCTCGCAAGCCCTGGACCAGCCGCTCGAAGGCCGATTCGGCCGCGCGCGGATCCCCCCTCACTCCGAGTTCGATGTGGCGACGCTGGCCCCCCTCTCCGACCGAGGGCAGGCTAAAGACCTTGATGCCCGGGTACTCGGCCTCGATCGCCTCCATCAAAGGGGTCACGGTCGACTCGGCCAACTCATGCACCAGGCAGGCCCGCTCGACCGTAGTGACCCGATGATGCAGATGCGCATACTGCGCGTCGAGTACCCATTCGATCATCGGCCAGGCCATCACCGGAAAGCCGGGGACGAAGAAATGCTGACGAATCGCAAACCCGGGAATCCGATTGTAGGGGTTGGGAATGATCGCGGAGCCGTCTGGAAATTCCCCCATCTTGAGCCTCTGGCGATTTTCCGGCGCATCCGGATCGGCGGGCGCCTTCCCGTTCGCAGCCATTTCAGCGGTTCGCTGGACGATCAATTCCCGAGCTTCAGGATGAAGGACCAGGTCAAGGCCCAAGGCTTGGGCGGCCGCCTGGCGCGTGTGGTCATCCGGGGTGGCGCCTATGCCGCCACAGGAAAAGACGATGTCGTTGGAGGAAAAGCTCTCGGCCAGGGCACGCACCAGCCGGGGGCGCTCATCGCCCAGGTATCGGGCCCAAGCCAAGGACAGTCCGCGCGCCGACAGCAGTTCGACGACTTTGGCGAAATGCTTGTCTTGCCGCTTGCCCGAAAGGATCTCGTCTCCGATGATGATCAAGCCGAAATTCAATCTCGTCTCCCAGTGAATGGCGCCGCCGAGCAGGCAGGACTCATTGTGGCCCGACGCTGCGACCGCGCCGACTAACTGCGACCGAACATTCTTCGCAGGCCGAGCCACTGTTGAGCCCACCAACCGTCACCGTAGTCACGGCCTTCCAGCTGGTCGCGGATTCCGGTAGGGACGAACCCGAGCCGCAGATCGGCAGTGCCAAACAGGCGGTCCCAGACCGGGAACAGCACGGCGAAGTTGCAGCCCCTGGCCGGACCGTCATGACCGAAGTCGATCGCATGATGAAGTCGATGAAAGCTTGGACTGACCACGAACCGCTGGCCCAGCGCCCCAAAGCTCCAGCGCAGATTGGCATGCTGCAAACTTTGCATCAGCCTCGAAAGCAGCACGAAACCGAAGAAGTGGGCCGGCGGCACGCCAATGGCCAGCGCAACCAGGGCAAAGATGCCGTGCCTCAAAATGTCGTCGAGCAGGTGATTGCGGTCATCGCTCCAGAAGGTCATCTGCCTCTGGCTGTGGTGCAAGGCATGGAGGGCCCACCACCAGGACCAGCGGTGCTGGGCACGATGAATCCAGTAGTCGACAAAATCGAGCACCACCAGGTAGATCAGAAAACTGACCCAATCGATGTTGGTCACCCCTGGCCATAGCTGATCGATCTGCAGGCGAGACACCCCCAGCAGCCGCAATTGCGCCTCGACCACATCGACCAGCGGCGTGAAGAGCACGAACATCATCAGCGGGATCAGTCCGAGCCTTTGCAGACCGGTGTAGATCACGTCGACCCTCCAGGCGCTGCGCCCGGCCGCGGACTCGGCGGGCCACCGCCGCTCGGCAAAGCCCAGCACCACCGCAAGCACCATGATTTCGAGGGCGCCGATGACCACCCATTCAAGAGCGTCAAAGGCCATTTCGGAGTAGGGCGCGAGCCCCAGATCGAAGAGCAGGGGCTGCACAAAGGTCTCGTGAAGGCCCTGCTGTGCCCAGGCGACAAAACGGGTCAACCAGTCAATCATGTTCGCTACATCAAAGTCGATAATCGGGATGCTGATCGAGCGTCTGGAAACAGAGTCCGCGGCGCTTCAAACCGGCAATGAGGGGGTCTAGCATGGGTGCAAACGGATCCTGTCTGGACCAGATACCCAGATGCGCCATCAGGATGTCACCGCCGCGGATACGGGCCAGGGCCTGCGCCAGCAAACGGTCGTTCGGGAACTTGTCCGAGGGCAGTTCATCGCCCAGGAATCCGGCATCGGCCCAGTGCACGTGTCGAAACCCGCACTGTTCGGCGGCCCGAAAGGTTGTGGCGGGCGCCCGGCCCCCCGGCGCCCGCCACCAGGGGTCGATCGCCGCACCGGTCAACTCGCGAAACCGATCAGCGACGCGGCGCAATTCAGAGCACAACTGGGGGGCATGCCAGACCTGATCACGATCCGCCTGGGGCCCAAACTGGGGTCGGGCAATAAAACCGCCCGAACTGGCCATATCGGCACGGGCCGATCGAAAGTAGACGTGATCGAAAGTATGGCTGCCAAACCGGTGGCCCTCGGCCACCCGCGCACGCCAGAAGTCTGCCCACGATGCATCCAGCGAAGAGTCGCCTCGAGGCGTACGCTCGTTGGCCAGAAAGAAGGTCGCACGAACCTCGTGGCGGCGCAGGATCTCCGCAATGCGCTCGGCGTCGCGCATGTTGCCGGTGTCGAGAGTCAGATAGACCACACCCTTGCATGCGGGAGGAGCGTCGGCGCTGTTGCGGCCGTGCGCAGCGCCGGTCACCAGCAGCGTCATCAGCACCCCAAGTACGGTCAAGTTCATGCGGCCGATCGCTCCGTCGCCTGGCTCTGCATTACACCAGCGGCGCCCGATTGCGGAAGAAAATGCCGTGCGGCGACCGGCCCACCTGGATGGTGTGTATGACCTTGCGCTGCTCCAAGTCGACGACCGCGACCTGGCGGGCAAAACGCTGGGTTACCCACATGATTCGCTGGTCGGAAGTCACCTCCATACAATCAGGCCCGCCGGGCACCGGGATCGAGTGCAGGACCTTCATCGACCGCATATCGAACAGGGAAACCGAGTTGGCCACTCGGTTGGTCACAAACATGTGTCGACCGTCGCCCAGCCCGCGCAGATTGTGTGCCCCCTTTGCCGTCACGATGCGCTGCACCCGGGCCCGTTTGCGCCAATCGATCACATCGACGAAATCCTCGCCCATGGCACCGACCAAAAGGTGCTGATCGTCGGGCGTGATCACGATACCCGCCGGTTGCTTGCCGGTCGCCAGTTTCCAGGCCGGCTCCAAGCGTTTGAGATCGATCGCGACGATCTCGTTGCTGTCCTGAAGGGTCACGAACACCATCGAACTATCGGCGTTGTACCACAGGTGGCTGGGGGCCTTGGGGATCGTGAGCCTCTTGGCAATCTTGAGTTCGCCGCCCTCGTAGCGATAGATGTCGACACGATTCAGCCGGAGAGCGGCCGCCACGAACCAGCGGTTGTCCGGGGAAAACCCGATCTGATAGGGGTCATCGATCGCGGGCACCCGCTTCTGGATCGCACCCGTCAGCGGATCCAGGTAGTGAAGGTCATCGCTCATCGCATTGCCCACGATCAGCGACTTCTGGTCCGGCGTCGGATACAGGTGGTGAGGTTCTTTGCCGACCGTGACCCGACCGACTTCCCGGCGCGCCTGCTGGTCTATCAGCGACACGCTTTCGTCCCGTGAGTTGAGCACAAACACCAGATCACGCGCAGGCACCGGAGGAGAAGCCGCGCCTTGAGCCAGAACGCCCTGGCCCGGAAGAGCGGCGGATGCTGCGCCCGCCG
>JBIKVK010000144.1:0-8168 GCA_044356835.1 Burkholderiaceae bacterium
AGTCCGAGTTGCGAAAGCTTGGCGTCACCCTGAAGATCAGCAAGGCCATCTGGGCCAATCTCGTCACCGCGACTCAGAAGCCGGAGACCTCGCCCCAGATCTGGTCGCACTGGTCTACCCCCTATTACGTCGACCCGGACAACTGGACAGGGCCTTATTACACCAAGTCCGGACACGGCACGACCCGGGGCTCCTCCTGGTACAGCACCGACAAGGTCGAGCAGTTGCTCGGACAGGCGATGCGCGAAACATCTCAGGACCGCCGGACCGATCTCTACGAACAGGCGAGCCGCGTACTGGTCGAAGATGCGGTGGATGTCTGGATTTACCGGGGTAAGGTGGCTCGAGCGCTTCGGACCCGCGTGAAGGGCTATGAGCCTGCCGTGACGGGCGACGGCATCGACTTGCGCAAGATCTGGGTCGAGTCCTGATTTGGAACGAGGGGCCTGCGATGAAAGTGGTGAATCAGTTCGATGGCATCCCAGGGCTGGATTTAGGCCCTTACCTGCGAGGCGAAAAGGGAGCGCTTGAGGCTCTGGGCGAGGCGCTCAGAGAGATCAGTGAGACGATCGGGTTCTACTTTATCGACAACCACGGCATTCCTCAGTCGCTGATCGATGAGACCTTTTCAGCGTCGAGGCGTTTTCACGAGATGCCCCTGGATCGTAAGCTCGAGATTCCGATCAACGACGACAATGTAGGCTACATGGGGCTCAACGCGAGCATGCAGCGTCACTCCAAGGTCGAGAAGGCGCGCAAGCCGAATTACAACGAGTCGTTTTTCGTCAAGCGCGACCGCAGACCCGATGATCCCGACGTCATCGCAAAAAAACCCTTTCGAGGATTGAACCAGTGGCCTCGAGATCTACCCGGGTTTCGCGAGACGATCGTCAAATATCAGAACGCGGTTGAGGCGCTGGGCATGCGCATGCTGCCCATCGTCGCCCAATCGCTGCAACTGCGCACCGATTATTTCGATTCATTTTTCAATCCTGCACAGTACTCTTTGCGCTTGCTTCACTACCCCGTGCGCGATGAGAGCGAGCCGGAGCAATATGGGACTGGAGCTCACACCGATGGTGGCTTCCTCACGTTTCTCATCCAGAATGGGGTCGGTGGTTTGCAGATCCGCAATGCCGACGGCGGATGGTTCGATGCGCCCGTGCTTCCGGGCAAATACCTGGTCAATTCAGGCGACATGATGCGTCGTTGGACCAACGACCGTTACCTGTCGACACCGCATCGGGTCTTGAACACCTCGGGCGTGGATCGGTACTCGATGGCCCTGTTCTTCGATCCTCATCTGGATCGCATCCTGGAGTGCCTGCCCACCTGCACCGATGGCCAGAATCCCCCGCGCTACGAGCCCATCACCTACGGGCAGTACCTCACCGAGTTTCTGGACGCGAACTACTTCCATCGAAAGAAGGCCGCCGCGCCCGCCTGATTCAGACCGTACTGCCTGTCGGAATCGCAATGCCAGCCTTCATCCTGAAGCGCTTGCTCCTGACCGTCCCGGTCCTCTTTGGGCTGCTGGTGCTGATGTTCGTTCTGACCCGGGTGGTGCCGATCGACCCGGCGGCGGTGCTCGCCGGAGAGACGGCGACCCCCGAGCAGGTCGCGCAGATCAGGAGCGATCTGGGTCTGGATCGGCCACTTCCGATTCAGTTCGTTCGCTACGTTCGGCAGGTCGCACAAGGTGACTTCGGAACGAGTCTCTACACCCACAGGGATGTTGCGGCCGATCTGCTGCAACGTTTACCGGCGACGATCGAGTTGGCGTGCTTGACGATGTTGCTCGCTGTGGGCCTGGGCGTGCCTCTGGGGGTCATTGCTGCAGTTCACCGCAATGGGTGGATGGATCAAGCGCTTCGATTGGGCTCGATCCTGGGGCTCGCCATGGCTTCGTTCTGGATCGCGATCGTTCTCCAGCTGATCTTCAGCCTCGAACTGGGTCTCTTGCCCCTGCGCGGTCGCATTGCAGACACCATCAGCCCGCCGACCTCGTTCACCGGGCTGTATGTGATCGACTACCTGCTCAGCGGGCGCCCAGGGGATGCGCTCAGAGCGCTATCGCATTTGATCCTTCCGGCGGTGACCCTGGCCTTGCCCGCGACGGCCACGATCGTGCGATTCACCCGGTCGTCGGCGATCGAGACCTTGCAGCGCGACTTCGTGATGTGGGAGCGCGCTGTGGGGTACCCGCGGGGGATCATGATCTGGAAATATGTGCTCAGGAGCTCGATGTCGGCCACGCTGACACAGATCGGGCTTCTGTTTGGCCTGTTCCTGTCCGGTTCCGTGGTGGTCGAGGCTGTGTTCGCGTGGCCTGGTCTGGGCGACTACCTGTTCAATGCGGTGATCTTGTCTGACTATCAACCCGTCATCGCAACGACGCTCCTGGTCGGTGTCATCTATGCGCTGGTCAATATTGTGGTGGACCTGTTGCAAGGGTGGCTGGATCCGCGCGTGACCGAGCTTGATTGAAGGAACGATCATGCCGGTCATAGCGCGGATGTTGTTGAGGGATAGGGCGGCTTTGTTGGGCCTGGCGCTGATTTCGATCGTGGTTTTTTGTGCGGTCTTTGGTGAGTGGATTGCCCCTTTCCCCGAGGATCAATTCGATGCCAAGCCCTGGCAGCGTCTCAAGCCGCCCTCAACGGAGTTCCCATTTGGGACCGACGGCCTGGGCCGTGATGTCCTGAGCCGCACTCTCATTGGCGCTCGAATCGCACTGATGATCGCCTGCACCACCGTATTTTGTGCGATGGTCATCGGCGTCCCGCTCGGGCTCTTGGCGGGTTATTTCGGCGGGATGACCGGGCAGTTGATCATGCGGACTACCGATGTCTTTCTCGCCGTGCCGCAGCTGGTGCTTGCGCTGGTCTTTGCCTCCGTTTTGAAGCCGTCGGTGGTCACCGCGATGATTGCGCTGACCTTGACGTATTGGCCGCTCTTTTGTCGGGTCGTGTACAGCGAGACGCGGCGCGTGGCGGTCAGCCCCTTCGTTGATGCGCTGCAGGCGCAGGGCGCTTCGCCGCTCCGGATCATCTTTCTGCATATCCTGCCCAACACCGCTCCCGTCATCATCGTGCGCGCAACCATAGGCATGGGTGTCACCATCCTGGTGGCCGCGGCGCTTGGTTTTCTAGGGCTGGGCGCGGCCCCACCCATGCCGGAGTGGGGCCTGATGGTCGCCGAGAGTCAGCGCTACCTGCCCTCGGCCTGGTGGATTTCCCTTTTTCCCGGGATTGCCATCCTGATCACGGTGCTGGGCTTCAATCTCGTCGGTGATGCGCTGCGTGACGTGATCGACCCGAGGCTGCGGAGATCCCGTTGACGGCCCTGCCCGTACTTGATGTTGCGGGACTTTCGCTCGTCATTGACGGGGCCGAAGGCCCGGCCTTCATACTCGATCGCTGCAATATCCGCATCGAGGCGGGGCAGGTCATGGGGCTGGTCGGAGAGTCCGGCTGCGGCAAGAGCACCATGGTCAAGGCGATCCTGGGCGTGCTGCCGCACAATGCCCGGGTGCTCTCCGGGAGCATCCGCCTCAACGGGCGTGATCTCGTCGCAATGGACGAAAAGAGCTTGATCCGCGACATTCGCGGCAAACAGCTGGGCTTCATCCCGCAGGATCCGGCGCAGGCTCTCAACCCGAATTTCAAGGTCGGTGAACAGTTGTTGGAGATCTGGCGCTGGCACGGTGCAGCCTTGCGAGGGCGCGAGGCCATGGACGAGGGACGCCAGCGGCTCCTCGATCTGTTGCGGCGCGTGCAATTGCCCGATGCCGAGCAGGCCCTTGAGCGCTACCCCTACCAATTTTCCGGCGGGCAGCGCCAGAGGCTGCTGATCGCCGCGGCCTTGCTCTGCCAACCGCGCCTGATCGTGGCCGATGAGCCGACCACGGCACTGGATGTGACCACTCAGCAGCAGATCCTGGTCCTGCTGTCCGAGCTGGCCCGCGATTCGGGGGCGGCCGTGCTGTTTGTGACGCACGACTTCGGCGTAGTTTCGCAGCTGTGCGATCGGGTCACCGTCATGTACGCAGGGCAGACCGTTGAGCAGGCCGACAAGCGACGTCTGTTGAGCGATCCCCGTCATCCATATACTCGCGCACTTCTTGACTGTCATCCCGACCGCATGACGACGCTCGGGGGTATTCCGGGTGCGGTCCCCCGCCTGATCAACCCCCCCTCCGGTTGCCGATTCTCTACGCGATGTGTTCATGCGCATCCAGAGTGTTCGCTGCGAGTCCCATCGCTTGATGCTGGGTCGCACACGGTCGACTGTCGGTGGGCCGAGCAGCAGCGGGGCGGCCACCGTCACGCTGATTCGGAGGCTGGCCGTGGGTGAGGTGACGCCACGGGGCAGTGCGCAGGGGCAAACCACGCCCCACCCGACCCCGGGAGTTCCCATGCTGAGCGCGCGTGGCCTTCGGGTCGAGTTCCGTCCGTCGGGTCTGATCGGGCGCAGGCCTCAGCAGTCCGTGCGGGCGGTGGATGATGTGGATCTTGAGATCCATCGCGGAGAGATCCTCGGGCTGGTCGGCGAATCGGGTTGTGGCAAGACGACACTCGGACGAACCCTGCTCGGACAAAAGCGCGAAAGCTCAGGCGAAATCCAGCTTGGAGGCCGGACGGTCTCCGGTCTGGAGCCCCGTGAAGCCCGCCGGGTCCGGCAGGAGATTCAATATGTCCACCAGGATCCAGGCGCAGCGCTCGATCCCTGGTGGACTGTCGGGGCAACCCTTCACGAATCGCTCATCATCGCCGGGGTCAAAGATCCAGCGCAGCGCAACGTTCGTATCGCCCAGATGATGGAGGCGGTAGGTTTGGACAGCAGTGCGTGCGCGCGATATCCACACGAGTTCTCAGGGGGGCAGCAGCGGCGGATCGGTCTTGCCCGAACCTTGATCCTGCGCCCGTCGCTCATCATTCTCGACGAGCCCACCTCAGGGCTGGACTTGTCGGTACAGGCGACTGTCCTCAGCCTGTTTCTGGACATGAAGAAGCGATTCAATCTCACATACCTGTTCATTTCACACGATCTGTCGGTCATCCGGATGCTCTGCGATCGCGTGGCCGTCATGTACCTCGGGCGCATCGTCGAGCAGGGGTCGTCGAAGGAGTTGTTTCAAGACCCGCGCCATCCCTATACCCAAGCGCTGCTGTCGGCTGCGCCGGCCCTTGATCCCGATGCGAGCCTGCGCGCGCCTGCACTGCGGGGCGATCCCCCCTCGCTCCTCGCGGTGGGCTCGGGCTGTCGCTTTGCCCCTCGATGCGCCGTTTGCGAAGACCGATGTCTTGACATCGATCCGCGCCTGGTTCCCGTGGGGCCTGATCACCTGGCCGCATGCATCAAACTTCAAACGCCTCAGGCCCGATAGAACAAGGACCTCACATCATGGCGAACCCATCTATCGTTGTGCGTCGTATGCCACCGAGTATCGATGCTCAGCGCCTCGAGCAGCTTCGGCAGGTCGAGACCGCCACCGTCGGCCACTACCGGATGCACGGATTCATGGAGCCGCGCTTGCTGGCGAATCAGCGTGGCGTGCGCGTGGCCGGCACTGCGGTCACGGTCCAGACGCGGGGGATCGATTCCACCCCGATCGCCATCGCGCTCGACGCGATCCGGCCCGGGGACTTCCTGGTCATCGACCGTTGCGGGGAGCATCGCCATGCCGCCCTCGGTGCGGTGGTGTGTAAAGCGCTCCAGAACGCGGGTGCGGTAGGGGTCGTGATCGACGGACGGGCGTGCGACCTGGTGGATATTGAGCGGCAGGCCATGCCCCTGTGGTGTCTTGGACCCTCACCTATTCTGGGGCGACGACTGAGCCAGGAGGGGGCCGTGAATATTCCGATCAGTTGCGGCGGCGTGACCGTTCATCCCGGAGATGCGGTGCTCGCCGACGACTCGGGCCTCCTGGTCCTACACCCCGACGAAATCGAGGCGGTCACCGCAGAGGGTCTGCTCCGGCAGGAGCGCGAAGTCAAGGTCCTTGCAAGGATGGCGGCGGGGGAGCGACTGACCGACATTGCTTCGATGCCGAGGTTCTCGGACTTCCTGCCGCCGCGCTGACCCTCACCGTCGGCGCCGTTCGATCGCCTGGCGGAGGGAGTCCGTGCTGGGAGCTTAGGCTATCGGATCGATTATAACTATCAATTAGAAAAATCGATTTATAGAATCTATATTCCTTTTCGTGCTGAGGCACACCAGGGCACACAGGCCCGGTCCACCCTCCTCGACAAGGAAAAAATCATGTCTCTGATCAATACCGCGGTTCAGCCCTTCAAGGCCAACGCGTTCGTCAATCGCTCCGGCAAGGGAGAGTTCATCGAGATCACCGAACAAGCCCTGAAGGGCCAGTGGTCGGTCCTGATCTTTATGCCGGCCGCATTTACTTTCAACTGCCCGACCGAGATCGAAGATGCGGCCGATCACCATGCCGAGTTTCAGAAGGCCGGCGCTGAGGTCTATATCGTGACCACCGATACGCAGTTCTCTCACAAGGTCTGGCACGAAACCAGTCCTGCGGTGGGAAAGGCCCGGTTCCCGCTGGTCGGTGATCCTACTCACAAGCTCACGCGCGCCTTCGATGTTCATATCGACGAGGAAGGCCTTGCGCTGCGTGGGACCTTCATCATCGATCCGCAAGGCCTGATCAAGACGGCCGAGGTTCACGACAACTCGATTGCCCGTGATGTGAAGGAAACCCTGCGCAAGCTCAAGGCAGCCCAATTTGTCGCCAACAATCCAGGCCAGGTCTGCCCAGCCAAGTGGCAGGAAGGCGCCAAGACTCTCGCGCCTTCGCTCGATCTCGTCGGCAAGATCTGATGCTGCGGTATCGAAGCCCACGATCCTGAAAGGAATGAGCCATGCTGGACGATACCCTCAAGACCCAGTTGCAGCAGTACCTCGGTTTGCTGCGTCGCCCCATCCGTCTGGTGGCCTCGCTCGATCAAAGTCCCGCCTCGGCGGACATGGAGCAGTTGCTCAAGACCATCGCCGAGCTGGGCACCCAGGTCTCTCTGGATCTTGACGGTCAGAATCCGCGTCGGCCTTCCTTTCAGATCGTCGCTGAGGGCATGGCCTCAGGTCCGCGGTTTGCGGGTTTGCCGCTCGGTCATGAGTTCACCTCGCTGGTGCTTGCCTTGCTCTGGAGTGGCGGCCACCCCCCCAAGGTGGCAGCGGACCGAATCGAGACCATTCGGGCGATCGATCAAGACCTCGAATTCGAGGTTTACATGTCCCTGTCCTGTCACAACTGCCCCGAGGTGGTTCAGGCGTTCGCGCTGATGTCGGTGCTGAACCCCAGGATCCGGGCCACCATCATCGAGGGTGGGGCGTTCAGGGATGAGGTCGAGGCCCGGGGGGTGATGGCGGTGCCGATGGTGCTCATGAATGGACAGGTGTTCGGTACCGGTCGCATGAGCCTCGATGAGGTCCTCGCCCGCCTCGATTCTGGCCGGCGCGCCCGTGAGGCGGAGCAGATACAGAACCGCGCGCCCTACGATGTTTTGATCGTTGGGGGAGGGCCGGCTGCTGCAGCGGCGGCGGTCTATGCCGCGCGAAAGGGCATTCGTGTTGGGATTGCGGCCGAGCGTTTCGGTGGTCAGGTGAACGATACACTGGCCATTGAAAACTACATCTCTGTTCTGGACACGGATGGTCCCCGGTTTGCGTCGGCATTGGAAGCTCATGTGCGCGCCTATGAGGTCGACGTCATGAACCGGCAACGGGCGAGGGCGTTGATTCCGGCGGCTGAACCCGGAGGTCTGATCACGGTCGAACTGGACAACGGGGCAAGCCTCTATGGCCGTGCGGTGATCCTTGCAACGGGGGCCCGCTGGCGCAATGTCAACGTACCCGGCGAGGAGGCATACCGCAACAAGGGGGTGGCCTATTGCCCGCACTGCGACGGACCGCTCTTCAAGGGCAAACATGTTGCAGTGATCGGGGGAGGCAACTCCGGCGTTGAGGCGGCAATTGATTTGGCTGGGATCGTCGAGCACGTCACGCTGCTCGAGTACGCTCCGCAATTGAAGGCCGATGCCGTGCTGGTGGACAAGTTGCGAAGCTTGTCGAACGTCACAATTCATACCAATGCCCAGACCACGGAGATTACAGGGGATGAGGGGCGCGTGAATGGCCTTCGCTACACG
>JBIKVK010000016.1:0-26729 GCA_044356835.1 Burkholderiaceae bacterium
TCCGATTTGCCCTTCGCAGGCCGTATTGCATTGGTCACCGGCGCAGACGGCGCCATTGGCTCGGCGGTGGTTGAAGCCCTGCGCGCCGCAGGCGCCCACGTCGTCACGGCCGATGCGACCGGATCGGTACCGCCCGATGCGGCAAGTGCAACTCCCGGTCAGACAGTGCGGCTTGATGTGCGGGAAGCGGCGGCCGTTCGAACCCTGGTCGACCGCGTGAGGCACACGCTGGGCCCCATTGACACCCTGGTCAATGTCGCCGGCGTGACCTCGTTCGGCTCGGCCGAGGCGCTGCCCGAAGAGGAGTGGGACCGTGTGCTCGACATCAACTTGAAGGGCAGTTTCCTCTGCTGTCAGGCGGTCATTGCCGGGATGAAAGGGATCGGCTTTGGCCGAATCGTCAATCTGGGTTCGGTGGTCGGTAAAAACTCCGGCAATGCGCGCCCCTGGCTTGACCCGGCCGAACAGGAGCGTGCGGGCAACGTGGCCTACGGTGTTTCAAAGATCGGGATTCACACGATGACCGGTTTTCTGGCGCGTGAATTGGCCTCTTACGGCATCACCGTGAATGCGGTTGCGCCTGGCCCGATCGCCACGCGCATGACTGCGACGTTTCCCGAGAACCTCAGAGCGCTGATCCCGGTGGGGCGGATGGGCACGGTCGAAGACGTCAGCCGGGCCGTGATGTTCCTTCTCGACCGGGGATCGAGCTTCATCACGGGCGAAGTCCTCGACATCAATGGCGGCATGATGAGCGATTGAATGTCTGCTCGTGCTACAACACTCGTTCACGAGCCAAAACTATTCCGACTCCACGGCCACCGCCCCCTTCCAGGAACGACCCCATGGCAATGAAAATCTGGCACCAGAGCTTTACCGTCCTTGACCATCTTCCGGCGTATGAGCAGGCCATGCGGGCTCATATCCGAAAGGCCGTGCGGCCCGATACCGAGGTTGTGATGCACGGCGTAAAGCCCGGTACCTACCCCAGCAACTACCCGGGGACCGACATCGGCTTCTCATCGCTCTATGCGATCCACGGCATGCAGTGGATCACCCAGTCCCTGCAAGCCGTCGACCAGGGGTTCGACGCGTATGCGATGTGCACCCTGCCCAATCCGCTGATCCGTGAAATCCGAAGCCTCGTCGATATTCCGGTCTCGGGCTACGGCGAATCCTGTTTCCACATGGCCTGCATGCTCGGCATGCGTTTCGGGCTGATGATCTTCATCGCGCCCATGGTGCCTCTCTACCAGGAGCAAATCGGTCTCTATGGCCTCGCGTCCCGCTGTGTGGGCGTGAAGCCGGTCGGATTTGCCTTTCAGGATGTGCTTAACGCCTGGAACGATCCGGGTGAACTCATCGAGCGATTCAAAAAGAGCGCGATGACCTTGATCGATCAAGGGGCCGACGTGATCATTCCAGGCGAAATGCCGTTGAACATTCTGCTGGCCGCCCACGGCGTGACGCGCATCGGTGGCGTCCCCATCATCGATGGGCTGGCGGTGACGCTCAAGATGGCCGAAACCATGGTTGATCTGAAGCGATCGGTGGGCCTCTATCAGAGTCGCCACGGCTGGGGTGCACAGCCCGCCCGCGAGCGGGTGGATCAGGTCCTCGATTTCTATGGGCTGAACCGCTGAGCGGGCCCGTGATGCCCGGAGCTTTGTTGTGACAGCACGCGTGATTCCGATGAGGGTCGACATTGCAGTGGTCGGCCGCGGTCTGGTCGGCATGGCTGCGGCGCTGGCCTTCGCCCGGGCGGGGCGCTCGGTGGCCTTGATCGGCCCTGAGGCGCCGCCTCCTCAGTATCTGCCAGGCCGGGACCCGAGGGTCTATGCGCTTTCTGCGCAAACGCGAGCCTTGCTCGAGCCGCTGGGGATCTGGGGCGCCATCGCCCCCGATCGAATCGCCTCGGTGACCGACATGCGGGTGTACCCGGAATCGGGCGGCCAGTCCCGGGGGCTGCACTTTTCCGCCTTCGAGACAGGCGTCGAGGCGCTCGCCTGGATCACCGAGAACGGCGCTCTCGCCCAGTCGCTTCGGCAGGCACTGCAGTTCTCTCCCGTACGCCCGGTCGAAGGCCGTCTGGCGGGGGTTTCATGCGGCCCGCGCGATGCTTTCGCCCGCCTTCAGCTTGAAGATGGGCGTGCCTTCGAGGCGAGGCTCGTAGTCGGTGCCGACGGCATGCGCTCGGCGACCCGAGAACTGGCCCGTATCCCGAGCGAATGGCGCGACTACCCTCAGCACGCCCTGGTGGCCAACTTCGACTGCGAGCGGCCGCATCGGCATATCGCCTGGCAGTGGTTTGGCGAATACGGGATTCTCGCGCTGCTGCCCCTTCCGCCCGGTCCGGACGCCCCCGGCCGCTACAGCATGGTCTGGTCAGCGCCGGTCGTGCTGGCCGAGCATCTGCGGCAACTCGAGGCCGATGCGCTTTGTCGGCAGGTCGAGGCCGCCAGTGCATCCGTGGCCGGATCAATGACGTTGATCTCCGAGGTCGCGGTGCATCCGCTCCAGATGGGCCGGGTCTCCACACTCATCGGACCGCGCCTTGCTCTCATCGGAGATGCGGCGCACGGCGTTCACCCGCTGGCCGGACAGGGCATGAACCTCGGATTCGGAGATCTCGCCGATCTGGTGTCGGCCACGAGCGCGGGCGACGATCCGGGCGCGCGGGCGGCGCTGCGCCGCTATGAGCGATCTCGCGCCGAGCCGGTGCTGGCCATGCAAACGCTGACCGACACGCTCCAGAAGCTCTTCGACCCGAACGGGCTCGCACCCCTTCAGCCCCTGGATCGACCCGTGGCTCTCCTGCGCGACCTGGGCTGGGATCTGATTGCCCGCTCGGGCTGGGTGAAGCGAGCCTTGATCACGCATGCCATGGGACTGGATCGGGCCTGAGGTCGATCTCATATCGCGCCGAATCTTCCCGGTATGCTTTCAGGTTTGAGCATTCCCCTGGATCCGGAGCCTTCTCATGATGTTTTCGATGATTGCCCCGATGGAGCGCCCGTGGGCCCGCCTGATCGTATCGCTGAGCGTGCTCACGATGCTGTGGCTTTCGGGCGCCCATTCTGCCCAAGGACAGACTCGGGCCGTCGCCGAGCGCATCGGCGCTGCGGTGCAGGCGTTTGCCGATGGACGCTTCAAGGTTGACGAGATCCGTCCGACGCCGCTGCCCGGCATCTACGAGGTACGGATTCAAAATGAATTGCTCTATGTCGATGAGCAGGCGCGCTATATGTTCTACGGGGGCGATCTCATCGATATGTCCGCGCGTCGCAATCTCACCCGCGAACGGGTTGAGGCATTGCTCGCGATCGACTTTAAAGAGCTCCCACTCGACCTGGCGCTGGTTCAGCGGATCGGCAAGGCTTCGCGCCGTATCGCCGTGTTCGAGGACCCAAACTGCGGATACTGCAAGAAGCTCCGCGCCGATCTCCTCAAGCTCGACGACGTTGCCATCTACACGTTTCCGATGGCTTTTCTCGCGGCCGATTCCGTGAGCAAAGCCACCCGTGCGCTCTGCGCGCCCGATCCGATGAAGGCCTGGAACGAGTTGATGCTGATGAACCGGGCACCCTCCAACGCGGGGTCGTGCGCCACGTCATTGGACAAGGTGGCCGAGCTGGCTCGCAAGCTGGGCATTTCGGGCACTCCGGTCGTATTCTTTGAAAGCGGAGAGCGCTTGCAGGGCTATGCGCCCCCCGAGCAATTTGCGCGGATGCTCGAAAAGCGCTGAACACCCCGGCCGGGTGGCTTTCTCGGTCAGGGCCAGAGCCACTGGGTGGCTCGAGGCGGGCTCAGGCCAGTCAGTTCTTCGGAACCAGCACCCAGAGCCGTCCCGGGTGGCGCATGACTCCAGCCCGCCGCTCGGCGAGCTCGCCGCTCCCCCAGTACACATCGGCCCGAACCGCCCCAATAATCGCGCCGCCCGTATCCTGACTGACCATCAGCGCACGCATTGGCTTGCCCGATACAGGTTCGGTTGTCTCCATGAAGACCAGGGCGCCTGGATCCACATGGTTTCGATCGGTGGCGATCGACCGTCCGGGTGTCAAGGGCACGCCGAGGGAGCCGTAGGGCTCGGCATTGTTCGTGATCTGGAGGTTTCTGAAAAATACATAGCGCGGATTGCTGTGCATCAACTCGGTGGCGCGATTCGGGTGCGCTCGCAGCCAGGCCTTGATGCCCGGAGCGTCGGCCTGCTCGCGGGTGAGTTCGCCCCGTTCAACCAGCACGCGGCCGATCGCCCGATAGGTGTGACCGTTGTGACCGGCATAGGCTACCCGCATCCATTGACCATCTCGCAGGCGCACCCGACCTGACCCCTGCACCTGGAGGAAAAATGCCTCGACCGGATCATCGAGCCAAACCAGGGGTTCCAGACCTTGGACCTGACCTGACTCGATTTCAGCCCGGGTATGCCAGGCCGATGCGCGGCCTGTGGCTGGTTTGCCGCCTTGCTTGGGGTCGAGCGCTGCGGGTAGTCGGTAGATCGGGGTCTGCGACGGCGATTCAAGCGCGATGCTGCCCGACAAGAGCGGCTCGTAGTAACCCGTGATCAAGCCCTCGGCCTTGCCCTGCGCGTCGCTCAGAGGTCGCGCCGCAAATGAAGACTCGACCCATGCGCGGAAATCCTTTGCACTTCTCATTTGGCTGCACAGTTCAGACCATAGAGCCGGGGGGCGGGCAAGGCGGCACTGGGCCTCAAGCGCGGGTCGGACCGCTTCTACGCGGTCAGCCGACCAACCCGGCAACTGGGTTGGACTCAGGCCTTGGGCCCACAGGCTCGGGGGGCAAAACAGACCTCCCGCAGCGATCAGCAGAGCGCTCACCCAAGTGTGCGGGAACGACATCCCTCGGCCGAGCAGGGCTTGCCCCGGTGGCGAGACGCTACACTCGAGCGAAGGAGCGATCGCGATGGATGGGACCTGGATTTTGCTGCTCGAGGCGTTTGGCATTCTGGCCGTTGTGCTGCTTTTGATCTGGTGGACGATGCGCGGCAGCAAGTGAGGGCGCCCCAACGAGTGGTCAGTGCAAGGTGCGTGGCACGGACAGTCCGAATTCCGGAATCTGTGCGTCGAAGCGATGCCCGTCCTCGGCCACAAAAAAATACGACCCGGCCATCGATCCGATCGGAGTGCCGATCTGGCTTCCGCTGGTGTATTCGAAGCTTTGGCCGGGCTCAAGCAAGGGTTGATGACCCACCACACCAAGCCCCTTGACTTCGACCACCTCACCCCGCCCGTCCCGGATGATCCAGTGTCGACTGATCAGCTGAGCCGCGGCACGCCCGGTGTTGGTGATCGTGATGGTGTATGCAAATGAGAAAAGGTCGCGGGAGGGATCGGACTGCTCGGGCAGAAAACGACTCACGGCGCGAATGCTGAATTGGTATTGCGGATCGCTCACGGTTTTTAAACTCTTGTGATGGGCTCGGGCGTCCGGGTCGCCTTCCCTTGAAACGATAGAATCCGATTCTATTCAAACGGCTCCCCTGCCCGATCTGAAGGCCATGCCCATGACGCGCTCATTCCGGATCGCCCCCAGCATTTTGTCTGCCGATTTCGCTTGCCTGGGCCAGGAAGTCCGCGCTGTCGAGGCTGCGGGGGCTGACCTGATCCACTTTGACGTGATGGATAACCATTACGTGCCCAACCTTACCATTGGGCCGCTCGTCTGTTCGGCCATCCGGCCCCACGTGTCCATTCCAATCGACGTTCACCTGATGGTCCGCCCTGTGGATCGGCTGATCGCCGATTTTGCGCGTGCCGGAGCCAACATCATCACCTTCCACCCCGAAGCGTCCGACCATGTCGACCGCAGCCTCGCGCTGATTCGGGACAATGGTTGCCAGGCCGGTCTGGTCTTCAACCCGGCCACACCGCTCCACTGGCTCGATCACGTGTTGGACCGGCTGGACCTGATCCTGCTAATGTCGGTCAACCCCGGATTCGGAGGTCAACAGTTCATCGAGTCCACCCTGGCCAAGGTCGCAGAGGTTCGTGCGCGGGTCGATCGGCATGTCGAAACGGGTGGGCGACCCATCTCAATCGAGGTCGATGGCGGCGTAAAGGTCGACAACATCGGTCGAGTGGCAGCGGCCGGAGCGGATACCTTCGTCGCAGGATCGGCGGTTTTCGGCTCGCGGGATCCGGAGGGAGGGTATCGATCCGTGATGGGGGCCTTGCGTGAGGCGATCTCTGCGGGAATGCCGCAATGAACTTGCCTCCGGACCAAGCCTCGCCCAGATGGTCCGTGCGGGCCGTGCTCATCGATCTGGACGGTACGCTCCTGGACACCATCGCCGACCTTGCCGCGGCAGCCAATGCTGCCCTCGTTGACCTCGGCCGAGAAACGCGGCCGGTCGATGTCATGGCAACTTTTGTGGGCAAGGGCGTTGAGGTGCTGATGCATCGCGCCCTGACCGGGTCTCTTGAGGGGCGAGCGCCCCTCGAGCAGTTCGAGCCGGCCCTTGATGCGTTTCACCATCACTACGCGAGAATCAACGGGAGGTACGCGAATCTTTATCCGGGTGTCATCGAAGGGCTCGAGGCCATGCTGTCCATGGGCTTGAGGCTCGCCTGTGTCACGAACAAGCCCCAGTCGTTTTCGGATGCGCTGCTCGAGCGGACTGGCCTGCTTCGTTACTTCAGCCTGGTCCTCGGTGGAGACGCACTGCCGCGCAAGAAGCCCGATCCGATGCCGCTCCTTTACGCTTGCGAGCGCTTTGGCATCCCTGCGGCCGAAACCTTGATGATCGGTGATTCGGTGAACGACGCCTTGGCTGCTCGGGCTGCAGGTATGCCGGTGTTTATCGTGCCCTACGGGTACAACGAGGGTCGCGATGTTCGCGCGCTCGATGTCGATGCGATCGTTGAGTCACTCAACGAGGCAAGCCACCGCCTGTGCATGCCCCCCGATCATCTGACTGCAGCGCGCTCATGACCGAAATCGAATTTCGCGCGCTTGCGGCGCAGGGCTATAACCGGATCCCCCTCTTGGTCGAATGCCTTGCGGACCTCGACACGCCTTTATCCCTGTACCTCAAGCTTACCGATCCCGAGCGTCGGGCCTACAGTCTGCTGCTCGAATCGGTTGTGGGCGGGGAGCGGTTCGGGCGCTATTCGTTTATCGGTTTGCCTGCGCGCGAATTGATCCGCTCGTTTGGCGAGCGAATCGAGGTCGTGCGCGATGGTGAAGTGGTCGAGGCCTCCACGGGCGACCCCATCGAGTTCGTGCGCAGCTATCACGCTCGGTTTCGCACCGCGCTGCGGCCGGGGTTGCCCCGGTTCTGTGGCGGCCTTGCAGGATATTTTGGCTACGAGGTCGTTCGCTTCATCGAGCCTCGATTGGGCCCCAGCATGAAGCCCGATCCGATCGGCACGCCCGACATGATGTTCTTGCTCGTCGACGAGCTCGCCATCATCGACAATCTGCAGGGTAAGCTCTATCTCATCGTCTATGCTGATCCGGGTCAGCCCGAGGCGTTCATCGTGGCACGACGGCGGCTGCGCGAGTTGCAGGACCGATTGGGTCGAAATGTCGCTTCGGCCGGTGAGCCGGCAGCTTCCCGTAAGCCGGTTTCCAGTGGCGAGATCACGCGCATGTTCGCCCGCGATGACTACCTGGCTGCGGTGGGGCGGGCCAAAGAATATGTGGCTGCAGGCGATCTGATGCAGGTCCAGGTCGGCCAGCTCCTACGCAAGCGCTATCCCCATGAACCGCTCGCGCTTTATCGCGCTCTGAGATCCATCAATCCTTCACCGTACATGTATTACTACGACCTTGGCGATTTTCAGGTGGTGGGCGCATCGCCCGAGATTCTGGTCCGTCAGGAAGCATCCACCGAAGGTTCCAGGGTCACGATTCGTCCGCTTGCAGGGACACGCCGTCGTGGCGTTTCGCCCGAGGAGGACCAAAGACTCGCGGACGAGCTGCTCGCAGACCCCAAGGAGCGCGCCGAGCACTTGATGCTGATCGACCTTGCCCGCAACGATATCGGGCGGATCGCGCGTACTGGTTCGGTTCGGGTGACCGAGCAGATGGTCATCGAAAAGTACTCTCACGTGCAGCACATCGTTTCGAATGTGGAGGGGCTGTTGCGGCCGGGCTTGGACGCAATCGATGTGCTGCGCGCCAGTTTCCCAGCCGGAACCCTCACCGGTGCGCCGAAGGTGCGCGCAATGGAACTGATCGATGAGCTCGAGCAGACCCGGCGCGGCATCTACGGAGGGGCGTGTGGCTATCTGAGTTGGTCCGGGGAGATGGATCTCGCCATCGCAATTCGTACTGGCATCGTCAAGGACGGCGTACTCAACGTCCAGGCCGCAGCCGGTGTTGTACATGACTCGGTGGCGCTCGCCGAGTGGCAGGAAACCGAAGCCAAGGCCAGGGCGCTCTTGCGTGCGGCTGAATTGGTCGAAGAGGGCTTCGCTCGCGAACTTTGACAGGAGCATGAGCATGATCAAACGTGCGGATGACCCCCATCAGCACATTCGCGATGGCGTTCGCGCTGTCGTGAGCCAGTTCGACTCCAGGTATTGGCAGGAGGTCGATGAGGCTCGGGCCTTTCCCGATGCGTTTGTCCGTGCATTGACCGATGCCGGCTGGCTCGCCGCGCTGATCCCGGAGGCCTATGGTGGCTCCGGGCTTTCGCTGACCGAGGCGTCCGTCATCATGGAAGAGATCAATCGCGCGGGCGGCAATTCGGGAGCCTGCCACGGCCAGATGTATGTGATGGGCTGCGTGCTGCGCCACGGATCGGATGAGCAGAAGTCCCGCATTCTGCCGGCCATTGCCAAGGGCGAGCTGCGCATGCAGTCGATGGCCGTCACCGAGCCTACAACCGGCTCGGACACCACCCGGCTCAAGACCTTTGCCGAACGGCGGGGGGATCGATACGTAGTCAACGGTCAGAAGGTCTGGACCTCGCGCGTGCAGCACTCGGACCTGATGCTGCTGCTCGCCCGCACAACACCGCTCGCCGAGGTCAAGAAGCGCAGCGAAGGACTCTCCGTGTTTATTGTCGATTTGCGCGAGTCAATCGGCCGTGGCATCGAGCTGCGCCCCATCCGCAACATGGTCAATCACGAGACCAACGAGCTGTTCATCGACAACCTCGAGATCGCCGTCGAGAACCGAATCGGCGAGGAGGGGCAGGGCCTGAAATACATTCTCGACGGCCTGAATGCCGAACGGATCCTAATCGCCGCCGAGTGTATCGGCGACGGCTACTGGTTCGTTGACCGTGCAAGCCGCTATGCCAGTGACCGCATCGTCTTCGAACGGCCGATCGGGAAAAACCAGGGCGTGCAGTTTCCGATCGCACGAGCCTTTGCGAACGTCGAAGCGGCCAGCCTCATGCGATATCGCGCGGCCGAACTCTTCGACCGAGGCGAGCCCTGTGGTGCCGAGGCCAACATGTCCAAGCTCCTGGCCGCCGATGCCTCATGGGAAGCCGCCAATGCATGCCTCCAGACTCATGGCGGGTTCGGCTTCGCGGCCGAGTACGATGTAGAGCGGAAGTTCCGCGAGACCCGTCTGTATCAGGTTGCCCCCATTTCGACCAACATGATTCTTTCTTACATCGCTGAGCATGTGCTCGGCATGCCCCGCTCTTACTGAGCGGCGGAGAAGCGCGATGCTGGATCTTGACCCGTGGATCGGTCGGTCGATCACCGAAACCGAACGTCTCGATGCCCGTTTGGTGCGCTGGCTTGCCGCGACGCTCGAACGCGACGAGCTCGCAGAGCCTCGGGCGGGCGATGCCGTGCCCGCCGGCTGGCATTGGACGCTCTTCGCTCCGGTGGCCCGACAGTCCGGCCTGGGGCGCGATGGTCACCCTCAGAAAGGTGATTTTCTGCCACCGGTCGAGCAGCCCCGGCGGATGTTCGCCGGGGCTAGGCTCAACTGGCATCGACCGTTTCGCGTCGATATGACCGTGACCCGCGAGTCGACGATCAAGTCTTGCGAGCGAAAGTCGGGTCGAACCGGTGACATGGTCTTTGTGACCGTCGGGCAGCGGTATTTTTCCGACGGCGTTCTGCTCCTCGAGGAAGACCAGGACCTGGTTTACCGATTTGATCCAGGCCCGGACGAGATCAAAGCGCTGCAGGCGCTCGGGCACCGAGTCCGGGCGCTGGCTGGCCAAGCGCCTGCGTTTGAGCGTGGCGGCGCATTTCAGCGCTCGCTGAGCGCCGATCCCGTGATGCTCTTCCGCTTTTCGGCCGCCACCTTCAACGGCCACCGTATTCACTACGATCGAGACTACGCCACTCAAGTCGAGGGCTACCCCGGTTTGGTGGTGCACGGTCCGCTGCTGGCATGCCTGCTGCTGGACCATGTTGAGCGCACTGTCGCGCCTGGGGCCGCGCTCGAGCGATTCGCCTTCAAAGCCAAGCGCCCAACGTTTGACCTCTCGCCCTTCTGCCTGCACGGCGAGGCCCCGGATTCGCAGGGGACGGTCGCACTGTGGAGCACCAACAATGTCGGCGAGGTCGCAGTCGATGCCCAGGCGGAGGTGCGCCGCTAGTGGAGCCCTTCAGAGCCCGGCCGCTGTCCGAACATCGGTCCATGGGGTCACTCTTGCGGGAAGGTCAATAGCCGCATAAATTCCGGGTGTTTTGCCATTTCGGTCGTCTGTCTTCCACCCATTCAGAGGCTTCTGCCATGGTTTCTAAGCTTGTTCCCTCCCTGCTCCGCGCTGGTGTTGCCGGGGCGATCCTCACGACGGCGTTGACCGTCAATGCGCAGGCTGCGCGTTCGTGCGACGAAGTGTTTCAGCCCCAGGTCGGGCAGTCAGGCAAGGACGTCATCTGGGTGCCCACTCCCGACGAGCTGGTGAGCCGCATGCTCAAGGCTGCCAAGGTCACCAAGGATGATCTGGTCTTCGACCTCGGTGCGGGCGACGGCAAGATCGCAATCGCCGCAGCGCGCGATTTTGGCGCGCGTTCGGTGGGTATCGAGTTCAAGAAGGAAATGGCCGAGCTGGCCCGCTGCAACGCCCAGCGCGCCGGAGTCGGTGACCGCACGACGATTATCAATGGCGACATCTTCAAGGAAGACTTTTCCAAGGCCACCGTGGTCACCATGTACCTGCTGCCTGAGTTGAACCTGCGGCTGCGTCCGACCCTGCTCAAGATGAAGCCGGGCACCCGCATCGTTACCAACTCTTTCACGATGGGCGACTGGGAAGCCGACCAGGTGCTGAGCGGTCCGGGCAACACGGGCTATTTCTGGGTGGTTCCGGCCGCGGTCGAGGGCAGCTGGACGGTGGACGGGGTGGACGGCAACTCGTCGGCCACCCTCAGCCTGACCCAGCGTTACCAGCGGGTCGGCGGCACGATCGCGGTGGGCGGCAAGTCGCAGCCGCTGCTTGAGCCGCGTCTGGAAGGGGCGGAGCTTCGTTTCGCCTTCATCGATGGCTCGAACAATCTCCGCTCGGTGCGCGCGACGATTGACGGATCGGCGATGAAGGGTGAGAGCGGTACCAACTCCTATCTCAGCACACCCTTCAGCGGTCGCCGCGCAGGCAGCTGAAACTTAAATCCGTATCGACCGGTCGAGGCCGTGATCTGAGCTCAGATCACCCCTCAACCGGGCATGCGCTTTACCTTGAACGATTGATCGGGGATTCCCTTGAACGCTCAATCCAGCCAGGACGCGGTCATTCCAGCGCGACTGCTCCAACCGGCGGCCGCCGTCGCCATCATTGTCGGCATCGTGATCGGCGCCGGCATTTTCAAGACGCCCTCAATGGTGGCGGGGGTCACGGGGGACGTGGGTTGGATGCTCAGCATCTGGCTGGTGGGGGCACTGATCTCGGTTGCCGGTGCGCTCTGTTACGCGGAGTTGTCCGCCAAGCATCCGCATGCGGGCGGCGACTACCACTTCCTTGAGCTCGCCTACGGGAGGCGCCTGTCTTTTCTGTACGCCTGGGCCAAGGCGACAGTGATCAACACCGGGTCGATTGCTTTGCTCGCGTTTGTGTTTGGCGAGTACATGACCAAGGTCATCGATCTGGGCCCAGCGTCGACCGCCCTCTGGGCGATCGGAATTGTCGTTGCTTTGACTTTGGTCAATTGGATAGGTCTTCAGGCATCAAGCACCGTGCAGATGGTGCTCACGGTGCTCGAGGTGCTGGGCCTTGTGGCGGTGGTGGTCGCTGGGTTTCTCGTGAGCGCTCCTGCCGATGCGACGCCCGAGGCCTTCAGTAAGACGCCCGCCCTCGGTATGGCCGGGCTCGCACTGGTGTTTGTTCTGCTGACCTTCGGGGGCTGGAACGAGGCGGCCTATATTTCGGCTGAAGTCCGTGGAGGTCCCCGGCGCATCGTTGGCGTGATCATTCTCAGCCTTTTGGTGATCACCGGCATCTACATTCTCGTAAACCTTGCCCTGGTGCATGCGCTTGGGCTGAAGGGACTGGCCTCATCGAAGGCGCCCGCGGCTGACGTGATGGGGCTCGCGTTCGGTGTCTGGGGGCAAAAAGCCATCGGCTTGTTCGTTGCTTTTGCCGCACTGACGAGCATCAACGCCACGATGATCGTTGGGGCAAGGAGCAACTTCGCCGTCGGTTTGAGTTGGGGTTCGCTGCGTTTCATGGGGCGGTGGAATGTATCCTCCGGCACGCCTACCGTGGCCCTTTTGGTTCAGGGCGGAATCGCGCTCGCGCTCGTGATCTTTGGAACCCAGCAGAGAGATGGTTTTGGAGCGATGGTCGAGTTCACCGCGCCAGTGTTCTGGACCTTCCTTTTCCTGGTGGGGGTTTCGGTGTTCATCCTGCACAACCGACCCTTTCAGGGCGAGCGTTTCGATGTCCCGCTCTACCCCCTGACTCCGCTTCTTTTCTGCGCGAGTTGCGCCTATCTCGCCTATTCGAGCACCAATTACGCGGCGAGCCAGAATGCTGTCCACATCTCCTTTGCCGTGATGGCGGTCGGCGTGGTGGCGCTGGTGATCCTGGAAATGCTCGAGCGTCGAGGGGCCGTGGCGACCCGCTCGCCTTGAACGTTCGGCCGAAGACCTCGGCCTGAGACGATATCCACCTCAGCGGGCCGGAGGGTCCGGTGAGGTCTGGTCAGTCTTTGGTTGAGGGCCAGGGCATGCCCTTCAGATGCTCTTCGAATGAGCCGACGTACAGGGCATTGACGATGGCGCCCACCAACCGGCTCAGGCCGGTCTTCATCCCGGTACCCGATGAGCCAGAGATCCCCACGCTGGGTGTGGCGGCGTAATTGAACAGGTGAACCCTCCGAAGCCAAGGGGCTTGCCCGGCCACCCGTTCGGTCAACTCGAAGCCGGGACCGAGGTAGGGGTACTGGCCCACCTCTTCGGCCCGTTGGGCAGGGTCCGGTGTGAACCGGTCACACCAGCGCGCCGCGATGGAAGCAAAACCCGCGAATTCGGGCCGAAGCGACAGGTCGAACCGCGCGCCGGTACCGAAGATGACAAAGTCAGCCGTCCGCTCTCCGTTGGTCGTTGTGATGACAACTTTACCGTCCCTGAAGCGAGTGCTCAGCCATCCAGTCCCGGACTCCATCCGGAACTTCGGGTGACTGGCCACACGGGCGATCGCGCTGTCGGGCGCCGGCGCTCCGAGCCCCAGCAGCCTGTGCATGATGGCCCACTTCTGCGCATCGTTCAGCGATCCGAATCCGCGCAGAAAACCCGCCTGCTCGAGCCATGCGCGGTGCTCGACCTTGAGCAAGGCCGACCGGCGGAAAAACAGATCGACCGAGGCGCCGCTGTCGAGCGCCGCCCCTGCCGCATC
Organism: Burkholderiaceae bacterium; assembly: GCA_044356835.1. GTDB lineage: Bacteria > Pseudomonadota > Gammaproteobacteria > Burkholderiales > Burkholderiaceae_E > SYIM01. The sequence goes on from JBIKVK010000016.1 coordinate 13,778, forward strand.
GAAGGCCGCCGCGCCCGCACCCAGGACTGCAACATGCCGACCTCGCAGCATATCGAGATCGATACGGTCCGAGCTGTGTGCCCAGACTGACCGGGGTAGCGGTTCGGTGAACTCGGGGGGTGCATACCAGCGGCCTCCCCCGTCCATGCCGTTGGCGATCACCAAGTGTCTGACCGGTAACTCGCGAGCCCCTGCCGCCGATTTGAGCGTCACCTCGACAAATCCATCCGGACTGGCCCGGCAGCCGGTGAACTCGACCCCATTCTCGACGACGACTCCGGTCGTGCGGCGGAACCAGACCAGGTACTCCATCCACATGGGCGTGGGAATGCGCTGCAGGGCTTCCCACGCTGCTTCACCGTGCTGGGCTTCGAACCAGGCGCGAAAAGTGAGTGAGGGGATGCCGTAGTCTGGGCCCGTGAGGTATTTGGGTGTGCGCAGTGTCAGCATCCGGGCAAACGTGATCCAGGGACCCTCTTCGCCGGCCGGATTCCGATCGATCACAGTCACATCGTGAACACCCTCGCGCCTGAGCGCGAACGCGGTCGCAAGTCCTGCCTGTCCGCCGCCGACCACCACCACGGCCGAGACCGGTCGGCCTTGGCTATCCCGAACGGCAGGCACCCAAGGAGCCTCGGGAAAGCTGAGGCACTCGAGCTCATAGCCGACTCTTGCCTCCAGCTCCGAAAGCGAATGTGCACGACCGCCGGATCGAAAGACCGTTGCCGGAGCGTTCATCACTTATAGCCCGCGACCGTGGGCAGCCACAGGGTCAGCGAGGGGAAAAATGCGATCAGGGTCAATACAACCAGCATGGCAGCGATCAGCGGCAAAACGGCCAAAGAAATCCGTTCAGCTGAAACCTTGGCGATCGGCGCGACCACGAACAAAGCCAGCCCAACCGGAGGCGTCAGCAGGCCGATCAGCAGGGCATACATCAGGAAGATGCCGTACTGAAAGGGCTGCATTTCGAGGAGCTGAGTGCAGATGGGCATGAGCAGCGGCCCCAGGATGATCATGTTGGCGACCGCATCCATGAAGCAGCCCGCAATCAGCAAGAGCAGCACGACGATCAGGAACACGAGGATCGGCTCCGTGGTGATACCGCTCATCAGAGCCACCAGCTTTTGCGGGACCTGTTCGAAGGCGAGGATTCGGCCCATCACGAGCGAGATCGCGACAATGATGACTGCAGCCCCTGTGACCTGAGCGGTAGACAAAACGGCCTCGCCGAAAGAGCGAAGACTGAGGTTTCGGTACACCAGTGCGCCGAGGATCGTGGCGTAAATCACTGCGATCACACCTGCCTCGGTGGGCGAAAACACGCCCCCCAGGATGCCTCCGAGAATGATGGCCGGGATGGTGAGAGCCGGAATCGCGCGTACCGTGTGCGTGGCCAGGGGACGAATGCCTTCGAACGGACGGGGCTCACCGAAACCTTGGACTCGGCACAGGATCCAGGAGGTGATCATCAGCGCGAGCCCGGTCAGCAGGCCGGGGATCACACCGGCCAGAAAGAGCCCCCCGATCGACATGCCGAGCTGGCTGCCGATAATCACCAGCGGAACACTGGGCGGGATGATGGCGCCAATGCAGGCTGCGGCCGCCGTGATCGAGGCCGCAAATGCGGGGGGGAACCGCTCGCGGATCATGGCCGGAATCAGGACTGGACCCAGAGTGGCCGCATCGGCAAGCGCTGAGCCGCTGATGGTCGCAAGCAGCATGCCGGTGACGGTGGTGACATGGGCGAGTCCGCCCCGAATCCAGCCGACGACGGCATTGGCCAGATTGACCAAACGATCGGTAAGACCGCACCGGTTAAGCAACTCCCCAGTCATGACAAATGCCGGCAGGGCAAGGAGGGCATAGGAGTCCAGGCCCGACGCCATTTCGGTCACCAGTACCAGCATGGGGATGGTGGTTCCCGATAATGCGATGTAAACGAAGCAGCCGATGCCGATCGCAAACACGATGGGTACGCCCAACAGGATGGATCCCATGAAGGGCAGCAGCAGGTAGATCAGGACATTGCTCACAGAATCAGTCCACCGATCCGGATTGGCCGTAGCTCGCGAAGTGGGCGTGATCGCCGCGCGACCACGCGAGCAGATCCTGAAGCAGCCGCGCGGCAAGCACCACGGCAGACAAGGCTGCGCACAGTGGTACGGCGAGCTTGAACCATCGCGTGGAAAGGCCCAGCCCGGGTGCGACGCGGTGAAAGCCGCCGCTCACCACTTGAAATCCGTACCAGACCAGCACCAGCAGGAAGAGAAAGGTCAGCGCCCGGGACAGAATGATGGCCCATTCCCTCAAAGGCCTGGGCAGGGCCACCACGAGGGCCGGAACGTGGATGTGCTTCCAGTCGTAGCACAGACCAGCACAGGCGAGCATGACCAGCCAGGCCATGCCCCAGACCGCAGCTTCATCAGCCCAGAAAAACGAGCTGTTGAAGACATAGCGGTTGACGACCTGCGCGGCCATCACCCCGAAAATCGCGAGGACCAGCGCTGCGGCCAGACCGTTGCTCAAGGCAACGATTCGCCTGGCCGCCGCCTCGAGCGCTTGCATCGGCTCGGTCCGCAGGATCAGCGCAACGCCACCATTCGGTCAAGAACCGACTTGTCGATGCCTTTGGCCTCGGTCTGCCAGACCGATTCGCCGCGACTGCGCCACACCTGCATTTCAGCCGCCGAGGGCCGATAGATATCCATCTTCTCGGCCTTGAGTTTCTCGGTAAAGTCCTGTTCGAGTTTGCGATCCAGCGCGTTCGCCTCGGCTGCGGCCTCGGCTGCGGCCTTCATGAAGCGCTCCCGGATGGGCGCAGGCATGGCGTTGAAGGCATTGCGGTTCATGACCTGGAACTGAACGGCGAAAATCGAATCGACTGCCGTGGCGAATTTCAGCACCTCGTGCATCTTGAAGCCGAAGGTCCAGATGGGCTGGACATGCATGCCGTCGACGAGACCGTTTTTCAGACCGTTGTAGGTCTCGGTCCAGGCGAGCGGCGTCGGACTGCCGTTCCAGGCCCTGATCAGGGAGATCTCAGCGGGCGACGTGGTGGTGCGGAATTTCAGCCCCTTGACCGCGTCGGGCGTCGGCAGGGCGCGCTTGCTGTTCCAAAGCAGGCGAAAGCCCCCGGCCCCGACCGGCGGCAGCACCACCAGCGGAGTCTGAGATTCGAAGCGCTTGGCCTGTTCACGCCAGAGATCGGAACTGAACAGGCGCCCCGCCATATCCCAGCTGGTGATGGCATAGGGGAGGTCGACAAAGTTGAAGGCTTGAGAGAACTGAGAGAACTGCCCGGTGACGTTGCTGGTGATGTCGATGAATCCCGTCTGCACGGCCTCGAGCTGAGAGAGGTCAGTACCCAGGGCCGAACTCGGATGCACCCGCAGCTCAAGGTCCACCTCGTACTTGTCCTTGAGAATTTGAGGTATGCGGGCGATCGAAATGTAGGAGGGGTCACCCTCCTTGGCGTTGAGTCCGGCAACGATCGGTTTGAGATAGCGCAAGCGTCCGGAGGCCTGGACGAGCGACGGCGCGGCGAGCCCTGCGGCAGCAGCTCCCAACACTTGAAGCGCCTGGCGACGGCCGCCAAGAACCGATTGACCGGATGTCCGTGAACTGCTTGAACGCATGATGATGATCTCCTGAGTGTGAGGGCCCCAGCATGGCGCGGAGCACTTCTTCGTACCCGATTTCTGTCGCGTCTGGAACGCAGCCGGTTTTTTTTGCAGAATAAGCGGGGCTGGCTGGATTTAAGCATCAAACCTTGGCCTTGTACATATCGGAGGCTCGGGCGCGAGGTAGGCCTGCCGTAAATCGCTGGCCGACCGGATCTAACCTGACCGGGGCTCGGGTAGAGCCCCCTGGTTCAACCTCGATTGGACGAACAGATGGAAACAGGACTGAAGGGTCGCAGCGTTTTGATCACCGGCGCTTCCAAAGGCATCGGTCGCGCGGCTGCGGCGGGATTCGCGGCAGAAGGCTGCGTGCTACATCTGGCAGGGCGGAACGCGGCCGACCTGGAGCGCGTCGCAGCCGAGTCCCTGAAGGCTGGAGCGGCATCGGTCCAGATTCACGTTGGAGACTTGCTCTTGGAGGGCGAACCGGCGCGCCTTGCGAGGCTCTGCGGCCAGATTGATGTTTTGGTCACCAATGCCGGAGCGACACCGACCGGTCCGATCGAAACCGTGACCGAGGCCGATTGGCGCGAAGGTCTAGGGCTCAAGGTGATCTCCACTGCGCTACTGATCGGCGAGGTGTATCGCGACATGTGCGCGCGTCGCTCAGGCGTGATCGTGAATGTCATTGGCAATTGTGCCGAGCGTCCCGATCCCGAGATCATTATCGGCACCGTTTGCAATGCCGGCATGATGAATTTCACTCGCGCCCTGGGCGCGGACAGCCCACGACATGGCGTCAGGGTGCTGGGTGTCAATCCTGGCCCTACGGCGACCGAGCGCCTGGTCATGCTGATGGAGCGAAAAGCGGCGGACCGGTTTGGCGACCCGCAACGCTGGACGGATCTCACCGCGCCGCTGCCCTTCGGTCGCGCAGCCGAACCCGCTGAGGTGGCCGACATGGTCGTCTTTGCCGCATCCGATCGTGCGTCGTTCGTGAGTGGCACCGTGCTCACGGTGGACGGTGGGGTCGCTTGGCGAGGCAAGCTGTTTTAGGCGGCGTAGGTCGACCATCGGGCCATGCCCTGTGTATACTCGAACGCGTCAAAAAACAATGCGGATAAGGGATCGCTTCGGCCCACCGCAAATCTCATCAGGGAGACACAATGAATCGTAGCCTGTTCGTTTGGCTTGCTGCAGCGGCCTCCTCGCTCGCACTGCAGGCGCCCGCCCAGTCCCAACCCGGGGCACCTGCACTCAAGGCCCTTGAGGTGCCCGCTCATTGTGCAAAAAAGGACAAGGTTCGTATTGCGAATACGGGGCATGTCCTGATCTATGTCGCCGGCCAGTATGCAATGGCCTCGGGGATCTTCGATCGTTTGTGTCTGGACGTGGAGATGATCACCCTCAACGCGCAGGTGGAGGGGCTCATCGGCAAGCAGGTCGATTTCATCGAGAGCAACTCGATGGAGCCCGTCAAGACCCATGCGGCTGGCAGGCACCTGCTCGCAGTGGCCCCCATGTTGGCCTGCTACACGAACAGCTTCGTGGTTCGCAAAGAAGTGGTGGAACGCTTCAAGCTCACTCGTGAATCGCCGCTCAAGGACAGACTCGCCGCGCTCAAGGGCATGAAGATCGGAGTGACCAATTTGTCTCAGGGGGCGGGCCTCTGGGTTCTGTTGCTGCTCGATGAGGCGGGTTTGACCGCAAAGGATGTCAAGCTCAATCAGCTCGACAATGCCCCGGGCATGATGGCCGCATTTCGAACCGCCCAGATAGACGCGCTCAGCAGCGGTAGCCCCCCGGGCGAGCAGCTCGAGTCCGAGGGGCTGGGCTATCGCTTGATCACAGGCCCCGGAGGAGACTTCCCAGGCTTCGGTCCCGAGAGCCGATTCCCGTACACCTCGATCATGACCACTCGCCAGTTTGCCCTCGACAATCCCGAACTCGTGCAGCGCGTGGTGGCCGGCTTTATGTGGGCCAATGCTCGGGTGCAGTCCGAGCGGCCGGCCGTTCGCGACTCCACCCGGAAGACCATGTTCCCCAAGCTGCCCGAACCCGTCTTCGATCAGGCCTTTGATTTCACGTATCCCTGCTTTGCCAAGCCCGAAGACCGGTTCACTCAGACCTCGTTCGACCGCGTTCTTCGGGTTGCCAATCTTGGCCGCAAAGCGGGCGGGCTGCCCCCGGTCACCAAGATCCGCATGGACGACATCATGACCAATCGTTTCCTCGATTCGGTGGCCGACGTGGTCAAGACGATCAAGCCATGACCGGGGATCAAGCGGCGCATTCCGGCTTGCCTTCGGGCGCGTCGGCCGATGCGCCCATCTTGAGCGCTGAGGGTGTTCACCACTGGTATTACAGTCCCGAGCGAAAATCCTTCGTCACGGCACTGGAAGACCTGAATCTGAGCGTCAAGCGCGGTTCGTTCATCGCCCTTCTCGGACCCTCCGGGTGCGGCAAGTCGACCTTGCTCAACATGTTTGCCGGGCTCATTCCGCCCAGCCTCGGCGTAGTGCGCCATTCCGGACAGGTCATTTCGGCCCCCAACACGCGGGCGGCCTACGTCACGCAAAACGACAGCCTGCTGCCCTGGCGGCGAGTCGCTGCCAATGTGGGCCTGCCCCTGGAGGTCAGGCGCTTACCGGCCGCAGAGCGTGAGCGGCGCGTGTCACAAGCCTTGACCCAGGTCGGTTTGCAGGGGTTCGAGCGGGCGTTTCCGAGCGAGCTTTCAGGGGGGATGCGCAAGCGGGTCGGCCTCGCCCGGGTGCTGGTCACCGAGCCGGACCTGGTGCTCATGGACGAACCCTTTGGCGCGCTGGATGCGCAATTGCGGGCGCGTCTGCATGCCGAGTTTCTGCGCCTGTGGAGTGCTCGGTCCATGACGGTGGTCTTTGTCACTCACGACATCGATGAGGCGGTGACCCTGGCCCAGGAGGTCTATGTTTTTGCCTCTCGGCCCGGTCGGATTCGAGCTCGCATCGACATAGACCTGCCCTTCCCGCGCGATGTCGAGGAAATTCGTTATCACGAGCGATTTGTCGAACTCAGCCATCGTCTCAGAGACGAACTGCGTCTGGCCAATCCCGTGAGCGAGGAGGACTGAAGTGACGCAATCTCAAACCGCCGTCAATCCGGCTCAGCCTGAGTCGGCAGAAACGCTCCGAGCACGAATCGAACAGGGCCGACTCGAGACGGTGGCGGCGTGGCGCCGGCAGCGTCAGTGGGTCTGGGTGGGCAAGATCCTCTTTCCGATCGCCTTCCTGGCCCTTTGGCAGTTTGCGAGCGGTCGCTGGATTGACCCGTTCTTCGTCAGCAATCCGGTCGATGTCGGCATCCGGCTATGGGAGTGGTTGCTCGACGGAACGATCGTCAGCACCGCCATCGAGACGCTGTTGGCAGCCTCCTATGGCTTCATACTGGGCGGGGCCGTCGGGATCGTTCTGGCACTGCTGCTGGGCCGCATCAATTGGCTGGATGAGATCATCCGCCCCTTCCTGACTGCGCTCTACAGTCTGCCGCGCCTCGCATTGGTGCCACTGTTCATCATCTGGCTGGGTATCGGCGCCACGATGAAAATCACCCTGACGTCGGTGATTGTGTTTTTCATTGTTTTCTACACGACGTACGCCGGGGTGCGAGACGTGCCGGCGTCATTGATCAACCTGCTGCGCACGATGGGTGCCTCAAAGCTCGACATCGTGATCAAAGTCATCTTGCCCTCCGCAGGGGTGTTTATGTTCACCGGGCTGCAGGTTTCGGTGCCCTACGCGGTGACCGGCGCGGTCTTTGGAGAGCTCGTCGTGGGCAGTACGGGGCTGGGTTGGCTCCTGCGACGATCGCAGAACAACCTTGACTCGACCGGGGTGTTTGCCGGTCTCATCGTGATCATGTGCGTCGCAGGTGCCATATCGTTCTGCGTCTCCGTGTTGCAGCGTCTGACCTCCAAGTGGCGGATGGAGGTCAGCGCACCGGTGATGTGAACTTTCCGGTGGGGCCGCGATGGCCCACCGGGGGCGCGACCGAGGGTGCCCCCCTCAGCTGACCCGGATTAGATCGATCAGATCATCGACCCGGCCTGCAGTCGCGAGATTGCGGGTCGCCTCGATCACCTGCACCTGCCGCTTCTCATCAAAGATGCCTCGGGTGCACTCGACGAATTTCTGTTCGAGATCCTGATCGCTCATACCGGCTTCGATCTGAGCCAGCGTGACCATGTGATCGGCCGAAACCGTCCGTCCATCAGCAAGGGTGGCGGTGATCCGGCATTTGCGCTCGCCTGGAGTGGCCCGTGTGAATTCGTCCAGGACGACCACTTCGGTGCGTCCGATCAGGTCCAGCACATCGGCATCGAGAAAGCGCTCTCGCTCGAAACTGTGGATGCTGAGCTCACCATCGATCAGGGTGCACACCACGGAAAACAGCATCGAGTGATCGGCCGTTTCCCGAGTCCGCGGAGCCCAGAGTTCGCGATCTTTTACAGCCCCTTCCCAGGCTGACTTGTAGGTATCGATCCGAAGCGATCGGATTGCCGCGGGATCGAGCTGAGCGCGCAGCTTGAGGGCGGTCATGATCGGCAGTTGGCATGAGTCCCTGACCGGGTAGGTCTTGATGTTCGTTTGAAACACGCCCCATCGCCAGTCGGCTGAGCCGTCCGGCAGAGGCACGTAACGTCGCTCACCCTGCTGCGTCTGGTTCCAGAACCCAAACACGCCGTCGAAACATTCGTAAGGTCCGGTGAGTCCTTCTGCCGCCAGCTGAGCGGCGAAGACGCCATTTCGAGCGCCGTTGGGGCCCGCGCAGCCTTTCCACATCGACAGCTCGCCCGACCGGGTCTGATAGGTACAGAGATTGGGGGTGATGGCGAGCGCGATCGCATGCTGCAGCGCTTCCCGGTCAAGACCGAGCAAAAGGCCTGCGCCCATCGCTGTGCCCATCACGCCGGTGACGGGCTGGTCCCAGCCCACCCCATTGAGCGGCACCACATCGGTGAAGCGGCACATGATTTCGTAGGCCACCGCGAGCGCAGTGATGAAGTCGCGTCCGGAGCGGCCGCAGGCTTCAGCCACGGCCAAGATGCCCGGAAGGTAGTCGGAGGGATGATGGGCGTCGCGAGTGCGCCAGGCATCGTTCAGATCGAGATATCGCACCATCACGCCGTTGGCGAAGGCCGCCATGTCTACGGTCGTCCGGGTCTGCACCCCCCACACTCGCGCGGCCATCGGGCCGGACGTGGGCTGGGCGAGCTTGCGGGCGATCCGGGAGGGGGGCGCATCCCAGGCGGCAATCGCGACACCGATCGAGTCGAGCACGCGCATCTGGGCGGCGCGCACGGCCTGCGCGGGGAGGTCTTCAAAACGTGTCGAAGCGGCGAACTCGACGATGCGTCGATCCAGCTCAGCGGTATCGTTCAAGGTATGCTCTCCTTTGATGAGGATCAAGCCCGTTCCATCATCGATTCGATGAATCGGGCCGTGGGCAAGAGTCGATCCGCGCAGGGGTGCGGGTCAACGATCTGCAAGCCAATCGGCATTCCGTCACCCGCCCTTCCGACGGGCAGGCTGACTACGCCCAGCCCCAACAACGACCACGGCCGATTGAGAACCGCGTTGCCGGTCGAGCCGAGCCCGATAGGGGCGGTCTCAAGGGTCGAGGGTAGAACCAGCAGGGCTCGCGACTCGGCGTGCTGGAACAAGCGCTGGGCGATTCGCGCGACCAAGGCTCGCGCCTCGGCAAGCTCGTCCTCGGTGGTTGACTGACCGCGTTCGATGAAGCTCCTCAGGCTGTCGCTCAGCAGGTCCGGGCGAGAGGCATGGAGCAGAGAAAAACTGCGCGCGACCTCGGCGGACATCAGTGTCCGATGGGCCGCATCGATGCCATCGAATTCAGCAATGGGCGACAGGTCATCCACCGGAACGCCCTCGGCCCTCAAGCGCGCGCAGACCTCCTCGATCCGATCGGCCACCGCCGGGTCGCAGAGTCCATGGCTGGGCAGTGACAGTCGCAACAGCCGGACGGGGCGCACGGGTGAGTCCGTTCGGGGCCGCCCCTCGAGCACACTTGCGACGAGGGCGATGTCGGCAACGCATCGCGCGTGCAGTCCGATGTGATCCATCGAAGGCGCGAGAAAACGAAGGCCCCGCGTCGGAACATGCCCAAAGGGCGGCTTGTAGCCCACCACGCCGCAGTAGGCAGCGGGCCGGATCGTGGAGCCACCCGTCTGAGTGGTGAGCGCAACCGGCACATGAAAGTCGGCGACGGCCGCAGCCGAACCGGATGAAGATCCGCCTGGGGTTCGGCGGGGATCATGCGGATTGACGGTCGGACCGGGTTCTGTGAAGGCGAACTCGGTGGTGACGGTCTTGCCCACGACTATCGCGCCCGCAGCGCGCAGACGGGCGACGCAGGCCGAGTCGGCTTTGACGAGAGGATCGGCAGCGGTGGTGGGCGAGTTGCAGCGGGTGGGCATCCCGGCCACGTCGATGACATCCTTGATGCCGATCGGTAGCCCCGAGAGCGGCCCCCGTGTCGCACCGGGTCGACTGCTCTCCGAGGCCTCAGCCCGGGCGCGCTCGACATCGAGGAAGGCCCAGGCGCGGATCTGCGGATCGCGGTCCTCGATCCGGCCGAGGCAGGCGCTCATCCAACCGGCCGCACTCAGGTCGCCGCGGCCCAGCGCCTCAAGGCCAGACGTGGCCGAAAAGGACGCGGCCGTATCGGGTGGGGTCAACACGCTACGCCCGACAGAACCGTTTCGCCGGGAGGCCCGGGTGAACCGCGGGGCGCATCGGACCCAGGGCTCAGCCGGGCAACCGGTCTGGGATATCGATTCCGAAATGCTGGCTTGCGACCGCACGCAGTTCGTTGAAACAGATACCGATCCGCACTGGCTGGAAATTGCGCAGGTCAATGATGCTCGAGCCCAAACCACGGTCATTGCTGTACTTGCTGTGCCCTCGGTCCAGCGCAAGATCGGTGGCCTCAAGTACTTCAGGCTCGATGTCCTTGAAGACGAATTTGCTGCCTGCGAGCGAGCGATTGGCCGAAGACCCAAAGACCGGCCGCGACTCCTCGAGGGCAATCCGGGCGATCTCATCGTGGGTCGGGCCGGCATTCATCAACACGTCCATCGTGCCGGCCTTGGAGGCATTGGCGAGCACGAAGGGGGCGACCGATTTGAAGAAGGGGTGATCGGCTCTGAACGGTGCGACTACGGAGATCGGCAAACGATGATCAAAGATCACCGCGCGGACATAGTCGCGGGCTCGCGAGTCGATGTCGATGATTTCCTGGAAGATGGCCCACGATCCGAACATGCCGCAGGGCTTTGAGAAGCTGCGGTTTTTGGCTTCGTAAATTCTGCGGATCGCCGGCTCCGTGTGACCGACGATGGCGTAGCCCACATCGGCCTTGAAAATGGCGACCCCGCCCGAAGAGACGGTGTCATGCACGGCTCGAGCGTCAGCCAGAGGATCGTATACGTCAGTCAATCGAATCTCCCTCGCGCCGCGCTGTGGGCGACGTCGCAATGTGATTTTTTTTGTTCAATCCGATTGTACACAAGGGAGGTGAATGTTGTTACTCTTCCCGCCGAATTGGCCTTTGGGTCTCACATCAAATCCGGCGACCGCCGACCTCACGGACCTGCATCTTGAGCACCGATTCAAAGCCTGCAACGCGCGCCGGCGATCGACCCACCCTGGCGGATGTTCCATTGCATTGGCTGACGGTCGCAGAGGGCCTGTCGATGCTCGCAGCCGGTCGTCTCTCGTCGGCGGAATGGACCCAGGCACTTCTGGATCGGATCCACGCGATCAATCCGCACATTCATGCGTTCGTGCATGTCGATGCCCCGCGCGCGAAGGGCACGGCAGAACGCACTCAAGGGGGAGCGGGCGGCGGCGCTCTCTTGGCAGGCGTCCCCTTCGGCATCAAGGATGTCATCGACACCTGCGACATGCCGACCACCGGGCACTCCAAGGTCGCCTTGCACCGCAGACCATCGCTCGATTCGGCCTGCGTGTCGGCCCTGCGCGCGGCGGGCGCCGTGATCGTAGGCAAGACTGCAACGCACGAATTCGCCCACGGCGGACCCTCCATGGATCTGCCCTGGCCGCCCGCTCGCAACCCCTGGAATCTCGACCACTTCACCGGCAGTTCAAGCAGTGGCTCGGGGGCGGCGGTTGCCGCCGGGTTGGTGCCGGCTGCCCTCGGGACCGATACCGGCGGTTCGATTCGCATTCCCGCTGCCCTGTGCGGCGTCACGGGTCTCAAGCCCACCTATGGTCGGGTCAGCCGGCGGGGCGTGCTGCCCCTGGCGGGCAGTCTCGATACGGTGGGCCCTATTGCGCGGAGCTCCCGGGACTGCGCGCTGATCATGCAGTCGATCGCAGGCTTCGACCCGCTGGATCCCGCGAGTGTTGATCGCACTGTGCCCGATTTTTCTGCAGCGCTCGGGCAGGGTATTGCAGGTCTCAAAATCGGTGTTGTCCGCCATTTCTGGGAGAGGGATCTTTCGGCCAATCCCGAGGCGGTGCGCGCGATGGAAGACGCCCTTTCAGTGCTCGAGCGTCTTGGCGCCAGGCTTGAAACGGTTGAGATTGCGCCCCTGGGTTTTTACAACGATGTTCGGGTTCTCATTCAGGAGCCCGAGGCCTTTGCCCGCTATCACGCTGATCTCAAGCGCAGGACCCGAGACTTCGGCCGCGATTTCCTCGGTCGCATCTTGCCCGGTTGCCTGGTGCCCGGTCACGTTCAGTTCCAGGCTGCCCGGCATCGTCTGAAGCTGGTCGAGCAGATGAGCTCGACCTTGGCCGAGGTCGACCTGCTGGTGACGCTTGGACCGGGGCCTGCTCCCCGCCTGGATGCGCCGCGTACTCACGGTTTCCTGTATGGGCTTTGGAGCGATCGCCCCAACCTCACGTCGCCGTTTTCTGTGACCGGGCATCCGGCGCTTTCGGTCTGCACGGGCTTCTCGTCCACGGGGCTGCCTTTGTCGATGCAGATCGTCGGACGTGCCTTTGACGAGCAGACCGTCCTGAGGGCGGGGGCCGCCTTCGAGGCCGAGACGGGGTTCTGCAAGAGGCATCCTTTGCTTGATCTCCTGCCACCCGGCCCGATCCCTGTTGCACCGACCGAGCCAGTGCCGCTACCAGATGCCTCGATGTCAGCCTGGATCGATCGCTCGCTTGGCCATGCCGGGCTGACTTTGGACCCCGAGACGCTGAGTCTGGTGCATGCGGCTGCACCTCTGGTCGAGGCGATGATCGGTCGCATGACAACCATCGACTCCTGGTCGGATGAGCCGGCGCAGGTCTTTCGCGTGC
>JBIKVK010000145.1:0-8159 GCA_044356835.1 Burkholderiaceae bacterium
CGACTGGTTGGCGGCCACGCCCAAGGCGGCTGCGACCTTGTCGTCTCGAATCGATGAACACTTGCGGCCCGACAGCGCCACTGCGCGGATCGTGCGGGAGGCCCTGCGCTACGGCGACGTCGGCGGCGCTCACACCCTGTTTCACATCAGTCCCGAACTGCTCTGGAGCTGACCATGAAGCGACGTCAATTTCTACAGTCGGGTGCTGCAGCCACGCTGAGCTTTGCTGCTTTCCCGTCGGCCTCAGCCCGCTCGGACGATCATGCCCCGCGGCTTCTGATCGTGATGCTGCGCGGCGGGCTCGACGGCTTATGCGCCGTGCCGCCGGTCGCTGATGCGGATTACGAGCGTGTGCGTCCGACGATCGCGATCCGCAATGCTCTGCGACTTGACGCTTCGTTTGCGCTGCATCCCGCGATGCCTCATCTGCATTCCCTCTGGGCGCAGGGGCAATTAGCGGTCGTCCACGGGGCGGGTTTCAGCTATGCCGGCCGCTCGCACTTCGAGGGGCAGGATGTGATGCAGTCCGGCATGGATAAGCCCTATTCATCACGGACGGGATGGATCGGCCGTGCGATGCAGGTGGCGGGTGCGGGCGGTGGCGTTTCGATTTCCATCCCGATGCCTCTGATTCTCAGAGGCCATGACGATGTCGCGACCCACTTCCCGAACTGGATGCCACGGGTCAGTGCCTCGGTCGCCGAGTCACTCCAGGCTCTGTGGGGCAAGGACCCGGTACTTGCGCCCTATGCCGGCGCCCTGAGCGTTCAGTCCAGCACTGAGGAACGGTCGACAATGAGCAGCGCCCAGTACGCCGAGTCTCGCACCCTCTCGGAACTGGCTCGGGTGGCGGGCGAAACCCTGGCGCGTCGTGACGGGCCCCGGGTGGGCCTCATCGAATTTCGAAACGGTTTCGATACCCATGCCAACCAGGGAGCAGACCAGGGCGATCATGCGGATCAGCTCCGACGGCTCGACGAGGTCGTTCGGCATTTCCAGGGGGCGATGGGTGCAGCGTGGCGTCATGCGTTGGTCTTCACCCTCACTGAATTTGGTCGAACGGTCGCTGAGAATGGCACGACGGGCACCGACCATGGCTCGGCAAGCTGCTGCCTGTTGGCGGGCGGGCTGCTCGGGCAGTCGCGTGTTTACGCCGATTGGCGCGGGCTGACCAAGTCCAGCTTACTCGACGGGCGAGATCTTCCTCCGACCATCGACATCAACGCCGTCCATGCGCGCATCGTGCAGCGCGTCTTCGGGCTCTCCGCTCGATCTGTTCAGGACGAGGTGCTTGGGTTCCGCGACAGTTCGGCCCTCAAAGGGCTCCTGGTCTGATTCGGAAAGGCCTCAGCCGCCTGCGCCGATAGCCTCGCGAAGCGAGACATCCAAGCCCCGCAGCAGTGGCAGCATGAGGTCCATGGTCGGAACAGGAATCGACCGCTCGGTCGCGAAGGCGTGCAGTTGGCCCATGATTGCTTCGGACTCGATCGGCCGGCCGGCGATTACATCCTGAAGCATCGACGGGCGGGTTCCAGGCGGTGCACGTCCGCTGATCGTTTCAAGATCGATCTCTCCCGACAGATCGAATCCAAGCGCTGCCGACACCGATACAGCCTCGCGCATCAGCGCCATCGATAGGGTCCGTAAAGCCGGATCGGCGCCCACCTGGTAGAGGTCGCGACGCGTGAGCGCGGTGAGGACATTGCCCGAAACATTGAGGACCAGCTTGCTGAGGGTCTCTCGCCGTAGCTGTGTTGTTGCGACTGCGTCGACATCTCCTCGCACGAGTGAGGCGACGACATGCTTCAGCCGGGCGCTGTCCTGACCGTTCGGCTCTCCGATGATGAACCGGTTCGCGCCATGATGGCGTATCACCCCGGGCTCGATGACCTCATTGGGTGACCGTATGACTGCGCCCAGGGCACGTTCCGGCCCGATCGTCGACCACAAGGCCCCTGCGGGGTCGACCAAGGGTAGGGGGCCGGGCGATTCCGAGCCCCCATACCGCCACCACCAGGGAATGCCGTTCAGGGCGAAGACCGCGATCCCGTCGGGTGCAAGCAGTCGCGCGATGGTCTGTGCCGACCGGGGAGCCTGCCAGGCCTTCAGCGTGACGACAACCAGGCGCTGGGGGGGCAGCTCTGACGCGTCATCGGTGACCTGGTCGGGTCGGCCTTGCAGCTGCGATCCGTCGTCATACAACACCGTCAAACCGCGTTCGCGGATCGCTCGCAGCATCGGGCCGCGCGCCACCACCGAAACCCGGATGCGACCAGATGCGGCTAGCCGCGCGGCGAGGTGGCCGCCGACCGCTCCAGCTCCGAAGATACACACTTGATCGAGCGCGGGCTCCGTCATGCGGTTCGGTCTTGGTTGAAAGAGTCGAGTTGGGGAGTGTTGGTGCTGGCTGGTCGGTCCGCGCTGCACTAGCGACCTTTCCACACCGGCTTGCGTTTCTCTGCGAAGGCACGCGGCCCTTCCAGGGCGTCCTCGCTTTTATAAACCGATTCAAAAACGGCAGCACTGGCCCTGAGGGCTGCGGTGCGTCCCATCTCGGTCGAAAGATAGACCATTTCCCGGGCGGCGCGCACGGTCAGAGGTGCGTTTTCGGCGATGCACCGCGCAAGTTCGAGGGCCTTGTCCACCAACTGATCGCGGGGCACCAATTCGTTTACGAAGCCGAGCTCGAGCGCTCGGCGGGCACTGATGGGTCGCGCCGTCAGGAGCAATTCCATCAAGATGCGTTGCGGAATCATGTTGATCAGCGGGGGAGCCCAGGGCATGCCGCGCCCCACCTTGGCCTCCGTGATTCCGAACTGTACGTGGTCGGCGGCGATCGCGAGATCGCACATTTGGGTGAAGACCCAGCCCCCTGCGAAGGCTGCGCCGTTCACCGCAGCAATGGTGGGCTTGCTCAGTTCGATCGTCTGCCCAAGGATGGGCAGAAAGTTGCGGTCCTGCACCTGATTGCCCAGACCGGTCGCCGCCGCCTCCTTGAGATCGAGGCCGGCGCAAAACGCCTTGTCACCTGCGCCGGTCAGAATCGCAACCCGCACGGCTGGATCTTCCTCGACGCGCTTCCAGGCGTCGAAGAGACCCAAACGCACTTCGGAGTTGATGGCATTGCGCTGCTCGGGGCGATTGATCGTAATCAGCGCGACTGGGCCGTGCATTTCAAACAGGATGGCTTGGGACATATGTGTTTCGCTGTTCGGGCTTGTTCGAGAAATGATTCATTGCTCGATCATAAGTTTTTTTCCGCTGGCTTTCCCCCGGTATTTGCGGGACGCGATGATCCGAATCGAGCCGGGCCCCAGGTTCTCGAGTACCAATAAACTTGACAGGGCCGGAGCGATCGGGCGATATCTGCGGGTTTTGAGCTGGCCCGTTTACTCGGTGCGTGCTCTCGACGATAACAACACCCACTCAATCTGCGGAGACTTCCATGAAACTGCGCAACCGGCAGCAGCGCCCTGTCCAATGCGAGCCCCCCGTTGATACCCTCGACCCGCTTCAGACTCTCGTGCGGGGCTGGGATGGAGGGCCACGCCTGACCAAGCGGGCCATGCTGTCGGCCGGTTCTGCCCTGCTGACCGCTGCGGCCCTACCCATCGCGCGTCCCGCCGCGGCCCAGACGCCCCGAACGGCGCTGGTGATCGCGGCTCAGATCGACGACCTGGTTGCGCTCGACCCACATCATTCTTTCGAGGTCACCGGAAGCGACGCGCTCAAGAACATTTATGACCAGTTGTTTGCAATCGACGAGACCAAATCGAGTGCGCAACTGATCCCAGGTCTCGCCGAGTCTTTCACAGTATCCGATGACGGCAAGACCTTCCTCTTTCGCATCCGTCAGGGCGTTCGGTTTCACTCGGGCAACGAATTGACGGCGGCCGATGTCGTGTTCTCACTGCGCCGTCCCTTGCTCCTCAATCGGACGCCGGCCTTCATGTACCGCTCAGTGGGCCTGACCCGTGAAAACGTGGAGAATACGGTCCGTCAGGTGGGCAATTTCGAAGTCAGTGTCACCTTCGATCGCGCTTACGCGCCTTCGCTCATCCAAAACCTGTTCACCGCGACCATTGCGTCGGTGGTCGACAGCAAGCTCGTGCAACAGAATGCCGGTGACGATCTGGGCAATGCCTGGTTGAACCGCAATTCGGCGGGTTCGGGGGCTTTTAGGCTGAACCGCTACCAGCCCAACGAAACCTATGTCCTCGACCGCAACGATTCGTGGTGGCGCGGCCGCCCGAATATGCAGCGCATCATCGTGCGGCATGTGCCCGAGGCGTCCACCCAGCGCCTGCTCCTTGAGAAGGGTGATGTCGACGTGGCGCGCAACCTCACCCCGAATGACATCAAGGCGCTTCGCGGTCGTCAGGGCATCAACATCCAGGAGTTCCCGCGCGGCACCATTCAGTATTTTTGCGCCAACAAAGGGGACAAGACCCTCGCGAATCCCAAAGTCATCGAGGCTCTGAAGCTTCTGATCGACTACGACGGCATTGCCAACAACCTCTTGCCGGGGCAGGTGTTTCCGCACCAGTCCTTCATTCCTCGGTCGATCCTTGGCGAGGTGGACAGCCGCCCCTGGCGTTTCGATCCCGATCGGGCCCGCAAGCTGCTGGCCGAGGCAGGCCATCCCAACGGGATCCGGCTCACCATGGATACTGCCAACACTTTCCCCTCGCTCGATGTGGCGCAGGCCCTGCAGGCGAGTTTCGCCAAGGGGGGGGTTACTCTTGAGGTGCTGCCCGCCACAGGTGCGCAGGTACTGGCCAAGGTTCGGTCGCGCAACCATCAACTGTTTATCGGCATCTGGGGCCTCGGCTATCCCGACCCGCATTACAACGCCGACAGCTTTGCGCACAATCCGCCGGGACGTGAGAATCCGGGCAAACTGTCCTGGCGCAACAACTGGGACATCCCCGCGCTCAGCGCTCGAACCGAGTCGGCCATGCAGGAGCGCGACCAGAACGCCCGCGCTGCAATTTATCGTCAGATTCAGGAGGAATTCATGAACACCTCGCCGTTCATGGTCTTCGCTCAGCAGCAGGTCCAGGCCGCAGTGCGCAGTAACGTCAAGGACTACATGGCGAGCTCACCTGGGCTGTCGGCGATCTACTGGCGTGCCACCAAGGGCTGAGGTGGCTGGCCTGTCTGCCCTGCGCCAGGTTCCCGGGTTCCTGCTTCAGGTTGTCGCCACGCTGCTCGGATTGCTGGCGGTCACCTTCTTCATCGGGCGGGTCGTTCCCATCGACCCGGTGCTTGCGGTCGTGGGTGATCAGGCGCCCAGAGATGTGTACGAGGCTGTGCGCCGCGAACTTGGGCTGGACCAGTCGCTCTGGGTGCAATTCTCGATTTATGTCCAGAAAATGGCGGTTGGAGACTTCGGCCAGTCGCTGGTCACGAACCGGCTGGTCAGTCAAGACATTGCGCGGGTCTTCCCCGCGACGCTTGAACTTGCAACGCTCGCGACTCTGCTCGGTGTTCTGATCGGCGTTCCAATGGGTGTGGCGGGTGCCGTCTGGCAGGATCGCTGGCCCGATCAGATCGTCCGAGTGGTGGGACTGGTGGGCTATTCGATGCCGATCTTCTGGCTCGGAATCATCGGCCTGCTGATCTTCTACGGCATCCTCGGATGGGTGAATGGCCCGGGCCGCCTGGGTGTGGCCTTCGAGGACATGGTCCCGGTGGTGTCCGGAGTCATCCTGATCGATGCGGCGATTGCACGCGAGTGGGAGGTCCTTCGCAATGCCATGGGCCATGTCGTTCTGCCTTCAGCCGTGTTGGGCTATTTCTCGGTCGCATACATCGCCCGAATGACCCGGTCCTTCATGCTCGAGCAACTGAATCAGGAGTACGTCATCACGGCGCGGGCCAAGGGCGTTTCAGAGACCAGAATCGTCTGGGTTCATGCGATGAAAAATGTCGCCGTTCCACTGGTCACGGTCATAGCTTTGTCCTATGCGCGTTTGCTTGAGGGGGCGGTGCTGACCGAGACCGTCTTCGCCTGGCCCGGTCTGGGCCGTTACCTGACCACCGCATTGCTGGCGGCGGACATGAACGCCGTGCTGGGAGCCACCTTGGTGGTCGGGGTCGTCTTTGTGGGTATCAATCTGTTGTCCGATCTGTTGTATCGCGTCCTCGACCCGCGGGCCAAGTCATGAGCGGTTGGCGAGCGTCGCTCTTGTCGGACTCTCCCGCCTCGCGTCGTGAGGCCATGTTGGGCCAGCTGTATCGGGGTTGGCTGCAATTTCGCGCAAATCGACTGGCGCTCCTGGGCCTGGCGATTGTCGCGGTCTTGGTGCTGGTCGCAGCCTGTGCGCCCTGGATCGCACCCCATTCACCCTACGAGCAGAACCTGGCGCAACGACTGCTGCCCCCTGGGGCAGGAGGGCACTGGCTGGGCACCGACGAGTTCGGACGCGACATTTTTTCGCGTCTGGTCTATGGAGCCCGAATCACCCTCTACATCGTCGTACTTGTCGCCCTCATTGCGGCACCGATCGGGCTTGTCGTCGGTACGGCTGCGGGTTATCTGGGCGGCTGGTTGGATGCGCTGTTGATGCGCATCACCGATATCTTTCTTGCGTTCCCCAGCCTGATTCTCGCGCTTGCCTTCGTGGCGGCGCTCGGCCCCGGCATCGAAAATGCGGTGATCGCAATTGCGCTGACGTCCTGGCCACCCTATGCCCGCATGGCTCGCGCCGAAACGCTCACTGTGCGCAACACCGACTTCATTGCGGTGGCGCGGATGCAGGGTGCAGGGTCGTCACGCATCCTGTTTCGATATGTCATGCCGATGTGCGTATCGTCATTGACGGTGCGGGTCACGTTGGACATGGCGGGCATCATCCTGACTGCGGCTGGACTCGGCTTTCTCGGTTTGGGGGCCCAGCCGCCCATGGCCGAGTGGGGGGCCATGGTGTCCTCGGGTCGGCGCTATATCCTGGATCAATGGTGGGTGGCGACGATTCCCGGGCTCGCCATTTTCGTTGTGAGCCTTGCCTTCAACTTGCTGGGCGATGGCCTCAGGGACGTTCTGGATCCGAGGCAGAAAAAGTGAGTGCGCTGCTGGATGTCCAAAACCTTTGGGTGTCGTTTCAAACGCCCAATGGGCCGTTCCATGCGGTTCGTGGCGTGTCCTTTTCGCTCGGGCGCGAGCGACTGGGCATCGTCGGCGAGAGCGGTTCGGGGAAGTCTCTGACGGGGCGCTCGATCATGCGACTGCTGCCCCCGTCGGCGCAGCTCAAGGCTGATCGAATGGATTTCGACGGCACGGATCTGTTGACGGCCTCACCCAAACAGCTGCGTACGATTCGGGGAGCCCGGATTTCGCTCGTGCTGCAGGATCCGAAATATTCACTGAACCCTGTGATGACGGTCGGTCAGCAAATCGATGAAGTGGCCCGGATCCACCTCGGTTTGAACGCAGCGGCGGCGCGTCGCAAGACGCTCGACATGCTCGAAGCGGTTCGAATCCGTGACCCCGAGCGCGTCGTCCGTCTCTACCCGCACGAGGTGTCGGGAGGCATGGGACAAAGGATCATGATCGCGATGATGCTGGTGCCCGAGCCCGATCTGCTGATTGCCGACGAACCGACCAGCGCGCTCGATGTGACCGTTCAAATGCAGGTGCTCGCCATTTTGGACGATCTGGTCAGTCAGCGTGGCATGGGCCTGATCTTCATCAGCCACGACCTCGATCTGGTCGCGTCCTTCTGTGATCGCGTGCTCGTGATGTATGCCGGTCGGGTCGTGGAGGAACGCGCGGCGGGCGAACTGGCTTCGGCCACCCATCCGTACACCCAAGGATTGCTCCGCAGCCTACCCAGGATCGGCGCGCTGCGGTCCGAACTGCCCACGCTCGATCGCGATGCGGCCTGGCTTGAGGCATGAGGGCATGATTTCGGTTGCGGACCTCTCCGTGGTTTTTGGTGCTCGGCGCGATGCGGTTCATGCGGTGCGCGGTGTGAGTTTTGAGGTAGCCCCTGGCGAGAGTTTCGGCTTGGTGGGCGAAAGTGGCAGCGGCAAATCGACAGTCCTGAGGGTGCTGGCCGGTCTCAACCGTCAGTGGAGTGGTCGGGCCAGCCTCGCCGGTATCGATGTGGCCCAGGCCGATCGCAGCCTCGCGCGGGTCGCGCAGATGGTCTTTC
>JBIKVK010000146.1:0-8152 GCA_044356835.1 Burkholderiaceae bacterium
GCCCTGGCGGCCAGCCGCATCGATCAGATCTCGCTCGAATGCGCCCATTCGAAAGTCCCCGCTGAGCTGATGAAGCTTCTCGCTGGGAAGGATGTGATGGTCGGGGTGATCGATGTGGCCAGTGAACGCGTGGAAACGCCGGAGGACGTCGCGCGGACCATTGAGCAGGCCCTCGAGCATGTGCCGGCTGCGCGATTGATGCCGTGCACCAATTGCGGTATGGCACCGATGGATCGGCGGACCGCGCAGCTCAAGCTCGAGGCGATGGTGAAGGGCGCTGCGCTGGCCCGCCAGCGTTTCGGTCAGGCCTGAGTCCCGCCGGGGCGCTCTGTTTCAAGGGGTGCCGGATCGGCCGGGTCGAAGAGTGGCAGTTGGTAGTTGGCCGCAGGTTCGCCGAGCCGTGTTACGGGCTCGGGTTGAGCGTCGGCGCGGCTGAGCGATGACACCCGGACGCCGATGAGTCGCAACCTTCGGTCCAGAGGAATCCGTCGCAGGCACTGGCGGGCTGCTGCGCGGATTGCCTGTGCCTCGGCGGTTGCTTCGGCCAAGGTGAGGTCGCGCGTGACCGTCTCGAAATCTTCGAAGCGCAGTTTGACGCCGATGGTCCGCCCCAGGTAGGCCTTGCGTTGAAGGTCGCCCGCCACGCGCTCGCACAGCGTCTGGAAGCGGATCGAGAGCTCATCGCGGTCGTTGCGCGGATGGAGGTCACGCTCGAAGGTGCTTTCCCGGCTGATGGAGCGGGGCTCGCTGAAGGTGACGACGGGTCGGTCATCTCGGCCGTGGGCCGCCTCATGCAGCCAGGCCCCGTACGAACGTCCGAACTGCTGGATCAGAGCGTCGCGGGGTTGCCGCGCCAGATCACCAATGGTTTGAATACCCAGGCGGGCCAGTTTTTCGGAGGCCTTGGGCCCCACACCGTTGATCCGACGTGCCGGCAGTGGCCAGATGGTGGTGGCCAGATCGGCAGCGTTCAGAAGGGTCAGACCGTCAGGTTTGTTCAAATCAGAGGCAATCTTTGCGAGCAGTTTGTTGGGCGTGATGCCGATTGAACAGCTCAGGCCGCAGCGTTCTTTGATGCGCGCCTTGATCGCCAGAGCGGTCGCGCGTCCGCCGTCTAATGCGGTCCCGGGGCAATCGGTAAGGTCGATATAGATTTCGTCGATGCCGCGATCCTCGATCACGGGTGCAATTTCGGCGACGGCCGATTTGAACAGCCGCGACAGCCGCCGGTACTCGTCGAAATCGGCCGCCAAGAGCAGCGCCTGGGGGCACAGCCCAGCGGCTTTCATCAGGCCCATCCCGGAGTGGATGCCGAACGCCCGCGCCTCATAGGTCGCGGTGGTGACCACGCCACGGCCCCGGTACTGGGCCAATCGCCCGACCGCGTCGCCCTGGCCGGTGCTGCGGCGCCCGCCGATCACCAGGGGCAGGCCCTTCAGCTCTGGCCGGCGAAGCAGCTCCACAGAGGCATAGAAGGCGTCCATGTCCAGATGCGCGATGCGGCGGATGAATGGGGACGGACCGGAAGACATGGTCAGGTGAAACCGGAGGGCTTTCCAGGACCCGTATTATGTCGATTTGTCAGCATTCGACGGATCTCTCATGGCTCTGGTTTTGCTGGTCCGGCATGGACAGGCCAGCTTCGGTTCAGATCAGTATGACCGTTTGTCGGCGTTAGGGCGCCAGCAGTCGCGGTGGCTGGGCGAGCATTTTCGCGCCCAGGGCCTGGTTCCAGCCCGGGTGGTCTGTGGCGCCCTGGACCGGCAGCGCGACACGGCCGTTGAAATGCTCACGTCGCTCGGCAGTGCGCTCGCGCCGGAAGTGGACCCCGGGCTGGATGAATACCATGGCGAGGCGCTCTACGCCTGCCATACCGGATTGAATGATCCGCGTGCCCATCAGTTACGCGACCGTCGCGATTACTGGCGTACGTTCAGAGCCGCAATGCAGGCTTGGGCCGAGGACCGGCTGACCGGGATGCCCGAATCCTGGGCCCAGTTCGGCTCGCGGGTGCGGGCAGCGCTCCTGAAGGCCACGCGGGATCTGGGTCGCGATGACCCGGTGGTTGTGGTCAGCTCGGGCGGCCCGATCGGCCGGACTGTTGCGGACTTGCTGGCCGCGCCTGCGAGTACTGCGATCGAGCTCAACCTGCAGTTTCGCAACACGGGTGTATGCGAACTCATCGCGGGTTCTCAGTCCATTCGGCTGCTCAGCTACAACAACGTTCCCCATCTGGAGGCACCTGAGCGGCGCTCGAGCATCACCTTCGCATGAACGCTTGAAGTTTCCTATCCCTCGACCATTGCACGTTTGACTGTTTCCAGGAGCTCTCGAAAATGTCCGACCGAGTCGAAAAATTTGGCCTACGAATCGACCGCGCCTTGTTCCAACTGATCGAGGATGAGGCCCTACCGGGCACCGGCATCACACCGGAGCGTTTCTGGCGGGCATTGTCCGAGCTGCTTCATGGCTTGGGCCCGCGCAACCGCGAGCTCCTGGCGCGCCGCGATGCCCTACAGGCATCGATCGATCAGTGGCATCGCGCCCGGGTCGGCCAGCCCATCGATGTCGAGGAGTACAAGCGTTTTCTGAT
Source organism: Burkholderiaceae bacterium (assembly GCA_044356835.1). GTDB lineage: Bacteria > Pseudomonadota > Gammaproteobacteria > Burkholderiales > Burkholderiaceae_E > SYIM01. Next base: position 2,594 of record JBIKVK010000146.1, read on the forward strand.
GGAGATCGGTTACATCGTTCCCGAGCCTTCGGACTTTCGGGTCGAGACCGACCAGGTCGATCCAGAAATTGCCTCGGTTCCGGGGCCTCAGCTGGTCGTCCCGGTGATGAACGCCCGTTATGCCCTCAATGCGGCCAATGCGCGCTGGGGCAGTCTCTACGATGCGCTCTACGGGACCGATGCCCTCGGCGACGCCCCGGCGGGCGGCTCGGGTTACGACCCCGCCCGCGGCGCTCGCGTGATCGCCTGGGCGAAGGCATTTCTGGACCGCAATGTGCCCTTGGCGGGAGTCAGTCATGCCGCGGTGACGGGCTGGCGGATCGAAGGCGGTCGCCTGGTCGCCCACACCCAGGCTGGACCCGTCGGGCTGGTGGATCCCGGACGCTTTGTGGGCCACCGCGGCGATGCGGCTTCGCCCCAGGCGGTACTGCTTCGCCACCACCATCTGCATCTCGAGCTCGTGCTCGACCGTCAGCACCCTGTGGGTGCAACGGATCCGTCCGGGCTCGCCGACGTGCTGCTTGAGTCGGCCATCACGACCATCATGGATTGCGAGGACTCGGTGGCTGCGGTCGATGGTGAAGACAAGGCGCTTGCCTATCGCAACTGGCTTGGGCTCATGAAGGGTAATCTCACCGAGTCCGTCTCTAAGGGCGGCCATAGTTTTGTGCGACGCCTCAACCCCGACCGAGCCTACATTGCCCCGGATGGCAGGAGTTTTTCCCTCAAAGGGCGCTCCTTGATGCTGGTGCGCAACGTCGGCCACCTGATGACCACGCCTGCGGTGCTGGATCGCGACGGGCGGGAGGTCTTCGAAGGTCTCCTCGATGCCATGTGCACGACTTTGATCGCAGTCCATGATCTGCGTCGGCAGTCGGGCCCTCGGAACTCGGTGCGTGGCTCGGTCTACGTGGTGAAACCCAAGATGCACGGACCCGAGGAGGTCGCCTTCGCCGATCGCGTGTTCACCGAGGTGGAGCGTGCGCTCGGTCTGCCCTCCGACACCGTGAAACTGGGCATCATGGACGAGGAGCGTCGGACCACCGTCAACCTGAAGGCCTGCATCCATGCCGCGCGCCGGCGGGTCGCCTTCATCAATACCGGATTCCTGGACCGCACCGGTGACGAGATCCATACCTCCATGGAGGCTGGCGCGATGGTGCGCAAGGGCGACATGAAAAAGCAGGGTTGGATCGCCGCCTACGAACTTTGGAATGTCGACACCGGTCTGGCCTGTGGCCTCGCCGGTCGCGCCCAGATCGGCAAGGGGATGTGGGCCATGCCGGATCTGATGGCGGCAATGTTGGAACAGAAGATCGGCCACCCTCAGGCGGGCGCGAACTGTGCCTGGGTGCCGAGCCCGACTGCAGCGACCCTGCATGCGACCCATTATCATCAGATCGACGTGCTCGAACGCCAGGCTCAGATTGCAGCCCAGGGCCGACGCGCCACCCTGGATGAAATCCTGGCCATCCCCCTTGCGCCCGCGCACTGGACGGCCCAGGAGATCAATGCCGAGCTCGAAAACAATGCCCAGGGCATCCTGGGATATGTCGTTCGCTGGATCGATCAGGGCGTCGGATGCTCCAAAGTACCGGATATCCATGATGTCGGCCTGATGGAAGATCGCGCCACCTGTCGGATCTCTTCGCAGCACATTGCGAACTGGCTGCGGCATGGAGTCGCCTCTGTCGATCAGGTGATGGCCGTGATGCGGCGCATGGCTGCGGTGGTCGATCGCCAGAACGCCGGTGATCCCGCGTACCAGCCGATGGCGCCGTCGTTCGATGGCGAGGCCTTCCAGGCCGCATGCGACCTGGTCTTCAAGGGCTGCGAACAGCCGTCGGGCTACACCGAGCCGATCCTTCACGGCCGGCGGCTTCGCTACAAGGCAGCGCGGCGCCGCTGACGCACACTGTTGCGGTGCTCTCCGTCTCAGGGTCTGATCCCGGGCCCCTCGTGCGCCATCCCGCCCGCACGGTCGCGCAGGAACAGCTCGAGCGCGGTCATGGCCGGAGCGAAGGGGTCCGGGGCTTCGGCGCGAACGCCGGAAAAACAGCCCCGCAGTCGGCGGGTGAGCGAGCCCAGGGCCTGCCACTGCAGGCGATAGATGGGATAGGCCGTCGGGTGAGCTTGAGGGATCGGGCTGCCGCCCAGCCGCGCGCCGGCGTTCCGGTCGTGGCAATCGGTGCATGAGAGGGCGAGTTGACCGATCCGGGTGGCGTAGAGCGAGCGGCCCTCGGCGAGCGCGGGCTGCAGACGCGCGTCGTTGACCGGCTCGATCGCACTTGCGCGCGATTGATCTGCGATCAACGCTTCGAGACTGAGCAGGTCGTCGGATTCGGCCGGTATGTCTGTCGCGCTTTGATGGCGCTCCCTGCAGAGCTTGATGCGATGCATCAGATTGACCGGGCGACCCAGTGTTTCATCCCAGGCCGGATAGCGCGCCGAGACGCCGCGCATGGACGACTGCGGATCACCATGACAGTCCTGGCAGCGCTCGCCAGACGGCCTGATCGGCTCGCGCCACAGTCGCTCGCCCTCGCGGACCCAGAGCATGGCCGGATTGCGCGCCCGATCACTTTGCAGTGCCTGAGTCGACGGGCTCATGAAGTCATAGCCTGAGCGTCGAGTGTCCGGTCGTATTGACGCCATCGGATCGGCGACCCGTTCAAGCCTGCCGGCGGTGAGGGGGAGTGAGTCCTGAGCGAGGCCCAAGCCGGGCGCCGCAACCCACAGAGCGATACAGAGTCCGACCAAGGCCCTGAGCGGGGTCTGCCCGAGGGTTCCGGGCAACAATCGCTGTTGAAGCGCGGGCTGCGGGGCGCCGCCGTGGGGCCGCCGGGCGGAACGTAAAATGCCCTTCGCCGACCTCATGCCTCGACCGTCAGCGTAACGCGTTCCGAATGTTCAAAGCCCCGGTCGCCACTCCAGCGAAAGACCAACTCGCCGCTCGACCGCGCACGATAGTAGAAGGAAAGAACAGGGTTGGCTGAAATGGCCGGGAAGAAGTCGGCCTTGCAGAGCACTTGATCCCCCATGCTGCAGGTAAAGGACCGGACGATGTCGCGTTGCAGCAGTTCGCCTCCGGAATCGCGTCGATAGCCGGTCTCCATCGGATGGGCGATCGTGGCGTGAATCTGGATCACCTCGCCGGCGCGGGCGCGGCGAGGCATATCGATCAGGGTGCGGATGCGCATGATCATCTCGCTTTCAAGGCTCGCCCTCGATGCAGGCCGCCAGGGTGACGATCACGTCGAGTTCATCGGACCAGAAGGTGCCATCGGAGAGCCGCGCGACGGCCATCAGTTTCTGCGAGGTGGCGAGCCGAATGCGGGTGGCGATGCCGGGACGGCCGCTCTCTGCCCCCAGTTCGACTTTGAGCACCTCATGCTGCGGGTTGCGTTCGCTGAACACCGCAATCGCGCTGACATGGCGATCCGGTTCCATAGGGTGGTCGACTGTCACGGCCAGCGGCACGGTATTGCCGTTGTCGATCAGGACCGCGACGTCCAGTTTGACTTTACCCTTTTGCGGCAGCGGGCCTCCGGTGAACCGCCGGATGGCCTCGTCGTAGCTTCCGGCCGGGCCCGGCTGAGGCGCCGCCTGCGCAGGGCCGGAGCCTGCGATCGCCGCCAGACCCGCGGCAATGCCGAGAGCATGCTGTGCTCCCCGGACCGGCCAGCAGGCGAGCCCGGCGCGAACCAGTGCCCGGCGTTCGGAGTCGGTCTCGCGGCTTGAGCCGCTAATGCCGTTGAGTCCGTGCGGTTCGGAATAGGCGGGGTGCGCGCGCAAGTGATGCTTTTGCGGATTCAAGCTCATTCCTTGAGGCTGACGAGAAAGGCGACGACGTCTTCAATCTGCTGTGACGACAGGATCGGCCGTCCAGAGTGACGCGAGGCCACCTGGGGTGCTGCATCGACGACACCGAAGCTGGGCATGATCGAATCGGGGTGAATCTTTCGGCCATCCACGATACGCAGCCGCAACTGCGCTTCGCTCCAGCGACTGCCCGCACCCGACAGGCTGGGGGCCAAATTACCTTGCTGGGTCGGCGCCTGAAACGGTCCGCTGTGGCAGAGCAGGCACAGACTCGCTGGGCGGTCTGCGACCAAGGCCCGCCCACGCGCCGGATCGCCCGGCGCCACGCCGGGCGGCGGTGCCAGTGCATCTGGAGCTGGCTGGGCGAGGGCAGCGGCGCTCGCGCCCAGGCCCCACGCCCATGCACACAGGCCGGCCCCGACGAAGCGGCGGGCCCACCGGTCGCGTGTTGACGCAGCCGCCCATTGCAGCTTGGGCGGCCGCCCAGAGCTGAATTCGCCGCTGCGCATTTCGCGGAACACTGCGCTCAAGCCTGCCGCAGATTTTGCGATCCGATCGGCAAATCGCGGATCCTCTTTCCGGTCGCTGCAAAAATGGCATTGAGTACCGCGGGCGCAGCGACCGCGATGGTCGGCTCGCCCACTCCGCCCCAGAAACCACCCGAGGCAATGACCATCGGCTCGACCTTGGGCATGTGACGCATGTGAACGACCGGATAGGTATCGAAATTGGACTGCTCGATGCGCCCGTCCTTCACCGTGCACTGACCGAAGAGCGCAGCTGACAGCCCATAGACGAAGGACCCTTCGATCTGGGCCTCGATCTGCTGTGGGTTGACGGCATAGCCGCAATCGGTGGCCGCAATGATGCGGTGAACGCGCAATTCGCCCGCAGCACTGACCGACACCTCGGCACAGGCGGCAACATAGCTGCCAAAGCCATGCGTCTGGGCGAGACCGCGGAATACCTTCTGCCCGTTGATCTCTGCGGCAGGCTTGCCCCATCCGGCTCGCTCGGCCACAGCATTCAGGACCGCGAGATGCTTGGGGTGGTTTCGCATCAGCTTGCGTCTGAATTCCAGCGGATCTTGTTGAGTCGCTGCGGCGATCTCGTCCATGAAGCATTCGAGATAGACCGCGTTCTGGTTCAGATTGACGCCGCGCCAGAAGCCGGGTGGAACGTGAGGGTTGCGCATGGCGTGATCGATGAGCAGGTTCGGAAACCCGTAACCGATCATCGCCTCGCCGCCACCGTCGTTAAGGCCCTGGAAGACGACGGGATCCCGCCCATCGCGGATATTCTGGGGGAACACGCCCGCCAGGATGGACTGGCCTGCGATCCGCATGTGCAGGCCTGTGACATTGCCCTGCGCATCCACACCGGCCGTGAGCTTGCACTGCGTGACCGGATGAAACCGGCCGTGCAGCATGTCTTCCTCGCGGCTCCAGAGCAGTTTCACCGGCGTGCCCGGCATCTGCCGTGCAATGGCCACCACCTGCCGGACCCAGTCGTGGACTGCGCCGCGCCGCCCAAACCCTCCGCCCAGGTGGATCTTGTAGACCTCGCAGCTGGAGGCGGGCAGACCGGACGCTTCAGCCGCCGCGGCCAGTGCCGCTTCACCGTTCTGGGTTGGGGTCCAGACCTCACAGCGCTCAGCCGTGTAGCGCGCAATGGCGTTCATCGGCTCCATGGTGGCGTGATTTTGGTGCGGATACGAGTAGACCGCTTCGATCTTTC
>JBIKVK010000017.1:0-26653 GCA_044356835.1 Burkholderiaceae bacterium
GGGCAAGGGGGTGAGCGTGCCGGACTCATCCCGCTCGTACTGCATGAAGACAAGGTTCCAGATCTCGATGTAGCGGTCACCATCGGCCTCGGCCGAGCCCGGGGGGCCTCCCCAGACCTCGGGTCCGTGATCGTAGAAGATTTCGGAGCAGGGCCCGCAGGGGCCGGTATCGGCCATTTGCCAAAAATTGTCTGATGCGTACCGCGCGCCCTTGTTGTCCCCGATGCGAACGATCCGTTTGGCGGGCACACCGATCTCGTTCGCCCAGATGCCGTAAGCCTCGTCATCCTCGGCGTACACCGTCACCCAGAGCCGCTCGGCGGGCAGCCCATACTCGCCGGTCAGCAATTGCCAGGCATGCTGGATGGCTTCGCGCTTGAAGTAATCGCCGAACGAAAAATTGCCCAGCATCTCGAAAAACGTGTGATGCCGGGCCGTGTAACCGACGTTTTCCAGATCGTTGTGCTTGCCCCCGGCGCGCACGCTCCGTTGCGAGCTTGTCGCCCGGCGATAGGGGCGGTGTTCGCGGCCGAGGAAGACATCCTTGAACTGCACCATGCCGCTGTTGGTAAAGAGCAGGGTCGGATCATTGCCCGGCACGAGCGGGCTGGAGGCGACGATGGTATGGCCTCTGGACTCAAAAAAGCGCAGAAAGCGTTCGCGGATGTCGGCCGATTTCATGGGATTCGGAAGGAAGGGGGTCGGATTGACCAGAACCCGTCATTTTACGGGTCGAAGACAATTCCTGTAAGTTTGCGCGCTGAATTGCCAGGAGTCCCCATGAGCACGAAAGCCATCCTCGACGGTATCCGGGTCCTCGATCTCACTCGAGTCCTGGCCGGGCCGTGGTGCACACAAAACCTTGCTGACCTGGGCGCCGACGTGATCAAGGTTGAAAAGCCTGGGGCGGGCGACGACACGCGAGGCTGGGGCCCTCCCTTTCTGAAGGCCCGCGATGGCAGCGACACGAGCGACGCCGCCTACTATCTCGCCGCCAACCGCGGCAAACGATCGATTGCGGTCGATATCGCCTCGGCCGAGGGTCAGGCCACCATCCGCGAACTGGCGCTCAAGAGCGACATCCTGGTGGAAAACTTCAAAGTCGGCCAGCTGAAGAAATACGGGCTGGATTACGAGAGCCTTTCGGCGCTCAACCCGCGACTGATCTTTTGCTCGGTCACCGGCTTTGGCCAGACCGGGCCCTGGTCGCACCGGCCGGGATACGACTTCATGATCCAGGGGCTGGGCGGGCTCATGTCGGTCACGGGCGAGGCCGACGATCGGCCCGGGGGCGGGCCTCAAAAGGCCGGGGTGGCGGTCGCCGACCTGTTCACGGGCATGTACGCCACGCAGGCGGTGCTCGCCGCGCTGTTTCATCGGGAACGGACCGGCGAGGGGCAGTCCATCGATGTGGCCCTCCTCGATGTTCAGGTCGCCATGATGGCGAACATGAACACCAATTTTCTGGTGAGTGGCAAGCCGCCCAGGCGCTGGGGCAATGCGCACCCGAACCTGGTGCCCTACCAGACCTTCAAGGCCTCCGACCAATGGATCATTGTGGCCGTCGGCAATGATGACCAGTTCCGGCGCTTCTGCGAGGCCGGCGGGCAGCCTCACCTGGCCGGCGACCCGAGATTCCTGCGCGTGCAGGACCGGGTGCGAAATCGTGAGGCCCTGATTCCACTGCTGGCCGACATGGTTGCGCCCTACACCGGCCAGCATTGGATCGATGCCCTTGAGAAGGCCGGCGTGCCCTGCGGCCCGATCAACGATCTCGCGCAGGTCTTCGACAACCCGCACGTGAAAGCGCGGGGCCTGCGCATCGAGATCGAGCGGGAGGATGCCGGTCCGGTGCCTCTGGTGCGCAATCCGGTGCGCTACAGCAGAACCCCTACGGTCGCGCGGCGGGCGCCGCCGCGCCTGGGCGAACACACCGACGAGGTGCTGCGCGAGCTCCTCGGGCGAACGGGCTAAAAGGCGCATCGGGCCCGACCGATCCTGAGTGCCACCGCGAGAAGCAAGTGGCGACTGAAAAACCATACCTCCTGCAAGGGAAAACCTGAGGAGACCCACTGGCCCCCGGCCGCGCGTGCTTGTTTACGCGCCTCAAGGCTTTCAGCTAACATCGCCGCGATCCGATGTGTTTATCAGTGCGACGCTTTCAGCTTAGACACATCGGGTCATGGGGTAAAAACTCCGGTTCAGACCGGTTTACGCAAAAGAACCCTCGAGGGGACAGCAGCAATGAGAATCCGCAATCACCGGGATTTCTGGGCAGGGATCATGTTCCTTGTCTTCGGCATCCTGTTCATGTTCTGGTCACGCAGCTACCAGTTGGGGACCGCCGCCAAGATGGGGCCGGGCTATTTTCCGACCGTACTGGGCGGCATCATGGCGGTCTTGGGCCTGATCATCATTCTCGGGGCCTTTGCACGGTCGAATCCCGAGACCCGGGTCGCGACCTTCGGCTTCAAGGAAATCTTCCTGGTCTGCGCCGCAGTCGGGGCGTTCGCATTCCTTCTGAACTATCTCGGCATGATGCTGGCGATCATCATCATGGCGTTCATTTCCGCCGCCGCCAGTCACGAGTTCAAGGTCAAGGAGACCGCGATCAACTCGGTCGTGATGTGTTTGCTGTCCTACCTGTGTTTCGTCTACGGTCTTGAAGTGCAGATGCCGACCTGGCCCGCCTTCATGGTCAGCAAATAAGGGGCCCTCGGCAATGGACATCATTGACAACCTGCTGCTGGGCCTCTCGGTTGCGGCAACGCTCACCAATATTTTTTACTGCTTCATCGGCTGTCTGCTCGGCACCCTGATCGGAGTCCTGCCGGGGATCGGCCCGCTCGCAACCATCGCGATGCTGCTGCCGATCACCTACAAGATGACTGACCCGGTCACCGCGCTGATCATGCTGGCGGGCATTTACTACGGCGCACAGTACGGTGGCTCGACCACCGCCATCCTGGTCAACCTGCCGGGCGAGACCTCTTCCGTGGTGACCACCCTGGACGGCTACCAGATGGCGAGGAAAGGTCGGGCCGGACCGGCGCTCGCCACTGCAGCCATCGGCTCGTTCTTCGCCGGTACAGTGGCCACGCTGATGATCGCAGGCTTTGCGCCCCCCTTGGCCGAGATCGCCTTCAAGTTCGGCCCCGCCGAGTACTTTTCTCTGATGGTGCTGGGCCTGATCGCTGCGGTGGTGCTGGCCCATGGCTCGATCATCAAGGCGCTGGCCATGGTCGTGCTGGGCCTTCTGATCGGCATGGTCGGCACCGACGTCAACTCCGGCGTGGCCCGGTTCTCGTTCGATATTCCGGAACTGACCGATGGCATCGAGTTCGCCGCAGTGGCCATGGGCATGTTCGGATTTGGCGAAATCATCGCCAACCTTGAGCAGAAGGAAAAGCGCGAGGTCTTCACCCACAGCGTCGGCAAGCTGATGCCTTCCCGCGAGGACTTCCGGCGGATGGTGTTCCCGATCCTGCGGGGAACGGCCTTGGGCTCTTTCCTCGGAATCCTTCCCGGGGGCGGCGCGGTACTTTCGGCGTTCTCGGCCTACGCGATCGAGAAGAAACTGTCCAAGTACCCGGAGGAATTCGGCAAAGGCGCAATAGAAGGTGTGGCCGGACCCGAGTCGGCCAACAATGCGGGCTCGCAGACCTCCTTTATCCCGATGCTGACGCTGGGCATTCCGACCAATGCGGTGATGGCGCTGATGGTCGCGGGCATGATGATCCACAACATTCAGCCTGGTCCGCAGGTGATGACCAGCAATCCGAACCTGTTCTGGGGTCTGATTGCCTCGATGTGGATCGGCAATGCCATGTTGCTGATCCTCAACCTGCCGCTGGTAGGCGTGTGGGTCAAGCTGCTGACCATCCCCTACCGGGTGCTCTACCCCGCCATCCTCATGTTCTGCTGCATCGGCGCGTACTCGCTGAACAACAATGTGTTCGATGTGTACATGACCATCCCGTTCGCGATCCTGGGCTACCTGTTCAAGAAGCTCGATTGCGAACCCGCGCCGCTGCTCCTCGGCTTCGTGCTCGGTAAGCTGATGGAGGAGTACCTGCGCCGCGCCATGACCATCTCGCGGGGCGACCCGACCGTGTTCGTGACCCGGCCACTGTCGGCCACCATGCTGGGCATTGCCGTGGTGCTGCTGATCATCGTGTTCCTGCCGTCGATCAAGAAGAAACGCCAGGAGGCGTTCTCCGAAGAGGACAGCTGATCTTCGCCGCTACAAGCGTCTGGGGCGTCTGATGCGCCCCGACATTACGGGCCCGCTGCCTCGCGCACCGGGCCCGTTGTTTTTCAGCGGTCGCTGTTTGTCCGCATGGGCCCAGCTGAGCCAGACCGGCGATGACGGGCGACCAGCACCACTGCCAGCGCCACCAGCACGAGACCCGCCCAATGATCGGGCTCGGTCAGCAGATGCCAAAAGGCTGCGAGGACGTCATCGCCGTGAATGCCCGGATGAGCCCAGGCATTCAGGACCGGGGCGATCCAGAGCACGGTAACCCGACCCATGCTGCGAAGAGAAAAACGGAGAGACATCACTGGGCTCCTTTCAGGACGCTTGGGTCCGGTCGAGCAGGCCGCGCGTCTCGATCTGGTGAATGACCTGATCGAGCCCATGGCCGGTCTTGAGATTGGTAAACACAAACGGCCGCGCACCGCGCATCCGGCGGGCATCGCGATCCATGACTTCGAGCGAAGCACCCACATAGGGCGCCAGATCGATCTTGTTGATGACCAGGAGATCCGATTTCATGATCCCGGGGCCGCCCTTGCGCGGGATTTTTTCGCCCGCGGCCACGTCGATGACGTAAATGGTGAAGTCCGAGAGCTCGGGGCTGAAGGTGGCCGCAAGGTTGTCACCGCCGCTCTCGACCAGAACAAGTTCAAGACCGGGAATTCGACTTTCCAGCCGCTCGACGGCATCCAGATTGATCGACGCATCCTCTCGGATCGCGGTGTGCGGGCAGCCACCCGTCTCAACGCCCAGGATCCGGTCCAGGGTCAGGGCATCGTGGCGGGCAAGAAATTCGGCATCCTCGCGCGTGTATATATCGTTGGTTACGACCGCCATGTTGTAGCGATCCCGCAGCGCCTGGCACAAGGACAAGGTGAGCGCGGTCTTTCCCGAGCCCACAGGGCCGCCGATGCCCACCCGAAGCGCAGGGTGGCGGGAGCCTGAAACGAATTCATTGGAAGCGGTCATCTGGAACAGTCCGGGGTTTAGGGTTGAACGAGGGGAATCTCATGAACGGAACAGGCGGGAATACTGGGTTTCGTGGCGGCTGCTCGCGATGGCAAGCCCCGGTGTGAAACTGCTCCAGCGCTCCGCGGGCAGGGCGGCGGCCTGTTGGGCCACCTGTTCGAGGCGAGGCCCGAGCGCAGACAACAGGCGCTGCCCGGCCTGTTGGCCGAGCGGGACCGCCTTCATCGCCGCCATGACCTGATTTTCGGCCCAGGCCCAGAGCCAGGCGATGAGCGCGGCGTCCGGGTCGAGCTGGAATACCCGGGCAGCCAAGCCCCACCCCCAGGGCAAGGGACAGAGATCCGAACGCGAACGCGCCTGTGCCGCCCGCTCACGGAGGACAGGGCTTATTTCAGGAAGGGTCATGACCATCTGTACCAGAGACTGTCCCATCTGCAGGGTTTCGGCGCGCAGTTCGGCCGTTTCGCGTGAGACCAGATAGCGCCGCGCGAGCGCGTCGGCCTCCGGCCAGTCATCGCACGCCATCGCCCCGAACAGACTGCGACACAAGGGCGCTTCGAATCGCCCCACACCGGCCTCGAGCACGGCCTCGATCCAGCGCTGCACGCCGTCCTCGTCCCCGGCCCAGCCCAGCTCGATCGCTGACTCGAGACCCTGGGAATAACTGAACCCACCGATGGGCAGCGCGGGACTACCTAGCCGGAGGAGCGCAAAAAGCCTTTGTGCGCTCATCGAGGCTTCAGGGGATCCGTCAAAAAATCGTGGATCTTGGGCGCATGCCGACGATCGTCATGCGCACCGCCCAGCGAACCGGCCTGGACCAAGGCGGCAGGGGCTTGCACCATCGGCGCCTGTCCTTGAGCCCCATCATGCTGATGGGAATCGCTCGCGTGGCTGTGATCATGGTCGTGGTCGTGGTCGTGGCCATGACTGTGGCCATGATGGCCATATCCATAGGCCCCAGCTTCGGGGTCGAACGCATCATCCACGAGCGTCGCCGACCCGCCCAGGCCCTTCACCATGTTTTCGAGCACATGGTCGTACTGCAAACGCAACCAGCCCTCGCCCATCTGCAGCGGCACGTGGCGGTTGCCGAGGTGGTAACCGATCCGGGCAAGCGCGAGCGGAGTGGCCGCCTCGACATGAATCAATTCCTCATCGGCCGCGCGCACCCTGAGGCTCTCGCCCGACGCTGCGGCCACCAGAGCACCCTCGCGCAGCACGCTCCCCCGGGGGAGATCAAAACCGACCGTCTCGCCAGCTCGAGCGCCCGACTCGATGGTGAGGCGCAGGCGTGACTTCTGACGCCATTCAAAGGCGAGCGACACCTCGCCCACGACGCGCGCGGGCTCACCCCCCAGCCGATCGAAGATCAACATGGATCGCTCCTCGCTAGAACAGGAAATAGCGCTGCGCCATCGGCAGTACCGATGCGGGTTCGCAGGTCAGCAGCACGCCGTCGGCCCGGACTTGGTAGGTCTGGGGGTCGACCTCGATCCTCGGCATGGCCGAGTTGTGGATGAGATCGGTCTTCCGAAGCGAACGCATGCCGCGCACCGCAAGCGCACGTCGCGAGAGGCCAAGTTGCCCAGGCAATCCGGCCTCAAGCGCTGCCTGGGATACAAAGCTCACAGCGCAATCGGCCAGCGCCCGACCGAACGCACCAAACTGTGGACGGTAGTGCACCGGCTGGGGCGTTGGAATCGAGGCATTGGGATCGCCCATCGCAGCGAGCACAATCTGTCCGCCCTTGACGACGAGCGAGGGCTTGACGCCAAAAAAAGCGGGCTTCCAAAGGACCAGATCGGCCAGCTTGCCCACCTCAACCGAGCCTACTTCGTGAGCAATGCCATGGGTAATCGCCGGATTGATCGTGTACTTGGCCACATAGCGCTTGATGCGCATGTTGTCGTTACGGGCGCCATCGCCGGCGAGCGCGCCCCGCTGCACTTTCATCTTGTGGGCCGTCTGCCAGCAGCGCAGGATCACCTCCCCGACTCGCCCCATGGCTTGCGAATCGGAGGACATCATCGAGAAGGCGCCGATATCGTGCAGGATGTCCTCGGCCGCGATCGTCTCGCGGCGGATCCGGCTTTCGGCAAAGGCAACATCCTCGGGAATGGCCGCATCGAGATGGTGACACACCATCAACATGTCGAGATGCTCATCGATCGTGTTGACCGTGTAGGGGCGCGTCGGATTCGTCGATGAGGGCAAGACGTTGGGCAAGCCGCACACCCGGATGATATCGGGCGCATGGCCGCCGCCCGCCCCTTCGGTGTGATAGGTGTGGATCGTGCGGTCGCCGAAGGCCGCAATCGTGGTCTCGACGAATCCGGACTCGTTGAGGGTATCGGTATGGATTGCCACCTGCACATCGAAACGGTCAGCCACCCCGAGACAGGTATCGATCGCCGCAGGCGTCGTCCCCCAGTCCTCGTGCAGCTTGAGGCCGATCGCGCCGGCGCGCACCTGCTCGGCCAGGGCCTCGGGATTCGAGCTGTTGCCCTTGCCGGTGAAGCCGAGGTTCATTGGAAACGCTTCGGCGGACTTGAGCATATTGGCCAGGTGCCAGGCCCCGGGCGTGCAGGTGGTGGCGTTGGTCCCGGTCGCAGGTCCGGTGCCGCCACCGATCATGGTGGTGACCCCCGAGGCCAGTGCCTCGTCGATCTGCTGCGGGCAAATAAAGTGGATGTGAGTGTCGATGCCGCCGGCCGTGACGATGGAGCCTTCGCCCGCGATCACCTCGGTGCTCGCTCCAATCACGATATTCACGCCGGGCTGAATGTCGGGGTTGCCCGCCTTGCCGATCGCCGCGATACGGCCGTCGCGAATCGCGATATCGGCCTTCACGATGCCCCACCAGTCGACAATCAGCGCGTTGGTAATGACGGTGTCGGCCACTTCGGCCCGCAGACGCTGGCTCTGGCCCATACCGTCCCGAATCACCTTGCCGCCGCCGAACTTCACCTCTTCGCCGTAAATCGTGCGGTCCTCCTCGACCTCCAGCCACAGGGCGGTGTCGGCCAGACGCACCCGGTCACCCACCGTTGGGCCGTACATGTCGGCATAGGCGCGACGCGAAATCTTCATGATCCGATCTCCGGCAAAGACCCGTTCACACGGCCCTGAAACCCATGGACGATGCGTGCGCCCGCAAGCGCCACCAACTCGACCGTGCGCGACTGCCCGGGCTCGAAGCGCACGGCAGTACCGGCGGCGATGTTCAGCCGATAGCCCAGACTCGCCGGACGGTCGAACTCGAGCGCATCGTTGACTTCGAAGAAGTGGTAGTGGGAACCCACCTGAACCGGGCGATCGCCTCGATTGGCGACGACCAGGGTTCGAGTCGGGCGACCGACATTGAGCTCGATTTCACCGTCCAGCGTCTCGATCTGCCCAGGAATCAGGCCGGGGTCTGCGGGGCTCTGCATCGTTGGCTCTCAGTCAGGCAATCGGTTGATGGACGGTGACCAGCTTGGTCCCGTCCGGGAAGGTTGCTTCGATTTGGATTTCAGGAATCATTTCCGGCACCCCCTCCATCACGTCCTCGCGGGTCAGCACGTCGGTCCCGGCCTGCATCAACTCGGCTACGGTCCGACCATCCCGTGCCCCCTCGAGAATGGCGGCGCTGATCAGAGCCACCGCCTCCGGATAGTTGAGCTTCAGGCCGCGGGCGCGACGGCGTTCGGCCAGCAGTGCCGCAGTAAAGAGCAACAGTTTGTCGCGTTCGCGGGGCGTCAGTTCCATGAGAACTCCGTCGGTCGAATGAAAAGTGGGCTCCCGCTGTTGCGGTCCCTTCGGTCATGGGCGTTCATGTGGTCCAGATCCTCGGAGGGCAGGCGACGCGGCCGAGGAGGTGAGGTCGCGCCAAGGCCCAAACGCTCCGAAAGACCCGCCAGCCCGCCTCGGCACCGGCGCCTCGCCAGCGCAGCACCGCAAGTCCTGGAAGCGTGGTGATCGCCCAATCACCCGCCCAAGCGGGATCGTCGAGTGCACGCACTTCAGCCACGATGCGATCCAGCGCCGCCGGCTGACCCGCCATGATGAGCGAGCCAAAGGCCGAAGCTCCCGCCAGTCCAGCCGGGCTGTCCAGCATCGGGTCGTCGCCAGCAAGCCGACCCTGCTCATGGAAGATGGGCTCGTCGTCCCGCAGCAGCTCAGTCATCCAGCGAATTTCGCCGGCATCAAAGCCCAAGCCCGACGCCGGGCGGCCCAGGCAAACCAGATCGGCCGCGAACAGCGTCGCATCACCCGTGAGTTCATAGCGGTTGCGCATTCGAACCTGCGCCCCCGGAAAGATAATGGTCTCAAGGGGCAGCCATTCGAGGCTCGCGCCTGATCCCACCCTCAGACTGACCGACTGATGGGCGAGCGGATCTGCGGCGAGCGGATTGGCCCGGTACCACTTGGCAGCGCCGGGGGAGGTGAGCAGCGCCCGCGCGCCCTGATGCGCCTGCACTTGAATGTCGAGCCGATCGCCAGACGCAATGCCGCCCGGCGGATGCACGATCACCTGGTGCCAGAGCTCAGGCCCCTCAGGCGTGAAACCTTTCTGAATGCGCAGCGGACCCCGGTGCGCGCGCAGAACAGGCCGCGTGCGCCCTTCGGCAAACGCATAGCCGAGCGAAAGCTGCGCATTCCAGTGCGGAGCAATTGCGTCGGGGAGGCGGGCGTTCATGATGGCAGTGTGCGGTGCGGGCGCTGCGAGGGCAAACAAATCCGAGCGTTGGGGCCGCGATCTCTTGGTGCAATTCGCCCAATAACCGTGCATACCCTGGCTTGCTCGGGTAACCGAGGCTCGGAAATCGCCTCTGCTATCCTTCCAAGTTTGGTTTCTCAAGGTAATCCGGGCTGAATCCGGCTGCCGCTCGCCCCGACCATTCGCGCCCCAGATCGAGGGACTTTTCCGCCATGACCACTCCGCTCAACCTGCCCTTCGACTGGAACCACAACTACCCGACCCACCGAACGCCGCTATTTGCGCGTAACGTTGTCTCCACGTCCCAGCCGCTTGCCGCCCAGGCGGGCTTGCGGATGCTCTTGAAGGGCGGTAACGCCGTGGACGCTGCCATTGCAGCGGCCGCCGCGATCATGATCGTCGAGCCGGTCTCCAATGGTTTGGGCAGCGACTGTTTTGCGATCGTCTGGGACGGCACGCAACTGCACGGCCTCAATGCCTCGGGCACTGCGCCGGCCTGCTGGGACCGCGGCTGGTTCGAACGCCACTATGACGGCAAGATCCCGATGCGCGGCTGGGGCTCGGTAACGGTCCCGGGTGCGGTCGGCGGATGGATGGCACTACACCGCAAGTTCGGCACCCTGCCCTTCGGCGACCTGATGGAGCCCGCCATCGAACTGGCCTCACGGGGCTACGGCATCACGCCAATCGTGCAGCGCAAGTGGCAGGCGCAGGCCGATCTGCTCAAGACCCAACCGGGCTTTGCCGAAGCCTTCCTGCCGCGGGGACGCGCGCCTGTGATCGGCGAACGCTTCCAGCTTCCCGCTGCCGCCCGGACGCTGCGACGCATTGCCGAAACCGGGGGTCGGGACTTCTACGAAGGCGAAACTGCAGAGGCGATTGCCGCGCATGCGCGCGAGCACGGCGGTGGTATCACGGTCGCCGATTTGCGCGACTGGAAGCCCGAATGGGTCGGAACCCTCTCGAAGGACTACCACGGCTACAGCCTGCACGAAATTCCACCGAACGGGCAGGGCATCGCGGCACTGATGGCTCTGGGCATCCTTTCGCACTTCGACCTGACCCGCCTGCCGGTGGATTCGGCGGCCTGCCGACACCTGCAGATCGAGGCCATGAAAGCCGCTTTCTCGGAGGTTTATCAGCATGTGGCTGACATCCGGTACATGACCCGGGTGACTCCAAACGATCTGCTGGACGACAACCGGCTGGCCGCGCTCGCCGCCCGCATCCGGCATGACCAGGCGACCGATTTCGAACATGCCCTGCCGCCGGCGGGCGGAACAATCTACATGACCGCAGCCGATCAACGCGGCATGATGGTTTCATTCATTCAGTCGAACTACATGGGTTTCGGCTCCGGGGTGGTCGTACCGGCCGCCGGTGTCTCGCTCCAGAACCGGGGCTACGGGTTCTCGATGGATGCAGCTCACCCCAACGCGGTCGCCCCCGGCAAGCGGCCGTTCCACACCATCATCCCCGCATTCCTGATGAAGGATGGCCGCCCGCAAATGAGCTTCGGCGTGATGGGCGGGAACATGCAGCCGCAGGGTCACATGCAGACGCTGGTGCGCATGATCGACTTCGGTCAGCATCCGCAAGCCGCCTGCGATGCACCGCGTTGGAAAGTCGGTCGCGGTCTCGCGGTCGACATCGAGGCCTCAATGGAGGCCGAGGTCGTCGATACCTTGCGGGGACTGGGTCACCGCATCGAGGCAACACTCGACCCCTATATGGATTTCGGAGCCGGGCAATTCATTTGGCGAGTCTCCGACGACATGGAAGATGGTTATGTCGCAGCAAGTGACACGCGCCGAGATGGCGCAGCGGTCGGCTTCTGAGCTCAACCGACTTCATCCTGCATAACAGACAGCTGGGAGCACTGGATCATGACAAGCAAGACCTACGAAGCGGTCACCCCCCACAAGGTCGCCTTTCTTGGACTGGGCGTCATGGGCTATCCCATGGCCGGTCACCTCAAGCGCGCCGGACACCAGGTCACGGTGTACAACCGCACCGCGGCAAAGGCCGACCGATGGGCGGGTGAGTATGGCGGCGCCTCCGCTGCAACGCCCCGGCAGGCTTCCCAGGGCGCCGATATCGTGTTCGCCTGCGTGGGCAACGACAACGACCTGCGCTCGGTAGTCCTCGGCGAGCACGGTGCTTTTGCCGGGATGAAGAAAGACGCGCTCTTCGTGGATCACACCACGGCTTCGGCTGCGGTCGCGCGCGAGCTCTACGCGGCGGCCCGTCATCACGACCTGCACTTCATCGACGCGCCGGTCTCGGGGGGTGAGGCGGGCGCAGTCAATGGCGTCCTGACCGTGATGTGCGGCGGTGACCAGGCTGCATTCGATCGGGCGCGACCGGTCGGAATGGCCTTTGCGAAAGCGTTCACCCGCATCGGCGAGAGCGGCGCCGGGCAACTGGCCAAGATGGTCAACCAGATCTGTATCGCGGGCCTGGTGCAGGCTTTGTCCGAAGGCATTGCCTTCGGACAGAAGGCAGGCCTCGACATGAAGCTCGTGCTCGAAGTGATCAGCAAAGGCGCAGCCCAATCCTGGCAAATGGAAAATCGCGGCAAGACCATGGTCGATGACCAGTTCGAATTCGGCTTCGCGGTCGACTGGATGCGCAAAGACCTGGGACTGTGCCTGGACGAAGCACGTCGCAACGGCGCAGCGCTTCCGGTGGCGGCCCTGGTCGACCAGTTCTACGGCGACCTGCAGCGGATGAAGGGGGGTCGGTGGGATACATCGAGCCTGGTCCGACGTCTGCGCGGTTGAGCGCAAGCCGTTCGACAACACAGCCAGATCGGCGAGCGCGACGTCAGACATTGAGTGTCATCGTCAGCTTGACTGCGGCAATGACGGCAGGATGCGGCGGGCACACCATGGGATGGTTCGAAGGACATCGGCCAGATAGGATCGGCGTGACCGAGAAGGGTCTGCATCCGGTCGATACCCTTAAGCGGAATTCGGTTTCAAGCCTCGCTGAGCCGCCCCACCATATTGCGCCGCTTCAGGCGGGCCCCGACCCGGCAGTCACATTCACCAGGCTCGCGGGCATCGTGGCCGCCGATCCAAAGGCCAAAATCATTGTCAAAAACAATGCATATGTCTATGCCGAGTATCGGTCCCGCTGGCTCGGATTTGTCGACGATGTCGAATTCCTGCTCGATCCGGCCAAGGCGGTCATCCAGGTCCGATCGGCCTCTCGTTTGGGCTACTCCGATCTGGGCGTCAACCGGTCCCGAATCGAGGCCCTCCGAACCGCTCTCGAACAGGCGGCCGAGCCGGCAGTTCGGCGCTGATCTCCCAATTCACCCTTGAATGACTTCAGGAGCTTTTCGAAATGGCCTTTCAAACCACCCCATCGGGCTTGCAGTTCGAAGACATCGTCACTGGCGAGGGCGCACAGGCGAGCCCGGGCGCCCGGGTCAATGTCCACTATACGGGCTGGCTCTACGACAACGGCGAGTCAGGACGCAAGTTTGATTCGAGCAAGGACCGGGGTGAGCCGTTCAGTTTTCCCCTGGGCGCCGGCTATGTGATCAAGGGCTGGGATGAGGGTGTCGCCGGCATGTGCGTGGGCGGCACGCGTCGACTGATCATTCCGCCGGCACTCGGTTACGGTGCGCGCGGCGCAGGCGGAGTCATCCCGCCCAACGCCACGCTACTCTTCGAAGTGGAGTTGCTCGGTGTCTGAACCGCTCGAGCGCCCGTCGCACTTCATTCGGGCGCAGATCGAAGCCGATCTGGCGAGCGGTGCCCTCGCAGAGCGCCGCTGGGCGGGCCGGCCGGGCGATGCCCTCGTGCAACGCGCTGGAGCGCTGGACCCGGCGCGCATCCGGACTCGTTTTCCGCCCGAGCCCAACGGCTATCTCCACGTCGGGCATGCCAAGTCAATCTGCCTGAACTTTGGTCTCGCCCGAGACTTCCAGGGCCGCTGCCATATGCGATTCGACGATACCAACCCGGTCAAGGAAGACCAGGAGTATGTCGACTCGATCCTGGATGCAGTTCGGTGGCTGGGCTTTGACTGGCAGGATCAGGCCGAAACCAATCTTTATTACGCGAGCGACTATTTCGATGACCTGTGGCGTTTTGCGCAGTGGCTGGTCGAACATGGCTATGCCTATGTCGACTCGCAAAGCGCCGAGGCGATGCGCGCCCATCGCGGCTCGCTCACCGAGCCCGGACGCGACTCGCCCTTTCGCAACCGCGACCGGCAGGAGAGCCTCACCCTGATGCGCGAGATGCGCGACGGCCTCCACCCCGAGGGCAGCCATGTGATCCGCGCGAAGATCGACATGGCCTCACCCAACATGAATATGCGCGACCCGGCGATCTATCGCATCCGATTCGCCGAACATCACCGGACCGGCAAGCGCTGGTGCGTTTACCCGATGTACGACTACGCGCATCCGATCAGCGATGCGCTCGAGAACATCACGCATTCGATCTGCACGCTCGAGTTTGCAGACCACCGCCCGCTGTACGACTGGCTGCTCGAGCGCCTGGCCGAGGGCGGATTCCTCGAACGGCCCCTGCCGCAACAGATTGAATTCGCGCGGCTGAATCTCACCTACGCGATCACCAGCAAACGCAAGCTCCAGGACCTGGTCCAGAGTGGCCGGGTCACGGGCTGGGACGACCCCCGCATGCCGACCATCGTCGGGCTGCGCCGGCGCGGCTACACCCCCGAGTCGATTCAGCTCTTTGCGGAGCGGATCGGTGTCTCCAAAGCGGATTCATGGATCGACATGGGCGTGCTGGAGCAGGCCCTGAGGGACGACCTCGAGACCCGCGCCGCGCGGGCCGTGGCCGTTCTCGATCCGGTGAGGCTCGTCATCACGAACTGGCCCGAGGGCCTGCGCGATCCCTGCGCGGCCCCCGTGCACCCCCAGCATCCAGACCGGGGCACACGCCGGTTTCACTTCGGCCGCACGCTGTGGATCGAACGCGAGGATTTTTCCGAGCAGCCTCCCAAAGGCTACTTCCGGCTGTTTCCGGGCAATCGCGTCCGCCTGCGTTACGGTCATGTCATCGAGTGCACCGGTTGCACTCACGATTCGAACGGGCAGGTGATCGAGGTGCAGGCCCAGGTGCTGCCCGACTCAAAATCAGGCACGCCGGGGGCCGATCAGTACAAGGTCAAGGGCAATATTCACTGGGTCGCCGCCGACGAATCGCTTGAAGCTGAGGTTCGGCTCTACGACCGGCTCTATCGGGAGCCCCACCCGGAGGCCGGCGGCAGCAATCACATCGATGCGCTCAACGTCGACTCGCTGAAGACCGTGCGCGCGCAAGTCGAGCCCTCACTGGCTTCAGCGGCCCCCGAGGATCGATTCCAGTTTGAGCGACACGGCTATTTCGTCGCCGACCGCAAGGACTCCAAACCCGGTCAACCGGTCTTCAATCGGGCGGTGAGCCTGAAGGACTCCTGGGGCTCAGGGGGCGGACGGGGGCGCTAGCGCCGGCTGGACAGGACCACATCACCCACAAAGGGGTTATGGGCGCGCTCATCCCCAAACGTGGACATCGGTCCATGTCCAGGAACAAACGCCACATCATCGCCGAGCGGCCACAGACGCTGCGTAATCGACCGGATCAGGGTATCGAAATCCCCGCGCGGAAAATCTGTCCGGCCGATGGATCCCTGAAAGAGCACATCACCGACGATGGCGAGGCGGCTCGAGGGGTGAAAAAAAATCACATGGCCCGGGGTGTGGCCGGGACAGTGATGTACATCGAGCGCCTGCTCGCCGAAGGTCACCTGATCGCCCTCTTCGAGCCATCGATCCGGCTCGAAGGGCTCGAGCCGCGGAAATCCGAAGCGCTGACCTTGCGCCGGGAGCTGATCGATCCAGAACCGGTCCTCTCGATGCGGGCCCTCAATCGGAACACCGTGCCGGGCGGCGTACTGACCGGCCTGTCCGCAGTGGTCGATGTGGCCATGGGTCAGCAGCACCTTTTGCAGTGTCGCTCCGGCCTTGCCGATCGCTTCGTCGATCTGATCAAGGTCGCCCCCCGGGTCGATGGCGACCGCCTGATCGGTCTCTTCGCAGATCAGGATCGAGCAGTTCTGCTGGAAGGGCGTCACCGGAACGATGGCAAGGCGAATGCTCAAGCGCCTTCTCCCGAACCGGTCGCCGGATTTCGCTGCCAAGCATGGCGATGCAGCAGTTCGAGCGGCACAATGCGCAGCGCCGCCTCATGCGTCGCCTCAAGGACGACCGGCGGGGCCACGCCCGCCATGCAGGCCTCAAGCCAGCGGCTCGCGCACACACACCAACGATCGCCCGGTTTCAAGCCCCTGAAGCGCCACTGGGGTTGCGGGGTCACGAGGTCGTTACCGCGCGAAAGCGAAAAATCGAGAAAACTTTGCGTGACGCGCGCGCAGACCGTATGGCTGCCCAGATCATCCGGGCCGGTCTCGCAACAACCGGTCCGCATGAAGCCGGTCAGCGGGTCGTAAGAGCAGGCCTCGAGCGGCCCTCCCAGCACGTTGAGCGAGGGTTCCTGAGCCGTCATGGTTGGAGGCCGCGCCCAAAACGCGCAGCGAGCGACTGCCTGAATTTGGCCACCTTAGGCGCCACCACCATACGACAGTAGCCCTGACCGGGGTTGCGCTCGAAATACCGCTGGTGATAGGCCTCGGCCGGATAGTAGGGCCCGAGCGGAGTCACCTCGGTGACGATCGGGTCGGAACCGAACACCCGCTCCTTCGAGAGCGAAGCGATCATGGTCCGGGCCGCTTCGCGCTGGGTTTCATCGGTCCAGTAGATGGCCGAGCGGTACTGAGTCCCTACATCGTGGCCCTGGCGATTGAGCGTGGTGGGGTCATGAATCACAAAAAAAATCTCGAGCAGGTCGGCAAAAGAGATCCGCTCGTCATCAAAGCGGATCTTGACGACCTCGGCATGCCCGGTCGTGCCCTCGCACACCTGCTCGTAGGTCGGATCGGCGACCCGACCCCCGGTGTATCCAGACTCGACCTCCAGCACACCTCTCACCTCGAGAAATACCGCCTCAAGGCACCAAAAACAACCGCCACCCAGCACCGCCGTTTGTATCGTCATCGTGTCCCGCCTCGCCTCCGGTCGCGCCTGCCGCGCCTCATTCCTCGCCATCGACCCGCCCGGCCGCTCGCGCCGAGGCCAGCCTTCGCTCGGCGTCCTCGCGCGCGCGGCGCAGGGTGACGTGCAACTGATGCGCGCCCGTATGGTACTGGAGGGGCCAGGCAATGCCGGGGAAATCCTGCTCGGCCGCAGCGTGAAGCGTGAAAAATGGATTGGCCAGATGGGGCCGCGCGAGCGCCACCAGATCGGCGCGCCCGGACATGAGCAAGGTGTTGACCTGATCGGGCGTGGTGATCGCCCCCACCGCCATCGTGGGCATGCCAGCCTCGTGACGGATCTGCTCCGAAAAGACGGCCTGGTACATGCGGCCGTAGACCGGGCGCGAGGCCGGATCGGTCTGCCCGGTCGACACATCGATCAGGTCGCAGCCCGCCGACTTGAGACTGCGCGCGATCTCCACCGAATCATTGCCGGTCAGGCCGCCCTCGATCCAGTCGGTCGCGGACAGGCGCACACTGATCGGCCGGTTCGCGGGCCAGACGGCGCGCACCGCCTCGAACACTTCCAAGGGGAAACGCATGCGCGCCGCGAGTCCGCCGCCGTAAGCATCGGTGCGCCGGTTGGTGATCGGCGACAGAAAGCTCGCGAGCAGGTAGCCGTGCGCCATGTGCACTTCAAGCATATCGACATCAGCCTGGAGGGCGAGCTGGGCGGAGCGTACGAAATCGGCAATCACCCGGTCCATATCGGCGCGATCCATCGCGCGCGGCATCTGATTGACCCCGACACGATAAGGCAGGGGCGAGGGCGCGATCAGCGGCCAGTTCTGCCTCACGTCGGCCAAGGGCATGTCCATCTCTTCCCAGCCGAGCTGGGTGGAGCCCTTGCGCCCCGCGTGACCGAGCTGCATGCAGAGCTTGGCCGAGGTGTTCTGATGCACGAAGTCGGAGATCCTGCGAAATGCGTGCATCTGCTCGAGGTTCCACAGGCCTGTGCACCCCGGCGTGATCCGGCCATTGGGCGAAACGCACGTCATTTCGATGAACACCAGACCGGCGCCGCCCTGGGCACGTGAGCCGTAATGCACCAGATGCCAGTCGTTCGGCACGCCGTCGACCGCGCTGTACTGCGCCATCGGCGACACCACAACCCGGTTGGCGAGCGCCATCTCCCGCAATCGGAAGGGTGCAAACATCGGCGGAGCATCCAGCCAGGCGGGAGGTTTGCCCCCCGGCGCGCCGGCATCGATGCCGAGCAACTCCGCTTCACGGCGATTCCACCACCGGGTGGCCGATTCGACCAGTCGAGGATCGCGCAGGCGCAGGTTTTCGTAGGTGATCTGTTTGCTTCGGGTGAGCAGCGACAGATTGAACTGGACCGGATCCATCGCCCAGAACCGGCGCACATTCTCGAACCACACCAGCGATACGTTGGCCGAATGCTGAATGCGCCCGACCTCATCGCGGCGCGCAGCCTCATAGGTCTCGAGCGCGGCCTTCATCCGGCCTGGCTGGGGTCTGAGCGCACCGTTGGCCAGCGCCGCCTCGTCCAGACTCGCGCCGATCGCCTGATCGAGCGCGATCGCGTCCTCCATGGCGAGCTTGGTACCCGACCCGATCGAGAAATGAGCGGTATGCGCGGCGTCACCCAGCAAGACGAACGGGGTATCGCGGTGCACATGGTGCCAGCGGGCGCAATGGATGGTCGGGAACTGCCGCCAGTGCGAGCGATTGGCGAGCACACGCGCGCCGTTGAGATCCTCGGCAAAAACACGTTCGACGAGTGCCACCGTAGCCGCCTCGTCGGTCACGGTCAGACCGCTCGCCCGCCAGGCCTCATCAGTGGTCTCGATGACAATCGTCGATTCGCCCTCGGCATACTGATAGGCGTGCATGGTCCAGATGCCGCCGGCATGTTCGCGAAAGCTGTAATAGAAGGCCGGCAGACTCATCTTCGCGCCCAGCCAGACAAAACGGTTCGCGCGCTGGTCGACCGCGGGTTCGAAATGGTCCCGCCAAGCTTCCCGGATCGTGCTGTTGATGCCGTCGGCCGCAATCACCAGATCGGCGCCGACATGCGCATCGGGGCCCGAGTCCTCACGCGAGTATTCGACGGCAATACCGAGCTCGGCCGCTCTCCTCTGCAAAATGCCGAGCAATTCGAGCCGGCTGATGCCGGAGAAACCATGCCCCGAGGATTTAAGCACCTGCCCCCGGTACTGGACATGGATGTCGTCCCAGTATGCGAAGTGGGCCGCGATGTCGTCGTGGCTGGGCTCATCGGCGCGGCGCAAATTGCCCAAGGTTTCGGCCGACAGCACGATGCCGAATCCGAAGGTGTCGTCGGGCCGGTTGCGTTCGGTCACCCCAACCTGGGCTGCCGGGTAACGCTTCTTGAGCAGAATGGCGCAATAGAGGCCGGCCGGGCCTCCGCCGATCACGTCGATACGCATGCTTGCCCCTCTGTGTCGGATGCTCGCGGCCCGGTCGGCGGGTGATTCGCGGCTTGCCCGAGAAATGCTTTAAGTCTAAAGTAAATTCGATGGACCTCCAGGAACCCAGCCGTTTTCCTGACCGGGCGCATTGTGTGCAGGCGGACCGAGCAGACCCGTTCGGCGCGCTCGTCGACGACTTCGATCTGCCCGAGGGCGTGATCTACCTCGACGGCAATTCGCTGGGCGCCCTGCCCCGGTCCGTGCCGCCCCGCATCGAAGAGGTCACCCGCCGCGAATGGGGCGAGGGGCTGATCCGCAGCTGGAATGACGCCGGCTGGATCGACCTGCCCCGCCGGGTGGGTGCGAAGATCGCAAAGCTGATCGGCGCGCAGGCCGACGAGGTGATCGTCGCAGACTCGACTTCCGTCAATGTGTACAAGCTCTTGTCGGCGGCACTCGCGATTCGTCAGGATCGATCGATCGTCTTGACCGATTCGGGCAATTTCCCGACGGACCTCTACATTGCTCAAGGCCTGCTCAGGCAGCTCGGCCCCTCAAAGCAACTGCTCACGGTCGACCGCAGAGACATCGTCGAGGCCATCAATGACCAGGTGGCGGTGGTGATGCTGACCCAGGTCGACTACCGAAGCGGCGAGAAATTCGACCTGGCCGCCGTTTCTGCCCGGGCCCACCGCGCCGGTGCGCTCGTGCTCTGGGATCTCGCCCACTCGGCCGGTGCTTTCCAGGTCGATCTGGGAGCAGCCCAGGCGGATTTCGCGGTCGGCTGCGGCTACAAGTACCTCAATGGCGGGCCGGGAGCACCGGCCTTTGCCTACGTCGCGAGGCGGCATCATGATCGACTCGATCAACCCCTCAGCGGCTGGCTGGGTCACGCCGAGCCGTTTGCCTTCGAATCCGACTACCGGCCGGCAAGCGGTGTGAATCGCTTGATGTGCGGCTCGCCCGCCGTGCTGTCGATGAGTGCGCTCGACGCGGCGCTTGCGGTCTTCGAACGCGCCGAACCCCGCGGCGGAATGGCCGGACTCGAGGCCAAGGTCCAGCGCCTGACGGAGTTGTTCATCGACCGGTTCGAGAGCCGATGCGCGGGTTCAGGCCTGCGCGTGATCAGTCCCCGCAACCCGAATCGACGTGGCAATCAAGTGAGCATCGCAGCCTCGGACCCGGAACACGGTTATGCACTGATGCAGGCCCTGATTGCGGCCGGGGTCATCGGCGACTTCCGCGCACCGGACATCCTGCGCTTCGGATTCGCCCCCCTGTATCTGCGTCATGTCGATGTCTGGGATGCCGTCGAGACCCTGGCTCGCCTCATCGATGAGCGGGTCTGGGATGAGCCGCGCTGGCGGCAACGCAAGGCCGTGACCTGACCGGATCATCGCACAGCAACTCCGCGACAGACCTTTTTCTCACCTGCAACCGTCAAAGAGCATCGATCCCCATGCAGATCCTGCAACCTCCCGGATGGGCCCGCCCGCGCGGCTACTCCAACGGCATCGCCGCGCGCGGCACCATCGTCAGCATCGCCGGACAGATTGGCTGGGACCCGCAAGGCTCCTTTCAAAGCGATGACCTGGTGGAGCAGATCCGGCAGGCCTTGAGCAACGTGATCGAGGTGCTGGCCCAGGCCGGCGGTCGGCCCGAGCACATCGTGCGCATGACCTGGTACCTGACAGACCGGGAGGGCTATCTGGCCGGAGGTCGTGAGATCGGCCGGATCTATCGTGAATTGATGACCGCTCGAGACGGGCAGGTCCACTACCCGGTGATGACCGCGGTGCAGGTGCTCGCCTTGATCGAAGCCCGCGCCAAGGTTGAAATCGAGGCCACGGCCGTGCTTCCGGATGCCTGATGAGCTTGGCGATAAAATAGCGGTTCAGCTTTTTTTGGCCAGACTCCAGGAGTTCCGATGTCCAGCAATCGTTCGGCTGCCTTCAACTGGCAGGATCCCTTCCTTCTCGATGCCCAGCTCAGCGACGACGAGCGCATGGTGCGCGATGCGGCGAACGCCTATTGCCAGGACAAGCTCGCCTCGCGTGTTCTGGAGGGCTTTCGCACAGAGACGACCGATCCGGCGATCTTCCGAGAGATGGGCGACATCGGTCTGCTGGGCCCGACGATTCCCGCCGAATACGGCGGGCCCGGTCTCAACTATGTCGCCTATGGCCTGATCGCCCGCGAAGTCGAGCGGGTGGATTCCGGCTACCGTTCGATGATGAGCGTACAGAGCTCGCTCGTCATGCTGCCGATTTTCGAGTTTGGCACCGAAGCTCAGCGACGAAAATATCTTCCGAAACTCGCCACAGGCGAATGGATCGGCTGCTTCGGCCTGACCGAGCCCAACCATGGATCTGATCCGGGGTCGATGGAGACCCGGGCCAAGGCCGTCTCGGGCGGCTGGGAGCTGACCGGATCCAAGATGTGGATTTCGAACAGCCCGATCGCCGATGTGTTCGTGGTCTGGGCCAAGTGTCAGGGGGGCGACTTCGACGGCCGCATCAAGGGTTTCGTGCTCGACAAGGGAATGAAGGGCCTGTCGGCGCCCAAGATTCACGGCAAGGTCGGTCTGCGCGCATCGATCACCGGCGAGATCGTCATGGATCGCGTCATGATCGACGAATCGGCCCTCTTGCCCGGAGTCGAAGGCTTGCGCGGCCCGTTCACCTGCCTCAACAGCGCCCGTTACGGCATCGCCTGGGGTGCACTCGGAGCGGCCGAGGACTGCTGGCTGCGCGCCCGCCAATATGTGCTCGATCGGAACCAGTTTGGCCGGCCGCTCGCCGCCAACCAGCTGATCCAGAAAAAACTCGCTGACATGCAGACCGAAATCGCTCTGGGCTTGCAAGGCTGCCTGCGCCTGGGCCGCATGAAGGACGAGGGAACGGCCGCCGTCGAGATCACCTCGATCCTGAAGCGCAATTCCTGCGGCAAATCGCTCGACATCGCCCGCATGGCGCGCGACATGATGGGCGGTAACGGCATCAGCGACGAGTTCGGTGTGGCGCGTCACCTGGTCAACCTCGAGGTGGTCAACACCTACGAAGGGACGCATGACATCCATGCGCTGATCCTGGGTCGGGCCCAGACCGGTCTTCAGGCCTTCTTTTGAGCCGGGGCGGGCCCGCCGGTCGCCCTCACTGACGCCTCGCGCAGCGGCTGATCGGCATGGCTGCACCCCCTCCGGGACCGGTCGACTCGGGCGTCTCGCTCTCTCATCAGGAGATCGGGCGTATTGTCCTGGGCCTGATGTTGGCGCTCTTTCTTGCGGCTGTCGACCAGACGCTGATTGCGATGTCGCTGCTTGCCATGGGGCGCGACCTCGGCAACATCGACCTGATGCCCTGGGTGATGTCGGGCTATCTGGTCGCCTCGACCATCGCCACGCCCATTTACGGCAAGCTCTCCGATCTGTACGGCCGCTGGCCGGTGATGGCCTCGGCGATCATTCTGTTTTTCGTGGCGTGTCTGCTCTGCTCGGTTGCCCAGAGCATGCCGCAGCTGATTGCCTGCCGGGTCCTTCAGGGCATCGGGGGCGGCGCACTGATCGGGTTGGTTCAGACCTCGATCGCCGACGTGGCGCCCGGCGCCGAGCGGGGCCGCTATCAGGCCTACATGTCGGGGGTCTTCGCGAGCGCCTCGATTCTGGGCCCAGTGATTGGCGGCCTCATCACCGAATATTTGTCCTGGCGTGCGATCTTTTTGATCAACCTGCCGCTCGGGGTCCTCGCCTACCTGCTGGCCAGACGCGCTCTGGCCCGTCTGCCAGTGCGAACCCGCTCGCCCCGACCGATCGACTTCGCAGGTGCCGTGCTGCTCGCGGGGGGGCTGGGTACCCTCATGATCGGTCTCACCCGGCTGGGTCAGGGCGTTGCGTGGCATGCCGCAAGTTCGCTCGCTTTGTTCGCCGCGGGCATTTCGCTGCTGGGCCTCTTTGCACTACGCGAACATCACGCCCCCGATCCACTGATTCCGCTTTCGCTCTTTCGACAAGGGGTTGTGCTGGGATCGCTGATCACCCTGTTCTTGCTGTTCTTCGCGCTCCTCGGTCAGACAGTGCTGCTGCCGATGTGGCTTCAGGCGCTACATGGCATCGGTCTGGAGGGTGTGGCCCTGCGTATGCTCCCCTACACCCTGGCCACGCCGGCTGGAGCCATGGTCGCCGGAAAGATGATCCTGCGGGGCGCCGCTCTGCCCCGACTGATGCTGGTCGGCATGGTCGGGAACTCTGTGGCCACCGCAACGCTGGCGTTAATTAGTGCAGATTCCGCCGTGATCGTCACGGCCGTGATGATGCTGTCGGGCTTCACCCTCGGCCTGGCTCTTCCGACCGGTCTGGTGATCGTGCAGGGTACGGTCCCGAAGACTCAAATGGGTGTGGCCACCGCCACTGCCGCACTGTCGCGCACGCTCGGGGGCGCCATGGGGGTGGCGCTCCTCACGGCGATCCTCTTTGCATCCCTGGGCCTGGGCGGTTCAGGGGGGGCGGAGGCACTGCGCGAGGCCCTCGCCTCGGGCGAGCAACGCGAGGCACTCGCGTCATCATTTCGGCTCACGCTGTTCGTGATCTCGTTCACCTCTGCGATGGGCGCACTGATTGCCCTCGCGATGCCGCGTCACGCCGGGCGCTGAAACCTCAGGCGAGAGCCTCGCCCAGCCGGACTGGCCGTCCCGGTGACCAGTGCGGCCAATTCCCTGAGTGCCGCGCGGCTACGATCAGGATCACCGTCGAGCCGAGCATGAACCGCCCCATTTCGGCGCCCTGGTCGAGATGGATTGAACGGTCCGTGTAGTCCCAGCGGCGCGGCTGGTCGGGACGCGGCGGATTCACCTGACCGTGCCACACCGTCGCCATGCTGCCCACGATCGTGGCTCCGACCAGCACCATCACGAAGGGCTCGCCTTCGCAGTCAAAAACGCACACCACACGCTCATTACGCGCAAACAGACCGGCAATCCCCGCCACCGTCACCGGATTGACCGAGTACAGCGTACCCGGCACATGGGTCATCGAGATCAGCCGCCCCGGAGCCGGCATATGAATGCGGTGATAGTCGCGCGGACTGAGATAGAGCGTCGCAAACGCCCCCCCTTCGAAGCGATCGGCCGGCAGCGCGCCGGCCAGCAAGTCGTCAAGCCGATAGTCGTGGCCCTTGGCCTGCAGGACCCGTCCGGACTCGATCGGCCCGCACTGGCTGACGGCACCGTCAACCGGACAGATCCAGTCCGAGGTCGCAAAGAAGCGCCGGTCCGGTGCGAGGGCGCGCGTAAAAAACTCGTTGAAAGTCGCGTAGCCACCAGGGTCCGGATCGGCCGCCTCGGTCATATCGACGCGGTAGCGGGCAATGAAACGCTCGATGGCCCAGCGCGTTGCCCACCCCCCCCGGCGCGATGCGAGCCATCCCAGACCCTCGGTCAGCCAGCGTTTGGGCAGCACACGTTGCAGCAGCAAAAACGCTGCATCAGACATGCCGTCGGCTCACCGATTCGGCCACACACACGGGTCGATCGGACCCCTCCCGCTCGACGGTCATCTCCATCACCAGTTGCGCCGCGCCCTCGGGGAGGTCACTGAACTCGAGCAGTTTGAACCGGGCGCGCAGACGGCTCCCCGCAGGCACCGGTGCCGGAAAGCGAACGCGGTTCAGACCGTAGTTCACCCCCATCCGGACATCACGGATCGAAAACGCAGCCTGAAGGAATGCGGGCAGCAGGGACAAGGTCAGAAAGCCGTGGGCGATCGTGGTGCCATAGGGCCCTTGGGCCGCCCGTTCGGCATCGAGGTGGATCCACTGCAAGTCCCCGGTGGCATGAGCAAACCGGTTGATCCGCTCCTGATCCACGAGCAGCCAGTCGCTCACGCCGATCTCTCGGCCCACATAGTCGCGCAGCTCACTCAGCTTTTCGTAGATTTGCATCAGAGCGGTCCTCGCCTGGGAAATGAAAGAGACTGTCCGACTGTCATTATCGCTCCGTCTGCGCCGGATCAAGGCCGCAGGCGCCGTATGCTCGGGGCGAAGCGGCGACTCGCCCCGATCCGATCCAGGTCAAGGCTCTTTGGTCCCCGCACCGGACAATCACGCGGATGGACACGGCCACGCGCACCCACGGACGGGACACGCTCGCACAGAGCGCCTTGCTGACCGATCTCTACCAGTTGAGCATGGTCCAGGCCTATCACGTCCATGGCATGACCGAGCAGGCCTCTTTTGAGCTCTTTTTCCGGCAACTGCCCCCGGGACGTTCATTCCTGATCTGTGCGGGTTTGGAAAGTGTACTCAGCTGGGTCGCGGATATGGCCTTCACGACCGAGGAACTCGACTGGCTCGCCGGCTGCGGGCGTTTTCGGGCCGACTTTCTCGAGGTCCTGGCGCGGCTCAGGTTCACGGGCGAAATCTCAGCCATTGCCGAGGGCACGCCGGTCTTTGCGAATGAGCCGGTGCTGCGCATCACGGCGCCCATCATGCAGGCTCAATTGCTCGAAAGTCGGCTGATCAATCTGATCCATTTCCAGACCCTGATTGCCAGCAAGGCGGCGCGCTGCAGGATTGCGGCGGGCGATGCGGGTCTGGTCGAGTTCGGGTTGCGCCGCGCGCATGGGGCGGAAGCCGCACTGCTCGCATCGCGGGCGGCCTATCTGGCCGGTTTCGAGGCAAGCTCCAACGCGCTAGCCGGCATGCGGCTGGGCATCCCGGTCACCGGCACCATGGCGCACTCCTTCGTGCAGGCCCATGTCGCCGAAGCGCTGGCCTTCGAGCATTTCGCCCTGGCCAATCCCGACCGCCTGGTGCTGCTGATCGATACCTACGACATTGCACAAGGCGCGCACCGCGCTGCGGCAGTGGCCCAGCAGCTCGCGCCCCGCGGCATCAAACTGGCCGGCGTGCGCATCGACAGTGGGGACCTCGCCTCGGAAAGCCGCAGGGTACGGGCCATCCTGGATGCGGCAGGCCTGGGAGGCACTCGCATTCTGGCGAGCGGCAACCTGGACGAATGGCGAATCGCCAGCCTGCGCGCCGTTCAGGCTCCAATCGATACCTACTGTGTGGGCACTGCACTGTCGACTTCGACCGACCAGGCCGCACTCGATTGCGCCTACAAGCTCGTGGAATACGGCGGGCGGCCCACCGCAAAGCGCTCACCGGGCAAAGCGAGCCTGGCCGGACGCAAGCAGGTCTGGCGACAGTTTCAGCG
>JBIKVK010000147.1:0-8121 GCA_044356835.1 Burkholderiaceae bacterium
AACTGCTTTGGACCTTCTCCGACCAGGACTTCATCCCGCATGTTGCGGCCTCTGACCCGCTCGCGAATGAAACACCGTTCCTTCTGGCCGCGCAAGCCTTCGAATCGCCGCACCATGAGGTGATCGTCAACCTCGGGCAGCAGACTCCGCCCCAGTTCAGCCGCTACGATCGACTGATCGAGATCGTGTCAGCCGACCCGGATGATCGTCAGATCGCCCGGGAGCGCTGGCGGTTTTACAAGGATCGGGGCTATCCCCTCAACACCTACGACATCAACGCGCGCCCATCATGACTGAACGATCCGCTCCAGCGCCCGAGGGCGCGCTTGCACGAAGCTTCGAGCCGCATGCGATCGAATCCCGCTGGTATCCACTGTGGGAGAGCCGGGGACTCTTCTCGGCCGGTACGGTGGGCGAGCCCGACCGCGGAGCTCAGGCAGCGGCCGCGCCCGCCTACTGCATCCAGTTGCCGCCGCCAAACGTGACCGGCACGCTGCACATGGGCCACGCCTTTCAGCAAACCCTCATGGACGCGCTGATCCGCCATCAGCGCATGAAAGGCGCGCAGACCAATTGGGTGGTCGGCACCGACCATGCGGGCATCGCCACCCAGGTAGTGGTGGAACGGCAGTTGCAGGCCGAAGGCAAGACCCGCCACGACCTCGGTCGCGAAGCGTTCCTCGATCGTGTGTGGCAGTGGAAGCGACACTCAGGGGCGACGATCACGCGCCAGATGCGCCGGCTCGGAGCCTCGGCCAACTGGACCTATGCCGACACCGAAGGCGAACGGTCGGGCTACTTCACCATGGACGCGAACATGAGCGCGGCCGTGTTGGAGGTCTTCGTCCAGCTGTACGAGCAAGGCTTGATTTATCGCGGCAAGCGGCTGGTCAACTGGGATCCGGTGCTGATGACCGCAGTCTCCGATCTCGAGGTCGACAGCGAGGAGGAGTCCGGCCATCTTTGGGAGATCCGTTACCCGCTTGCAGACGGAAGCGGCTCGCTGGTGGTGGCTACAACCCGCCCCGAGACCATGCTCGGCGACACCGCGGTGGCGGTGCACCCGGGCGACGAGCGTTACCGCGCCCTGATCGGCAAAACCCTGCGACTGCCCCTCTCGGGTCGCGAGATCCCGGTCATTGCGGACGACTACGTCGATCCGGCCTTCGGAACCGGCTGCGTCAAGATCACGCCGGCTCACGATTTCAATGACTGGAAAGTCGGCGAGAGGCATGACCTCCAGGCGATTTCGATCCTGACCCTGGACGCACGGATCAACGACCAGGCACCCACCGCCTACCGGGGACTGGATCGCTACGAGGCCCGTAAACGGGTGCTCGAGGACCTGCGCGCTCAAAGCCTGCTGGTCTCGGAAAAGCCGCATCGACTGATGGTGCCCCGATCGGCGCGCACTCAGGTGGTGGTCGAGCCGATGCTGACCGACCAATGGTTCGTGGCAATGAGCCGAGGCGAGCACGGCAACCGCTTCTATCCCGGTCGCTCGATTGCCGAAGTCTGTCTCGAGGTGGTTCAGAAAGGCCAGATCCGCTTTTTCCCCGAGCACTGGACCAGCACGTACAACCACTGGCTCGAAAATATCCAGGACTGGTGCATCTCGCGGCAACTGTGGTGGGGCCACCAAATCCCGGCCTGGTACAAGGCCGACGACCAGGGGCACGCCATCTCAGACGGGTCGGTGTTTGTCGCGCGCAGCGAGGACGATGCGCGAGCCCAGGCCCATGCGGCGGGGTGGACCGGGCCGATCGTGCGGGATGCCGATGTGCTCGATACCTGGTTCTCGTCGGCCCTGGTGCCGTTCAGCGCCCTCGGCTGGCCCAGACCGAGCGCCGATCTCGAGCGTTATCTGCCCTCCAACGTCCTGGTTACAGGCTTTGACATCATCTTCTTCTGGGTGGCCCGGATGGTGATGATGACCACCTTCTTCACCGGCAAGGTCCCGTTTCGGGATGTCTACATCAACGCGATCGTGCGTGATGCAGAAGGGCAGAAGATGTCCAAGTCCAAGGGCAACACCATCGATCCGATCGATCTGATCGACGGCATTTCCCTGGAGGACCTGCTCGCGAAATCCACCGTCGGGCTGTTGAGGGAAGACCATCGAGCCAAGATCGAGAAGTACATCCGCGGCAACTTCGCGGCCGGTATTCCGGCCTTTGGCGCGGACGCTGTGCGCTTTACCTTCGCGTCGCTCGCCACCTTCGCGCGCACGCTCAATTTCGATCTGGGGCGCTGCGAGGGCTACCGCAATTTCTGCAACAAGCTGTGGAACGCCAGCCGTTTCGTGCTGATGCAGACCGAGGGACAGGAATGCGGTTTTGCCCCGCACGAAGCGGGCGCCTGCGTGCCAGGAGGCTATCTGTTCTTCAATGCGGTGGACCGGTGGATCGTGTCGGCCCTGCAGCGCACGGAGAGCGAGGTTGAAAAAGCCCTGGGCGAATACCGTTTTGATCTCGCAGCGCGCGCCCTCTATGAATTCGTGTGGGACCAGTACTGCGACTGGTACCTCGAACTCGCCAAGGTGAACCTGCAATCCGGCGATCCGGCGGTGGCGCGCGCTACCCGTCGCACCCTGCTGCGGGTGCTCGAGACCGTGCTGAGGCTCGCCCATCCCATCATCCCCTTTATCACCGAAGAACTCTGGCAACGGATCGCTCCGCTCGCGCATCGCTACGGCGTACGCGGTCGGCAGACACTGGAGGGCCAAGCCCTCGCCGAGGCGGTGGAACGCGCGGACCACTCGATCAGCACGCAGCCCTATCCCCAAGCGGATCTGAACAAGCTCGACCTGGCGAGCGAGGCCTGGGTTGATCGTCTCAAAGCCCTGATCGAGGCCTGCCGGGCCCTCAGAAGCGAGATGGGCCTGCAACCGGGCCAGAGGGTCCCTCTGATGCTGGAAGGCGCGGCCCAGGAGTGGGCCGATTTCGGTCCATATCTCAAGGCTCTGGCCCGTCTCGAGTCGGTCGACGTGGTCGATCTGCTGCCCTCGGACTCGCCCGCACCGGTGCAGGTCGTCGGGGCGGTTCGTCTGATGCTCAAGATCGAAATCGACCGCACGGCCGAAGTGGCTCGGCTGGATAAGGAAATCGCGCGGCTCGAGGTCGAGATCGCCAAAGCGCGAAACAAGCTTGGCAATGCGAGCTTTGTCCAGCGGGCGCCCGCGGCGGTCGTGACCCAGGAGCAAGCCCGACTCACAGGATTCGAATCGACCGCCGGGCAGCTCAAGGCTCAGCGAGCGAGAATCGCCGGGATGGGCCTCTGAGTCTCAGCGCCTCTGGAGAAAAAAGGTCCACTCGCGTGCGCCTTCAACGACCTTGAGCAGGGTGTGCCCGGTCTGGCGGGCGAAGGCCTCGAAGTCACGGCGCGAGCCCGGGTCGGTCGCAATGACTTTAAGGCACTGACCGCTCGCGAGATCGTTCAGGGCTTTCTTGGCACGCAGAATGGGCAGCGGACAATTGAGGCCCCGCGCATCGACCTCACGGTCGACCGTGGGGCTCATTTCGGGGCTGGAGTCGCTCATCGAAGGTCTCCCTCATGAACGTCGGTCGATCATAGTATCAAGACCCCTCCGGCCGCACCCAGGGCTATCAGCCAGAGGGGATTGATCCGGGTGGCCAATGCAATGGCCAGCGTCACCGCGGTCAGCAGACTCATGCCGACCTGGCCTGGAAGCCCGGCAAGCGCGCCGGCTCCGACCGCCGCACCCCATGCGACCACCCAGCCGCCGGACAAGGTAAAACCGATCGCAAGGGGAGACAGGCCCTTGCGCACTGCCCGCACCAGACGCGATTCCAGATTGCCGGCCCGCCAGCGGTTGAGATAGTAGGTCAGGAGGCTCGACGGCAGCACGATCGCAATTTGCAAGACCAATGCCCCGGCGAGTCCACCAATTTG
Source organism: Burkholderiaceae bacterium (assembly GCA_044356835.1). Taxonomy (GTDB): domain Bacteria; phylum Pseudomonadota; class Gammaproteobacteria; order Burkholderiales; family Burkholderiaceae_E; genus SYIM01. The sequence continues at coordinate 3,913 of JBIKVK010000147.1, forward strand.
CCAGCCGAGCAAGGCCACGAACAGGATGTTGGGTCCGGGTGCAGCCTGCGCGAGCGCAATCGACTCGGTGAACTGCGAGTGTGTGAGATAGCCCTTCTCGGTGACGAGCAGACGGTGCATGTCGGAACTGACGGTGAGCCCGCCCCCCACCGTCAGCAGCGACAGGAAGCAGAAGTAGAGCGCGAGTTCGATGAGGTTGACGAAAGTCATGGCTTCTCGGAACGCCAGGCGAGCCCGACAGCCACCGGTACCAGCCCCAGTACCGCCCATCCGACCGGCAGCCTCAGAAGCCCGACAGCCACGAAAGCGAGGGCTCCAAAGCTCAGCCAGCGCAGCCTTTGGGAGCGCGCGAGCTTGATCGCCGTACCCATGATCAATCCGGCCGCCGCCGCCCCCATCCCGATGACCGCGTGCCGGACCACCGGAATGGATGAGAATTCCGAGTACAACACGCCAATGGACAGCACCACGACCGCGGGCACCGAGAGCAGCCCGAGCAGCCCAACGATCGCACCTCGCCAGCCGAAATAACGCGCCCCGAGCACGATCGAAAGATTGCAGATGTTCGGCCCGGGGAGCAGTTGCGAAAATGCGAGCAACTCCACGAACTCCTCCCGGGTCAGCCACTTCCGTCGCTCGACCAGCATTCGGTACGCCCAAGGCAGCACTCCGCCGAAACTCTGCGATGCGAGCGTCGTCATGGACAGGAAGAGTTCGAGGAGAGATCGCGGGCCAGGCCTGCGGTCCTGGGACATCAATCGGTTTCCTTCTTGCGTTCATGGGGGAACACGTATGCAAATGTGCCGCCCAACAGCAGCGCCATGCCGATGAACAACGGGGCGATGCCCATCAACCCGCCCAAGGCACCGAAGGCACCGGGCAAAAAAGCCTGCGTGGCGTGAACCAGCATCATGCGCAGCCCCACAGCCTCGCCGACCCGCTCTGGCGGCGCGTGGCGGTGAATGAGCGACATGATCAGGGGCTGCGAACTGCCCAAGCCAATCCCCAGCATGAAGGACAAGGCCAGCATCGCGGGCAGCCAGGTCGAAAGCGGATACAACAAATAGGCGACACAACCGATGACCAACGAGCCCAGGATGACGGTCCACTCGGACAGCCGCCGGGCGAAGAATGGCATGGCCAGCCGGACCAGGAAGGTCGCGAGCGCGTAGGCGCCCAGCAACAGGCCGATCACGGAAGCGGAGAGGCCGATTTCCTTGCCATAGATCGGAACCACGAACTGATGGATGTCCCAGGCGGTCGAAATCATGCCCACGACAAGATAGATCCTGAACATCTTCGGGTCTCGAAGAAGGTCGAGCACGCGCTCCTGCCGCTCCCCCGGCTCGACGCGGGGCGCGGGCAGCAGGAGTCGGGGTTCGACCTCGAGCCATCGCACACCGATCAGCGCCACAATCGGCGACAGCAGCAGCACACCGAAGGTGATCCGATAGCCCGCCAGATCGATCAGGACTCCGGTCAGGATCGGACCGATAAAGGCCGAGATTGAAAAACCGATGGACATCAGGCTGAAATTGAGCCGACGGTGGTCGGGCCCGCCGATTTCACCGGCCAATTTCTGGGTGGCGGTATTGATGCCCATGTAGCCCAGCCCGGCCATGGTGCTGCAGAAAAAGAGGGTGCCGACTTCCCAGGACAGCAAGGGCGCTGCCAGACCGGCGCCCATCAGCACGAGGCCCCACACCGACGGCTTGATCGGCCCTACACGGTCGATCAGTCGCCCCGTCGCCACCGACAGGAACATCGGCAGGAGGCTGAAAAATGCAATCAACAGCCCCGCAGTGAATGCCGACGCACCGAGTTCGATCCCTCCAAGGGTGACCGCGATACGCCCTCCGGTCAGCCCCAGATGGGCAATCGCAGAAAGCGACACGACGATGATGATTGCACGCCGCGTCCGCTGGTCCGGATCGCTGGCGGGCGCCGCGTGCCCGCTGTGCGGGCCTGTAGAGGACGACCCCGCAGACTCGGCAGCGTCGCCCCCCGGCAAGGCCCGACCCTTTGATCGCGCAGCATCCAGGACCCGACCCACCAGCGCCCGAAGCCGCGACCAGGCTTGTTTCATGGCAGATGACGCAGGATGAGCCTCAGACCGCGATCCGGCTTTCGACCCAGGCCGGGACACTGGCAAGCGCCTCGGTCAGACGGGTCGGATCACTGCCACCCGCCTGCGCCATATCGGCACGCCCGCCACCCTTGCCACCCACCTGCAGGGCAACCTGATTCACCAGCTCCCCCGCCTTGATTCGAGCGGTGGCGTCTGCGCTCACGCCTGCGATCAGGCTGACCCTCTCGCCCTCGACCGAAGCGAGCACGATCGCAGCCGTGCCCAGGCGCGACTTCAGCTGATCGATGGTCTCCCGCAGGGTTCGGACATCAGCACCTTCGAGGCGCGCAGCAAGCACCTTGACGCCCCGCACATCGATGGCCTGGGCGGCGAGGCCATCGCCCTGGTGCGCGGCCATCCTGGACTTCAGCCGAGCGAGCTCTTTTTCCAGAGAGCGCACTGACTCCATCATCTGTTCGATCTTGGCCGGGAGTTCCTGAGGCGCTACGCGCAAGGCGCCGGAGGCCTCGGCCAAGGTCGCGCTCAGCTGCTGCAAATGCGCCAGCGCGTGATCGCCGGTCACCGCCTCGATCCGCCGAACTCCGGCCGCCACACCGGTCTCGGTGATGATCTTGAACAGCCCGATGTCACCCGTGCGAACGACGTGCGTACCGCCGCACAACTCGCGGGAGGATCCAATGTCGAGCACCCGCACTGTCTCGCCGTATTTCTCGCCAAACAAGGCCATCGCGCCGCCCCGCACTGCATCGTCGAACGCCATGACCTGCGCCCGGGTCGAGCTGTTGGCGAGCACTTCGCGATTGACGATCGTCTCGATCCGGCGAAGATCATCAGCAGACACCGGAGCATGGTGTGAGAAATCGAAGCGGGTACGCTCGGCATCCACCAGCGAGCCCTTCTGTTGCACATGTTCACCCAGCACCTCCCGCAATGCCTTGTGCATGAGGTGAGTGGCAGAATGATTGCGCATGGTGCGGGCACGACGCTCTTCGTCCACGGTCGCAGTGACGGGATCGCCCACCGCCAGCGAACCACTCAGCAACCGGCCGTGGTGACCAAATACGTCGGCCTGAACCTTTTGAGTATCTTCGACGGAAAAGCGCACGGTCAGATCGGGGCTGTGCAGCAGGCCAGCATCACCGACCTGACCACCGGACTCGGCGTAGAAGGAGGTGCGGTCCAGGACCACCACGGCCGAGCTGCCCGTGTCCACCCGGTCCACCGAGGCCCCATCGACATAAAGCGCAACGACGCGTGCATCGGTCGAGGAAAGTCGCTCATAGCCTTCGAACCGGGTGGCCTCACCGGAATACTCGAGCCCAGCGGCCATCTTGAACTTGCCCGCCGCACGGGCCTGATCGCGCTGACGCTCCATGGCGAGTTCGAAACCCGCCTCATCGACACTCACCTTGCGCTCGCGACAAACGTCGGCCGTGAGGTCAAGCGGAAAACCGTAGGTGTCATACAGCTTGAAGGCGGTCTCGCCATCGAGGGTCGATGCACCCGCCGCCAAAGCCGATTCGAGGATCGACATGCCGTAGGCAAGCGTCTCGCCAAAACGCTGCTCTTCCTGCAGCAAGATGCCCTCGACCCGCTCGCGCGCCCGGCTGAGTTCGGGGTAGGCCTCGCCCATCACGCGATCGAGGTCCGCGACCAGCCGGTGAAAGAAGGGCTCGGAGCGGCCGAGCTTGTGGCCGTGACGCAGGGCGCGGCGGATGATCCGTCGCAGCACATAGCCGCGCCCCTCGTTACCGGGGATGACGCCGTCCACGATCAGGAAAGAGCAGGCGCGGATGTGATCGGCGATCACCCGGAGAGAGGGGTTGGCGAGGTCGGCACAGCCGGTCTCGCGGGCCGCCGCAGCGATCAACTCGCGAAACAGGTCGATGTCATAGTTGCTGTGGACGTGCTGCAAGACAGCGGCAATCCGCTCGAGTCCCATCCCCGTGTCGACGCAGGGCTTGGGCAAGGGGGTGAGCGTGCCGGACTCATCCCGCTCGTACTGCATGAAGACAAGGTTCCAGATCTCGATGTAGCGGTCACCATCGGCCTCGGCCGAGCCCGGGGGGCCTCCCCAGACCTCGGGTCCATGATCGTAGAAGATTTCGGAGCAGGGCCCG
>JBIKVK010000148.1:0-8061 GCA_044356835.1 Burkholderiaceae bacterium
ACGACGGGCCTGAAACCCGAAGGACTTGCGCCGTCCAACGGTCCGGTCATCGCTCACAGCGCGGCCCTCCAGAGTTCAATCTCGTTCACCAGAGCTTCAATGGCGTCTTCAAGTTCATACATCTGGGTCGAGGCAGGCAAGCGGCGCTGCAGCCAGGCGGCCACCCCGTCATGATCCACTGACAACGCGGCAGCGTTATTCCTGACCCGCCCCAGGGCGATTTGACCGAGCTGGAACACGACCCGCTCGCGCTCGTTGGTTGACTCAGGGAGGTCGCAGACCCGCGCCTCGAGCAGGATCGCGCCACCTGCGACCAGATGAAGCTGCACTCGGACCGAGTCGAATGTGACCGACGCCTTGGGTCCCTGCCAGGGCATAGCGATCGGCAGGCCGTTCTGGCGGATCCAGTCGTTGACGAGCTGAACTGTAGACATTATGGGTTGGATTCTCGTTGGCCCAGCTCGTTCACCAGCCTCAGAACTGCAGCGACCGGCTCGACGAGATCGGACGGAATGTAATGGTCAACGCTCGCCTGGTCAAACAGCGCTCGCGCCAAGGGAATGTTCTGCATCACCGGCACACCGGCCTCGCGTGCGGCAGCGACCATGCGCTCGGCAAGGTGGCCCTCGCCCTTGGCCAGCACAATGGGCAGCGGCGTTTCTTCCTCGTCGTAGTGCAACGCGATCGCCAGGTGGGTGGGGTTGGTCACCACGACCGAGGCGTTTCGGGTCTTATGCACGGCATCCTCCTGCATCATTTCGGCGTGGAGCTGCTTGCGCGCCGACTTGATATGCGGGTCGCCCTCCATCGTCTTGTACTCTTGCTTCACCTCGTCCTTGCTCATCATGAGCTTCTTTGTATAGGAATGGCGCTGCCAGGCAAAGTCCGCAAGCGAAATCACCGTGTAGCAGAGCGCCGTGTACATAATGATGTTTTTTAACAACTGCCCATACAGGCGCCCGACCTCGGCAACTGTGTAGTAGGGCGCATCGAGCAAAGGCGGAATGCTGTCCAGGATGAAAATGTAAAGCACGTAGGACACGATCGCGATTTTCGCGCAGGATTTCAGAAACTCGACCAGATTGTTCTTCGAGAAGATGTTCTTGGCGTTCTCGATGAAATTCAATTTCTTGGCCGACGGCATCAGGGCCTTGAATGAGATCAGCATCCCGGTCTGAAGCGCCTCAACGAAGATTCCGACCCCGAGCACGATCAACAGAAAGGGCATCATCACCCCCAGCATTTCGCGCATCATCCGGTCGATCAGTTCGGTGATCGCAAAGCCGAAATCGGTGGGGATGAAATCCATCGGCAGCAAAATCAGGCGCGCAAAGTCTTCAGCGAGTTGGGGGCCCTGCGCAATGATGTAGCCGAAGAGCGCGAGAATCAGCGCCGTCTGGGTGAAATCGCGACTCTTGGCGACATCGCCCTTTTCTCGCGCCTCACGGATTTTTTTGGGGGTGGGTTGTTCGGTTTTTTCACTCACCGCGACGCACTCCCGCCGAGCACCTGATCGAGGCGACCGGTCCAGTTCCGCAAATCGCGTAAATAATCCGCTCCGAATTCAAACAGGGTAGAGGCGTAGATCACAAGCACGAAAATACCGAGCGCGCTCTTGATCGGCATCGCCAGGAAAAACACCTGCAACTGAGGGGCGAAACGGCTCACCAGGGCCAGGCCCAATTCGGCCATGAACATGATGACCAGCGCGGGTGAAGAGAGGAGAAGCGACAGGAGCACCAGCCGGTTGATCTGCTCGAAAATCACGGTGCCACTGTTCAGATCGAATACCGGCCAGAATGTGTCGGGAGGCCACAGCCGGTAGCCGTGGTAGATAACGTCCAGCAGCACCGCAAGTCCGCCCACCGCGAAGAAAAAGGTGATGAAGGCCATGTTGAGCAACATCCCGACGGGCGAGGTATCGTGGCCCGTCAGCGGATTGATGGTCGCGGCCATGCTGGCGCCACGCTGGTTATCCACGATAAACCCGACCGCCTCCATCACCCAGAACGGGATGGCGCAGACAAACCCGACGATGACGCCAACCATTGCCTCCTTGGCGATGACAAAAAGCAGTCCCGCGTCGACGTTGACCACGAGCGAGTCCGGAAGAATGGGGACCACCACCAGACCCAGTCCGGCCGCAATCCCGAAAGTGACGGTGCGCGGCACAAGATTGCGGCTCATGAAGGGCAGCATCAACAGAAGCGGTACCATGCGGGCCTGCACGATGCCCAGCAGAATGATGGTGCGCTTGATGCCCTCGTAGCTGACGTCGAACACGACCTTGTGCTCCGATCGGCTTAGATCCGGTGAAAGCTGGAGAACACCGCCGAGGTGTAGTTGAAAAGTTCTCCGCCTGTCCAAGCCGCCGTCAGATACAGGACCAGAAAGACCGCGATCAGTTTGACCGCGAACGATAGCGTCTGCTCCTGGATCTGAGTGAGGGCCTGAAAGAGCGCAAACAGGGTCCCCACGACCGCAGCCACCGCAATGGCCGGCATCGACAGGATCAGGGTCAGATAAAGGGCCTGAGACAGAAGGGCCGAGACGTTGCCGGAATCCATCGTCGCCTCACATGTAGGTGAGAATCAGACCCTGGATCAGGCGGGTCCAGCCATCGACCATCACGAACAGGAACAGCTTCAGCGGCATCGAGATCATGACCGGCGACACCATCATCATGCCCATCGCGAGCAAGATGTTGGAGACGATCAGATCGATCACGATGAACGGTAAAAACAACAGAAAGCCGATCTTGAACGCCGCCACCAGCTCAGAAACCATAAATGCGGGCACGAGGATCAGGAGATCGGTTTCCTTCACCTCAGCCGACAGCTTCGGGCCCCACAAATCCTGGGTGGCTCGCATAAAAAAAGCACGCTGCTCCCGGTCGCTGTGCTTGATGAGGAAGTTGCGCATCGGCTCTGCCCCTTGCACCACTGCATTGACCATTCGGTCCACCGAACTGGTGCTGTCGGGCTGTGCAACAAACTGTCGATGCATCTCCTGACCCACGGGCGCCATGATGTAGACGCTCAGGATCAGCGCAAGTCCGTAGAGGGCCAAATTGGGCGGGATCTGCTGGATGCCCAAGGCGTTGCGAAGCAAGGACATCACAACCACGAGCTTCAGGAAGGTTGTGCTGACAACAACGACCGTTGGCAACAGTGCCACCAGCGCGAGCGCCAGCGCCAGCGAAATCGGATCAAAGGTGGTGAAAGGCATCGTCTTGGTTCGGGCTCGGGCGTGAGTCCTCGCCGACTCAGGCGAGCCCTCCCAGCGCCAGACGGGACACCATGACCCCCAGACGCCCCTCCATTTCGACCAGCTGTCCTTCGCCGACCACGACTCCATTCACCCGCAAGGTGACGAAATCCTGAAGCGGTCGATCGAGATTCAGTGCACTGCCGACATCGAGCGCCTGAAGCTCGGCGAGGGTCAGCGTGCGCTCGCCCAGGTCGAAGCTCAGTTTGACCGGGAGTTCAGACAGGGATTCGCCGAGCCCGTCGCTCGCAGCCTCGGATTGGGTTTCGGTATTCATCGGTTGCGCTCGTTCCAGGATGTTGAGAGAGGCGGCCTCCAGAACGGCCCGCAGGCCCCAGGCCCGGCCGGCCCGCTCCGGCGAAAGCAGGATCAGCTCACGGGGCTGAGTCGAAAACGGCTCGGCAATGACGACGACGCCGCCCGGCCGAAGGGCACCGAGTTGCGCGAGGCTCAGACGGGTTTGTCCGATGCACAACACAAAGGGCATCGGAACTGAATCGGCCGAAAGCGGCCCCTTGGCGGCCTCGACGGGCGGCATCAGGCTCGCGGCAAGCAGCAGCGACATGCTGTCGAGCTGCAAGAGACCGGTAATGCGCTCGTCACCCAAGACCGCTTCAAGCCACAAGGGATGGAATCCGGGCATCAGGACATCGGAGGGCGCCTTGTCAATCGAAGCGAGCTGGAGGGGCCCGCGCCCCAGGGGCTCCATGACCCGAGACAGATGCTCGACCGCATGACCGATCGCAGGCTCGAACCAGTCCGGCGGCAGCGTCCCGTAGGCGCTGGAACCCAGCACGCCGCGAAGCCAAACGCCGGCGGCTTGTTCGCTTAGATCGAGCAGCAGCCGCCCACCTGCCCACTCCATGCTGAGCCTGACCAGGCCGTCCAGAGAAACGGCCTCACGCTCGGCGAGCGCAAGAGGCGATAAGCGCATCCGAACCGAAGTCGGATCGGCCAGCAGGCCCGTCACCTCGAGACCCTCGAACTGCCCACCGAGGCGACGCAACGCCTGAGCCTGTCGAGCATCGAGGCGCACCAGTGCAAGAGGGCGGATCGAAGCCATCAGGAACGTCCTCCGCCCGGTGAAGAGCTGAAGGCCTCGACCGGATCCTGCCCGTCCAGCCCAGGGCCCTCTGCGATGACGCGCCACAAGGCGTCGCGCCCCAACGCTTCAGCCATCCGAAGCGACATCTCGTTGGCAGCGCCGGCCAGCCGATCAAAGCTCGAACGCTCGGAACAGGTGAATTGGGCCACCCAGGCGCCGGCATCTTCGAACACTTCGACAATCACTCCCGGAAACGCGGTGGGATCGAGATCCATCCTGAGGCTGCGCTGATCCTCGGCCACCATCAGCCGTTTGACATTGTCCTGCAGGCTGCGGTCCCAGAGGGTCTCGGGGGATGCCGCATCGCCGGCCGCTCCATTCACGGGAACCGACAGAACGGAATCAGATCCGCTCACAGCCACCGCCTCGGCTCGACCAAACAGCGAAAATGGGCTCGCAGTCTCGGTAGAGGAACCGGACCGATCACCTGCGGCCGCCCCACCCGCCCGCAGTCCGTCGGAAAACCGCGCAATCGCATCGGGATCGGCCTGACCGCGGGCGGCCCCCCCCGAGCTGTTTCCCATCCTATCCGATTGGGCTTGGCCCGACGGAGTGCGCAGATCAAGACTGACAGGACGGTCACTCATCGCGATCGTCCCAGTCTTCGCGTTCACGACGCACCGAGGCCAATTCCTCGAGCTCGAGCTCTTCCTTGCGCTCTTGCTCGCGGGCCGCAAGCCAATGGAAATTGCGGGCCAGCTCAACGAATTTTTCCCGTGCCGTGGAGGCGTCGCGCATCCTGCGCATGGCGAGGTCCATCTCGCGTGCCGCGGCCTCATGCTCTTTACGGCGCGCCTCGAGGCTCTCACGGTGGCGATGTTCGCCCACCTTCAGAGCCGCCACATCCTCCTGCACGTTGGCGATTTCGCGCAGTTTGACGAGCCGGCTACAGAGGTCGTCATACCAGGCAAGCTCCTGGGCAATGGCCTGCTCGATGTAGTCGTTCAGGGTCTGTTCGGCGGTGCGCTCAGCCTGTTGGGCAATGACCAGAGCCCCCCGGGATTTTTGCAGTTCGGTCTCGGCCTTCGCCTCTCGGAAGCGCTTGATGAACAGCAACTCATCGACCATTTCGGTGGCCATCGGTACGCCTCTGTCAGAGGCCGGCCGGCAGGGGTTTGCCGGTCAGCTCGCACAGGGTCCGGATGGTGCTGGGTAGATCTGTCCTCTCGCGGGTCGACTGCTTGAGAAAGCCGCGAATGGAGTCGATCTTGTCGATGGCCTCATCGGCCACCGCGTCCGAGCCGCGTTTGTATTCGCCAATCTTCACCAAAAGCTCGACGTCCGCGTACTTCGCCATCAGCTCGCGCAGACGCCCGGCGGCCGCCCGGTGCTCACCCGAGACCACGTTGTTTTGGACCCGACTCGCCGAGGCCAGCACATCGATCGCCGGGTAGTGATTGGCCGACGCCAGGGCCCGCGACAAAATGATGTGCCCGTCAAGAATTGAACGGGTCTCGTCGGCGATCGGTTCGGTCATGTCGTCGCCCTCGACCAGCACCGTGTAGAGCGCAGTGATGGACCCCTTGTCGTTCATGCCGACCCGCTCCATCAGTTTGGGCAGAGTCGCAAAGACCGAAGGAGGATAGCCACGACGGGTCGGGGGTTCGCCCGCGGCCAGACCGATCTCGCGCTGGGCTCGCGCAAAGCGCGTCACCGAGTCCATCAGGAACAGCACCTTGCGGCCCTGATCCCGGAAATATTCGGCAATAGCCGTCGCGACATACGCGGCCTTGGCACGCTCCATTGAGGATTTGTCAGACGTCGCACAGACGATCACGGCACGCTTGCGGCCCTCTTCGCCCAGTTCGTGCTCTATGAACTCGCGAACCTCTCGACCCCGCTCGCCGATGAGCGCAATCACAGTGACATCGACCTCAGCACCCTTCACCAGCATTCCGAGCAAGGTCGATTTGCCGCCACCGGCGGCCGCGAAGATGCCCATGCGCTGACCTTCGCCACAGGTCAGCAGGGAATCGATCGCACGTACGCCCAGAGGCACAGGGTCCTTGATGACGCGGCGCTTCATCGGATCGGGGGCGTCGGCAAACACCGGGTAGAAACGATCCGCCTCAAGAGGGCCCCGTTCTTCCGCATCGAGCGGGTTGCCCAGCCCATCCAGCACACGGCCGAGCAAGCCATCGCCCACCGGAACCATATGAGCCCGACCGGTCGGCATCACCTCGGTGGTCGCCGAAATGCCGTACATGTCGCCGATCGGGGTCAGGAGCGCCGCGTCGCGGGCAAAGCCCACCACCTCGGCCTTCATTTCGAAATCCTCGCCGGGCTGTCTCAGGATGCAGACCTCGCCGACTTTCACCGCGGGCACCACCGCCTTGATGATGGTTCCGATCACCTGCGTAACCCGACCCTTGATGGCGAGCGTGGGCGTATCCGCGATCGCAAGTTCAAGCATGTCGGTGACGTAGTCGAAATTTTTCATGACGGGTCTTGTTTCAGGCTCATCAGACCCGGCTGCCCAGCAGCTTGGCAAAGCCCTGTTCGATCGCCTTCAGCTGCAACTCGACACTGGCCTCGACCACGCCCATTTCGCTCTCAAGGATGGCCGCATCGCCTTTGAGACGCGGGTCGGGCATGAAATCGATCATGCCGACGCCAGGGAAACGTTCCAAAAGCTCGGCCGCACGCGCCTTGATCGAGTCGTGATGTTCGGGTGCAAGCCGCAGGGTCAACTGTTTCTGGTTGCGCATCACGGACAGGCCGCTCTGAACCACCGCGACCACCCGCTCTGTCTCGTCGAAGTCGGCGATGATGCGTCGCACGGCCTGCATGACCAGCCCGACGATTTTTTGTTCGATGGCGGCAAAGTAGTCAACGGTGCGCGAGGCGTTCTCGATCATGCGGTCGGCCTCTTCAAGCCGGGCCTCCATCAGACCTTCCTCGTAGCCTCTTGCCTTCTCGGCATCGAAAGCCGCCTGGGCCCCGCCGACGATGCGTTCGGCCTCCCGGCGCGCCGCCTCGAGCATCTCCTTGGCCTCCTGCCAGGCGGCCACGACCTGAGGTTCAAGGACGAGCTGCGAGCGATCCAGCGCAGGGAGCGGAGTGTGCTGAAGTTCCTGGAAGCGGACAAATGGCATTGCGCTGCCCCTCAGCGGCCTGACGCAGCGAGCGCGGCCAGGGATGAATCGAAGTCGGCCTTCCAGGCGGCGACCACCTGGCTGCGAATCGTTTCAAACAGCGCGTTCCCGAGACTCTGCGCACTGTATGCAGACGCAGTCTCTTCGATCTGGCGTGGCAGCTTCAACTGGAATCGGGCCGAGATCAATGCGGGCATTGATCGGGCCGCGCCGGCGATCGAGGCCCAGCCGGCCGAGAAAATACGCGAGGGCCAGCCTTCATCTCTCGCATCGACCACAACCGAATCGATTTCGGTCGGCTGGGATCGATCGGCATCGGTCTCAGCGACGAGGCGGTAAACGAACGAAAGGTGGTCCGACTCAACACCTTCTGACTGGATCGCGCGCAATTCGTCGCGAAGCACGATGCGACACAGAACCTCGCGATGTACAGCCAGGCCCAGGCGCCAGGCGAGTCCCTCAAGCACACCGCGCGGGACCAAGGCGAGCCGGTGCAAGGGAGAGGCCCAGTCGAACGCAGCAAGGCACTGATCGACCTCCTGGGGGCTGATGCCCCCCCCCCAGAGCCCGGCTTCGAGCGCCTGGGCCCGGAGA
>JBIKVK010000149.1:0-8039 GCA_044356835.1 Burkholderiaceae bacterium
TCATGTCGCAAGCCCATTGCATCGCAGTACCGGGATCACGTCCGCGATCCCGTTCCAATTTTGCGTCCAGCCTGTCGCTGGCGCTCGCCCTCGGAGCTGTTGGATCGGCCAGCACTGCTTGGGCGTCGGAGGTCAGCATGACCTGCGAACGCGCGGGCAAGACCTACCGTGTGGCCTTCGATACCACCAGTCGAACGTTTCGCACCGACAATCCTCAGTTGGGCAGCCGCTTCCGACTCAATCGTTCGCAAGTCGACAAGAAATCGGTCCTGGTCTGGGTCACCGCGCTCAATTTCGGCACCGAGCGAGACGTACTCGCACAGTTTGGCGAAGAGAAGTGGATCAAGTATTTCTTCGGCAATGGCAGCCAGGTGACCGATCGGTGCACCTGAGCGCCTGAGCGCGCTGCTTGCCGCTCGCGGCAGTCAACCCCTAGAATCGGGAGCTCACCCCGAACTCGCATTGAGCCGGAATGATCCGCGCTCCGATCGGCGTGCGCATTCAGGAGCATTCATGGCCGCCTGGCAATTCACCAAAGGTCTGCACGACATCGGCAACGGACTGTGGGCCTATCTTCAGCCCGATGGCTCGTGGGGCTGGTCGAATGCGGGTCTGATCACTGACGGTGATCAGTGCCTGCTCGTGGACACCCTCTTTGATCTCAAGCTCACCGGTGAAATGCTCGACGCCATGCGCGCGGCAGCGCCCGTGGCGCGACGGATTCCGCGGGTCGTCAACACCCACAACAACGGTGATCATGTTTTTGGCAACCAGTTGGTCGCAGACGCTGAAATCATCGCGTCCAAGGCCTGCGCCGAGGACATGGAACTGCGCAAACCCGAAGATCTCGCCTCGATGATCCGCAACTGGCAGGAACTGGGCCCAGGCGGCCAGTTCTTCAAAGAGACCATGGGTCGTCACTTCCGCTTCGATGATGTCGTGCACACGCCGCCCACCCGCACCTTTGAAGGTCGGCTCGACCTGAAGGTGGGAGACAAGGACGTCCATCTCGTCGAGGTGGGTCCGGCGCACACTCGAGGCGACGTGATCGTCTGGGTGCCTCAGGATCGGACCGTGTTCACGGGCGACATTGTATTCATGAACGGCCACCCGATTTTGTGGGCTGGACCGGTTGACAACTGGATTGCCGCGCTCGACCTGATGATGTCCTGGGATGCGCAGACGGTGGTGCCAGGCCATGGTCCAATCACAGATCGATCCGGTCTGCAGGGATTGCGCGATTACTTTGTCTACATCCGGGACGAAGCTCGCAAGCGTTTCGATGCCGGCATGACTGCAGAGGAGGCCTCCTGGGATATACGCATGGACGGCTGGACCCACTGGACCGATGCCGAGCGGATCGTCGTCAATGTTCACGTGCTCTACCGGGAGTTTTCCGGCGGAGTCCTCAAACACCGAGAAGAAGGCGAAGTGCTGCGCCTTTTTGCCCTGATGCGCAAGTACCGCTGCGAGAAATGCGGCGGCATTCATGAGCCTAAGACCCAATGAAACTCGCCACCTTCGAAACCCGACACGGTGCCCGGCATATCGGCGCACTTGCTCCCGACGGCGTGAGCCTCATCGATTTCACCGCGGCCGACCCGTCCCTGGGCGACATGCTCGCGCTGATTGACGGCGGCGAACTCACCCTGACCCGCGCCCGGGCACTGGCCGCCGATGCCGATTATGTCGTGGGTCTGGACCGGGTCCGCCTGCTCGCGCCCTTGCCCGAGCCCCGTCAGATGCGCGACTGCCTGACCTTCGAAAAGCATCTGGTGCAGGCCGCGCAGCAGCGCTTCAGACGTGAACACCCCAATGACCCGGAAATCGAGGCTAAGCTGGCCCAGGCGACCGAAGCCGGCCAGTTCAAACCGCCGCCGGTCTGGTATCGCCAGCCCATCTACTACAAGAGCAACCGATTCTCGGTGATCGGGCACGGCACCGATATTGAATGGCCGGGTTACAGCGAATGGATGGACTACGAGCTCGAGTTCGGAATTGTCCTGGGCAGGTCGGGCAAGAACATCCGCCGCGAGAACGCACGCGATTACATTTTCGGCTACACCATCTTCAATGACATCAGTGCGCGCGACGCGCAGTATGCCGAGATGGTCGGGCGGCTGGGCCCAGCCAAAGGCAAAGACTTCGACACCGGCAACATTCTCGGCCCCTGGCTGGTGACAGCCGATGAGATCCCTCATCCGGATCGCCTGACCATGGTGGCCCGCGTCAACGGCGAAGAATGGTCGCGCGGCAACTCGGGCGACATGCAGCACAAGTTCGAAGACATCCTGGTGCACATATCGCAGAGTGAAACCCTGCATGCGGGTGAGTTCATCGGCTCGGGCACGGTCGGCGGCGGCTGCGGCCTGGAGCTGGGTCGCAGACTGTCCCCGGGAGACGTGATAGAACTCGAGGTCGAGGGCATCGGCGTTCTGCGCAACCGCATCATCAAACGCTGATCAGGGAGAACACCAATGAACATGCAAGGGCCGCGCCGGCGGCATATCTCGACTGCACTCGCGTGTGCGATTGTCGGATGTTCCGCGCTGGGCTCGGTGGAGCAGGCGAGTGCTCAAGCGCAGAGCTTTCCCAGCCGGGAGGTCACGCTGGTCGTGCCCTTCGGAACGGGTGGGTCCAACGACATCTTTGCCCGGGCGCTCGGGAGCGATCTGTCCAAGCTCTGGAACCGCCCGGTCCTCATCGAGAACCGTCCGGGCAGCGGTGGTGCAGTCGGCGCGGGTCACGTAACCCGGTCCGCACCGGACGGTCACGTTCTTCTGTTTACCTCATCCGCTTTCGTGATCAATGCGGTGTTGCAGAAGAATCTGCCCTTCGACCCCATTCTCGGGTTCAGCCCGATCGCCCTGGTGGGCAGCGGGCCCATGATGCTGGTCGCACGCCCCAATCTGGGCGTGAAGAATGCCACCGAGCTGATCGCGCTGGCCCGCTCGCGTCCCGAAGGCATCACATTCGCCTCGGTGGGGGTGGGCAGCGCCACCCACATGGCCCTGGAACTTTTCAGCAGCATGGCTCAGGCCAAGTTCGTGCATGTTCCCTATAAGGGCGGTGCTCAAGCCATTACCGACCTGATCGCGGGGCATGTGGATTTGTATGCCGGCAGTGTCCCTCAGGTGCTGCAGCATGTGCGCTCAGGTCGGGCACTTCCGATCGGCGTGACCAGCCAGCAGCGCTCTTCGGTGGCTCCGGATGTGCCTTCTCTGTCCGACGCCCTCAAGGGCTACGATGTCGACATCTGGTGGGCCGTAATCGGACCCGGCAACATGCCGGCCGGGCTGGTCGGGGCGATCAACGCCGACATCCGCAAAGTCCTCGCAACGCCCAGGATGCAGGAATTTCTTGCCAAGGAGGCAGCGCTGCCCGCCAACGACCCGCCCGCGAAACTGGCCGAGTTGATACAACGGGATATTGCGCGCTGGAAGATTGTCGCTGAGCGGGCCGACATTCCGGCTCAATGAGCCGCGGGTAGAAGTCGGACCAGACGCCCATTGCGGCTGTCGTTGATCAGGTAGAGCAATCCATCTGGCCCTTGCCGGACATCTCTCACCCATTGACCCAGTTCGGGCAGCAATCGTTCTTCGCGAACGACGCGCAGCCCGTCCCACTCGAGCCGCGTCAGGAAACTGAATTTCACGGTTCCGACGAACAGGCTTCCGCGCCATGCATCGCCGTAGCGGCCACTGGTCAGAAAGGCCATGCCCGAGGGCGCAATCGACGGTGTCCAGTGAAAAATGGGTTGTTCCAGACCGGGTTTGGCGGTAAGGCCTTCGCCGATCTTTCCGCCGCCATAACGCTCACCATAGGTGATGACCGGCCATCCATAGTTGCGGCCTCTCACGATGACATTGA
Source organism: Burkholderiaceae bacterium (assembly GCA_044356835.1). Lineage (GTDB taxonomy): Bacteria > Pseudomonadota > Gammaproteobacteria > Burkholderiales > Burkholderiaceae_E > SYIM01. The sequence goes on from JBIKVK010000149.1 coordinate 3,871, forward strand.
TCTCGTCGCCTCCTTGGGGGCCATGTTCGTGCATCCAGAGGCGTCCGTCAGGCCCAAGGGTGGCTCCCTGCGGATTGCGATGCCCATAGCTCCAGATTTCGGGGCGCGCGCCGGCCTGCCCAACGAAGGGGTTGTCGTTCGGTACGCTGCCATCCTTGTTCAGTCGGACCAGTTTGCCGAGATGATTGTCCAATCGCTGGGCATCGTCCATCCGATTGAAGCGCTCACCCAGCGTCAGAATCAGAGTCTGGTCGGGCAGCTCGACGATGCGACATCCAAAGTGGTGTCGACCGGGCAGCTTGGGCTGCTGCGAAAATATCGTTCTCACCTGGTGCAGTGTCGAAAGATCCTCGGAAAGCAGTGCCGTCGCGAGCGCAGTGCTGTTTCCACCCGGTCCAGGTTCGGTGAAACAGAAAAAAATCCTTCGGGACTGGGCGAACCGGCTATCGGTGATCACATCCAGCAACCCCCCCTGCCCGCCCACCTCACTGACGGGCATTCCCGCCACCGGCGCTCGCACTCGACCGTCGGCCTCGATCACCCTCAGGCGGCCGACCCGCTCGGTCACGAGAAACCGGCCTTCCGGCAAAAAGGCAAGCGCCCATGGGTGTTCCAGACCCTCGGCGATGACGTGCGTTCGAAGCGGAGCGATCCCCTGGCGTGCAGGGGAGGACTCAGCACGCACAGGACTCCAGGTCGCTGGACCAGGAACGGACTGGGCGAAGGTCTCGCCCCGCCCCGCAGCCCATGCCGGCAAGTACCCAGCGAACATGAACGCGGCCGCCGCGAGGACTCGCAGGACTGCACGAACCAGGCTGAATCCATTCACGTCGCTCACCCCCAAACCAACAGGCCGACCCCGAGCACTGCGAAGACTGCAGCCGCCACCGCATGCACTGCGCGGATGGGCAGTCGGCGCGCAAGCGCCTCGCCAAAGAGCGCGACCGGAGCATTGGCGATCAGCATGCCCACCGTCGTGCCTACCACCACCGCAACAAGCGAATCGAAGCGCGCAGCCAGCGCGACTGTGGCGATCTGAGTCTTGTCGCCCATCTCGGCCAGGAAAAACACCACGAAGGTGGTCAGAAAGATGCCACCATAATTTCGGGCGGACTCGTCCGACTCATCCAGCCGATCGGGGATCAACAACCAGACGGCCATCGCAATGAAGGAGAGCCCCAGTATCCAGCGCATCCAGTCCGGACCGATGGCCGCAGAGAGCCAGGCCCCCACCGCCCCGGCCAACGCATGATTGAGCAGGGTCGCCGCAAAAATGCCCGCGATGATCAGCCAAGGCCGTCGATAACGGGCCGCGAGCACAAGGGTCAAGAGCTGGGTTTTATCGCCGATTTCGGCCAGCGCAACGATGCCAGTTGAAATCAGCAAGGCTTCCATGCCGCTCCCGAACCCCGCTGGGCCGAAAGGACCTCGTAGGCATCCTCCACCCAGTCACACAGAATGGCGCGCGTCTCCCGCGGATCGATGATGTCGAGAATGCCGAATTTCTCGGCCGTTCGAAATGGCGAGCCAATTCGCTGATAGTACGCTTCAAGCGCCTCGCGTTTGGCGTCGGGATCTTCAGCCGACGCAATCTCGCTCCGATAGGCAGCGGCCACGCCCCCTTCGATCGGGATCGACCCCCAACGCGCCGAAGGCCAGGCAAAGCGATGATTCAGCTGCGGAAAGAACTTCGGAGCGTGCATGCCGCCCGCCATGCCAAAGGCTCGACGCATGATGATCGAGACCCAAGGAACCTGGATCGTCTCGATGGTCATCACCACCCTGACCGCACCGAGCAAGGTGCCGCTCAACTCGGCCGCCGGCCCGGTCGCGTTGCCGGGTTGATCGACCAGGTTGATGATCGGCAGACCAAAGGTGTCGCATAGCTTCGCGTGACGCTCGGTCTTCCAGGCCGAAGTCAGCGTCATTGCGCCCCCTGCGACTCGGGGATCACTGCACAGCACGCCCACCGGATAGCCGTCGAGGCGGGCCAGCGCGGTGATGATCGAGCCGCCCTGATACCGCCCGATCTCGAACACCGACCCCTGGTCGAACACCGAGGCAAGGATCTTGCGGGGGTCGAAGACCTTGCGACGGTCCTTTGGGATCGCGTTCTTCAACCAATCATCCGCTCGATCGACCGGGTCGCTGCACTCGGTTCGCTCGGGGCGCTGGGCCGCATTGCGAGGCAGATAGGAGAGAAAGCGACGCACCTGCTCAAACGCATCGGCCTCGGACTCGGCCTCGTTGTGCACCAGACCGCTCTTTCGGTGCACCATGTGGCCGCCCAGCTCGTTCTTGTCGATCTCGATGCCATAGGCCTGCTTGACCACAGGAGGACCCGCCGCGAATACCTGCGCCTGGTCTCGCACCATCACCGAGAAATGCGACATCAGCACCTTGATCGCACCCAGACCCGCACAAGCGCCCAGCGCCACCCCCACCACCGGCACGGTTCGCAGAAGCTCGACCACCGGCCAGTTCGGGTACCCGGGAATCTTGCTCGCGCCCTGCTGCTCGAGGAGCTTGACGCTGCCCCCCGCGGTGTCGACCAGGCGAACGAGAGGCATGCGGTGACTCAAGGCCAACCGCTCGGCATATACCCATTTGTCAGAAATCGTGGCCTCGGACGATCCGGCCCGCAAGGAATAGTCATCGACCGAGAGGGCCACCTTGCGGCCCTCGATCCGGCCCGTCCCGATGATCGCATTGACCGGACTCATCGATTTCAAGTGTCCGGCTTCGTCGTACTTGCCCTGACCGGCGATGCGCCCCATTTCACGGAAGCTGCTCGGGTCCAGCAGAAGGTCGATTCGCTCGCGGGCATTGAGGCGCCCCTGAGCCTTCATGCGGGCGAGCGCATCGGCGCCCCCCATTTGCGCCGCCTGCTGGCGCCGCGAGGCCAGCTCACTGAGCTCTTCGAACCACTCGCCCGAAGGTTCGAAATCGACCTGCGGGGTTCTCACGGGTCGCTTCATCGATCGCAACCTTTGTCTTTGGGCACGGCTCGGCGACCGCGGAAAGCGGCAGTTTAGGAATTCGGATTGGATCTGTAAACCGAAGCTGCGCCCAAAAGCCAACCAAGGCTGCCACTCATATCGTGCCACCGGCCACGAGTTCATCCACTTCATCTTTAGGCATCGGGGCATTTCGCGCCGGAATCCCTTCGCGGCGACTCCAACCGGAGGCGGGATCGTATTCGATCAGCTCCGGCGCCAGCCTGCGAATCTCAGGGACCTTGATCCACAGACGCATCAGATGGCGGGGGCGATCAGGATCCTGCTCATAGGCGGTCCTGGAATGAAGCACCGTGTAGTTGTTGCAGAACTGCATGTCCCCGGGCTCGAGCATCATTGAATACACCAGCGACTCACGTTGCGAGAGCTCTTCCATGTAATCGAGCACTTCGCGTTCCTCGGGGGTAAAGGGCACACCCAGCTTCTTCTGCGCAGTTTCCATCGATTGACGTACGTAGCGGATACTCAGATCGGGCTCGCAATAGCTGAACACGGGGACCGGGTCGCTGATCGGAGCCTGATAGAACGCCTCCTCGCCTCGCCGGTCGTAACGAAAGCCGCGATAGAGCAGCTCCAAATACTCGGGATGCTCCTCGAGGATGCAGTTGTACATCGAGATACCGCTGACCACTGAGCTCAATCCGCCCCTCAAACCCTTGTTGATGCAGAGCAGACCAACAACGTCAGACGGGTCGCAGTGAAAGGGCAGATGCGCCGTCGTCTGATAACCCCGGACATTGAGCGCGTGGAAATCAAGGCCTTTGCTGCGGACGGCCCCCAGGCGATCACCGTCTGCATTTTGCGAGACCGGCTTGCCCATGCAGGTTCCGAGGGCCCAAAAGAACATCGCCGACTGCTCCACCGTGTAGCGGTGCACGGGAAAACCACGGATAAGACCGAAGCCCCGCTGCCGGACATCGAACTCGAGAAACTCTTTCAAGAGGGGCTCCAGCGCGGGCAGGCGCAGGTCGCCCGCCCGAACTGTGGCGAGCGTGACACCACGCTCGACCAGCTTGACGATGGCCTCGTCGATCGCCTCAATATGCTCAGGCTTGAGCACCCTGATCCATTCAGTCGAGGTCTTGAACGTGTGGGCATTCCAACTGCAGGCATCCTGGACCGGACTCATAACACGGACTGAGCGACCGGGAT
>JBIKVK010000150.1:0-7986 GCA_044356835.1 Burkholderiaceae bacterium
CACGGGTGCCTTGAGTCTGGGTTCGGGCACGGTGGGTGGTGCATTGACGGCCAACAGTGGCAACGGTGCGATCACGCAGGCGGGTGCGCTCACGGTGACGGGCGTGACCGGGCTGAATGCGGGCGCGGGCAACATCACGCTGGACAACAGCAGTAATAACTTTGGTGCTGCCCTGAGCCTGTCGGCCAATTCGGCCACGGTGCGAGACATCAATACGCTCGATCTGGGCGCAGTGAGTCTCAAGGGCAGCTTGACGTTATCAGTAAGCGCTTCTGTGACCGGCAGCGGCGTGGTCCGTGTGGACGGTCAGACCAGTATCGACGCCGGATCTGTTCGTTTGTCATTGCAAGCCAGCTCTGTGACGATCGATAGCCGCGGAGAAATATCCCTTGGACTCTCAAGCATTGAACCTGTCGATGCACAGATCAGTGCGGTCGACGCGGTTCGTCTAACCCACGAGGGCAACCTGCGATTTGTGTCGGGCTCAGTACTGCGATCGAGCACTGGCGAAGTGAACCTCGAGGCCGCCGGTGATCTATGGACTTCGGGCTTGACCTTGAGTGCGAAAAGCGCACGAATCGAGGCCGGACAGGCCATCCGCGCCGAGGCGATTGAGGCTTCTAAACCGCTGGTTATTGAGGGCCATGTTCACTTCAAGGCTCAGAGCGGTATCGGTGGGTTTGGCTTTGAGCGCGTTTTGATCGAGCAGCAAGGCGATGCATCGGGCATCAGCGCATCCAATGGAGCGAGCGGTGACGTAGTGATTGCCGGCGTGCGGGGCCTGTCGTTGACCCCAGACAGCGTGCAGTCGGAATCTGATGGTTGGGTGGCGCTGCTGGGTGGTCGTGGCGCCTTGGTGGAGCAGGGTGATCTCATCGTTCGGCCCAATGTGGTACGCGCGACGGGCATCAACTGGATGGCGCGCGAATCCATTGACACGACGTTGATGCTGACGGCTGCCCTCAAGAGCGGGGTGATCCAGAAGCAACAGGAAGTCTCCCCGCTGGAGAACATAAACCGTCTATTGGCCCAAGAGTTCAGTCAACCCGAAAAGGTCGCTGGGGACGCGCTCGACAACGAGGCGCAGGTGATCTCGACTCAGGCGCGCTCGAGCTTGTCAGCAGTCGCCTCAAGGCAGGTTAACCCCCAAACAGTCAGTGTTATGGCTGCACCCGGCAACACAAGCAAGCTGCTCGAAATGGCGATGGCCTTTACCCAAAAGGCGAGTAACCCGGCAATGGGCGATGCCGAGAGCCTCGGCAACTGGGTTGTCCGAACATCGCCTGCGGAGTCGGTCCGTGATTCGAGCATTGAGTCGCGTACGGCCCCTCCGCCCAGCCAGCCGCCCAATCAGCAGATCCCTCAGCAGCCGGCCGAGGTGCGGGGTAATGCGCAACCTGATCCATCACAGGGTCAGGCGGCTCCTGTTCCAGCCGGGCAGGCGCCTGGAGGTACCCCGGCGAATGTGGCCCCCGATCAGACGATGCAGCCGGCCCCAGGAAACACCACCGAGTCTTCGAGTGCTCCAACATCGAACTTGCGATGGTTCGTGCCCGAGGAGAGCCTCCAGGCCTGGCTGACAGGAGATCCGGTGCGTAACGAAGCTCTGGCTGAGCGATCGGCGATGCAGGCGGAAGTGACTCATAAGTTCTCAACTCTCAGACAATGGCCGAGCAGTCAGCCATCCGACTCAGACCCAGCTGCCGCTGCGAATTCGGTATCGGAGGGATCGAACGAGAGCTCTGGCTAAGGCCTGATAGGCCCAGGTCCAGATGGCGCCATTCGATAACGGCCATCGAGCGCTCGATTCGTTTCTCGATTAGATGGTTGATCAGTTGGTCAAGCGCTGGAGCGATGTTTTCGGGTAGCGTGCAGCGCTCAGACTGGATGATGGCCGCGACATGCGTATTGCCGATCACCATGGGGATGGCCATCATGTCATCGATGCCGTAATCATTGTCGATCGCGCGTCCTCACCAAGATGCACAGCAAGATATCGCTGGCATCGAGTGCAGCCCGCCTGCACAAAGCGAGCCGTCGGCTGCGAGGCTAGCGTGACAAGAGCCCCAGGCAGTAACCGAGCGCTATACCCACTGCCGTGCCAAAGACCACCAGCCAAGCGGGAGCGGGTGCGGAGAGCGGGTGAGCGGCCGGGGCGGCCGGGGCGGCCGACGACGGCGCGGCGGTGCCCGGCGACGCGGTGCGTGCTCCCTCGAGCGCAACCGCGGTCGCTTGGATTGGCGAAGGGCCTGGCGTTTGCTCCTGTGGGTAGGCTGTTTTGCCTGGCCTGAGTTGCGCGGTCAGCGCATCGAAGAACGCGTCAGTGTGTCGCCGTACCACCGACTGCATCAGGCGGCTGCCCAGGCTCGCGATCTTGCCCCCGACCTCGGCCTGCGCGCTGTAGCTGAGCAGGGTCGACCCTGGGTCGGCTCCGGGTTCCAGTTCGATCTGTGCGTGCAGGCGTGCGTGGCCGGCCGCGCCTGCCTGACCTTCGCCCGTCAGTGTGTAACGGTGCGGTGGTTGCGCATCCGACACAGTCAATCGTGCACGAAAGGTCACGCCGATGGGTCCGACCGAGGCGCGCACCACCGCAAGCCAGGTGTCGGGGCCGATGGTCTCGAAGCGCTCGCAGCCTGCGATTGCGGCCTTCAGAACGGCCGGGCTGTTGAGTGCCTCCCAGGCTTCTTGCTGGGACACCGGGAGCGCGTAGCGGCCTTCGAAATTCATGATGGAGAGCCTCCTTCGGCAGTCGGTGCCGGTGCGTCGGGCCGCTCAGCGGCATGGATCAGCCCGTGCAAGGCCATGGGTGTGAATGGCTGCGAGTCGGCGCGCACGCCGAGGTGCCCAAGTGCATCCTGGATCGCGTTCCCGATCGCACCGATCGCCCCCATCACCCCGCCCTCGGCCATGCCCTTGATGCCTACGGGCGTCGCAAGGCTCGGGGTGTGGCGGGCGATCAGTTCGATCCGGGGCAACTCGCAGGCAGTCGCGACCAGGTATTGCGCGAGCGATCCTGAGAGGTTCTGCCCGGTGAGCGCGTCGTAGCGGATCTCCTCGAAGAGCGATCCCGAGAGCCCCATCGCGATCGCGCCGTGCTGCTGCCCTTCCACCACCAGCGGATTGAGTACGGTGCCGCAGTCCTCTGCAACCAGATACCGCTCGATCTTGACGGCGCCGGTGCCGCGGTGCACTTCGACCACGCAGGCGTGGGTCGAATTCGAATAGGTCATCGGCGGCGGCTCGTAGGTCGTGCTGAAATCCAGGCCCGGTGACATGTCCGGCGGCAGCGCGAGCGGGTCGAGATAGGCGGTACGGGCGATGTCGGCCAGCGTCAGGCCGGTCGGCTCCCAGCGAGCGTCTGCTTCGCTGTCGCGCAGGCGCTCGATCTGCCCGCCGAGCATGCGCAGCTTCTCCGTGTCGGCAAGACCCAAACGATAGGCCGCGATTTTCAGCACGGCCGCCTGCGCTTTTCGTGCGCACAGATATAGGCAGGATCCCCCTGCGGTGCCGCCGCGCGCCCCCCGGCTGCCCATGCCATAGGGCGCGATGTCCGTGTGCCCGATCTTGAGACTGACCTGCGTTGCGTCCACACCCAGCCCTTCGGCGACCGCCTGGGCGAGCGAGGTCTCGTAACCCTGTCCGGTCGCGCCCAGGCCGACCGACGCATTGACGGCGCCGGACGGCTCGATCCTGACCCAGGCGGCTTCGTGTCCGGACCCTGCGATTCCGGCCGCCTTGTAGAACCGGGACCCATAGGTGGTTGACTCGACAACATTGCAAAGACCGATGCCGATGAGGCGCCCTTGCGCGCGAGCACTGGCCTGCCGTGCCCGGAGGGCCGGGTAGTCCAGAGCAACGAGTGCGGACTCGAAGCAGTCGGTCGTGGAAACGTCCGCGAGCACTTCGCCCGTCGGCATCGTGAAGGGCAGCTCGTCGGGCCTCAGCAGGTTGACCCGTCGCACCTCTGCGGGGTCGAGCCCCAGTTCGTGCGCCACGGCGTCCAGGGTCCCGTCCATCACCCAGCTGGTGATTGCCATCGGCGCGCGCATCGGTCCATTGCCGACCTTGTTGGACAGCCACACCCGGACCTCGTAGGCGTATTGCCTGATCCGGTAGGGGCCGGTGATGATCATCGCGACCACGCGTGCGAGATAGTTCCCTGGATAGAAGCTGTAGGCGCCGAAATCTTCGTCGATGGTCAGTTCGAGCGCGAGCACGCGACCCTGTGGGTCGACCGCGACGCGGGTTCGACAGACGTCCTCTCGGGCCTGGGAGGAGGCGAGCAGGTTCTCCATTCGATCTTCCCGCCAGCGCACCGGGCGACTGAGACGGATCGCGCAGGCCGCCACAGTCAGTTCCTCGCGATAAAGCGCGATCTTCTGCCCGAATCCGCCTCCGACGTCTGGCGAGATCACGGTGACCTGCGATTCGCTCAAACGAAGCCGGGCTGCGAGCGCGGTCCGATACGGATGGGGCACCTGATTGCCGACGACGAACTCGAGGTGGCGCCGCCCGGCATCCCAGGTCGCGATGCAACCGCGCGTTTCCACGGGCAGATGAGTCTGGCGATGCTGCGCAAAGCGCGCCTCGACCACCCGATAGGCCTCGCGCATCGCCGCATCGACCTCGCCGTGGCGCGCCGCCTGCTTGGACAGCAGGTTTGATGGCAGGCTCTCATCGACCCTCTGGGCATCGGCGCGCATCGCCTCTTCGAGGTTCGCAATTGCAGGCAGCACCTCCCACTGCACCATGACCTGTTCAGCTGCGTCCTCGGCCAGGTACCGGTCAGTGGCGATCACGCAGGCCACTGGATCGCCCTGGAAGCGGACCTTATCGACGGGGAGTGTGTCCATCTCCATCGGGGCCAGTCCATCGATGGGCGGCGCCATTCGATGCCGGGTGGTCCACTGGCGAAGGTCCACGCCGGTGTAGACCGCAACCACTCCTGGGCAGGCGAGGGCAGCCGTGCAGTCGATTGAGACGATCCGCGCATGCGCGTGTGGCGATCGAACGAAGCAGGCGTGCAGCGCCCCCGGGGCGACGATGTCGTCGACGTAACGGCCCTGACCCGTCAGCAGCCGCTCGTCCTCGCGGCGAGGCAATCGTGCCCCGATCTGATCGAAGCCCAGACCGTTGAAGCCGAAGGCCTTTTCGTTCAAGCGCCGAACTCCTTAGGCCCCTCGGTGCCAGCCTCGCGCATGCGCCGAGCGGCAAGCAGCATTGCATCGACAATATTCTGGTAACCGGTGCAGCGGCATAGGTTGCCCGACAAGGCCTCGCGAACTTCGCCCTCCGTGGGGTCGGGGTGCTCACGCAGGAATGCATCGAAAGTCATCACAATGCCCGCCGTGCAGAAGCCGCACTGCAGTCCGTGGCACTCGTGCAGTGCTTGCTGGATTGCCGACAGCCGCCCTGGCCCGCCCACCGCCTCGATCGTTTTGAGGCGATGGCCTTCCATCTGGATTGCGTAGATCAGGCAGGCCCGGGACGGACGACCATCGACCAGAATCGTGCAAGCGCCGCAAACGCCGTGCTCGCAGCCCACATGCGTGCCGGTTAGCCCACAGTCATCGCGGATGACCTCCGACAATAGTCGTCGCGGCTCCACCAGGACCTCTCGGTCCTCGCCATTGATCGTCAGCGTGATCGGCACCCGATTCAATGCAATCCTCCCACCGAATCAACGAGGGCATTTCGCAGGGCCCGCTCGACTAGCGTGCGGACCAGCGAGCGCTGGTAGTCGGGGCTGGCGTCGTCGGACCCGACCGGCTCGACCCCGGCAACGCAGAGCGCGGCGATTCGAGCTGGCGTATCAGCATCAAGAGGTTGCCCGGCGACCTGAGTCTCGATCGTATGAAGCCTGAGCACGCTCTCGGCAGCGCCCGACACCGCGATACGGAGCCGGGCGATACGCCCCTGCGCTACGTTGAGCGTCAACGCCACGGCCACGATCGCATAGTCGCCCTGCCGCCGGCTGAAGGCTTCGTAGGCCCAGCGCTCTGAGGCGTCCGACGCCGGTATGAGGACCGTGCAGAGCAGCTCGTCGGGCGCGATGCAGGTGCTCATCGGCCCTGTAATGAAGTCCGCTACGGCAAGCTCTCGGGATACCCCCTGGCGGTTGAGTACCAGCCTCGCGTCCAGGGCGAGACTCGCCAGCACGAATTGAGCTGCTGGATCCGCCTGCGCGAGGCTGCCGCCGATGGTCCCTCGGGCGCGGATCGCGTAGTGCCCGATGGTCTGTGCGCAGCGGGCGAGTAGCGGGCAACGCTGCCGCACGAGCAGTGAGCGCTCAATGTCCCGGTGGCGGGCGAGCGCCCCGATCTCGAGATGACCGTCCGACTCGCGGATCAGTCCTAGCTCGTCGAGATCGTTGATGTCGATCAGATGCGCGGGCTGAGCGAGCCGCATGTTCAGTGCTGGCGCGAGGCTCTGTCCGCCGGCGATGATCCGGGCTTCAGCTGCGTAGCGACCGAGCAGCGCAAGCGCCGACTCTATCGATTCGGGACGGTGGTAACTAAAGGCGGCTGGCTTCAAGGAGCCCCCTTTGCCTGCTCGAGCAGGTTCTGCTGCGTCCCCGGGTCGAACAGGTGCATCCGCCTGCGGTCGATCCGCAGATGCGCGACCGATCCGACCTGCGCCCGCGATGCTTTAGCCACCCGCACAAAGACCTTGCAACCTTCGACGTCGAGCTCGAGGAACTGGTCCGAGCCGATCGGCAGCACCGAGATCACCCGCCCGGCAAGTGCGTCAATTCCTTCCTGTGGGCCGCCGTCTTCGCTGACGTCCTCTGCACGCAGGCCCAGTGTGACTTTTCGGCCGGCGTGCGCGGCCAGTTGCTGGGCCGCGGTCTCATTGAGCGCGAGGCGCAAGTCTCCCCGAACGAAGTGCATCCCGCTTCGGGCATCGGTATCGATTCGGCCCTCCATGAAGTTGATCGCCGGATTGCCCAGGAAGCCCGCCACGAACATGTTGGACGGCCGCTCGTAGATGTCAGCCGGGCCGCCGATTTGCTGGACAACGCCCGCCTTCATAACCACGATTCGATCGGCGAGTGTGAGCGCTTCGGCCTGATCGTGTGTGACATAGACGAAGGTGGTCTGCATCGACTGGTGCAGTTGCTTGATTTCGGCACGCATCGAAATCCGAAGCGTTGCGTCGAGATTGGAGAGCGGCTCGTCCATCAGGAAAATTTGCGGCTGTCGCACCATGGCGCGGCCCAGCGCCACGCGCTGGCGCTGTCCGCCCGAGAGCTGGTCGGGCCGCCGGTCGAGCAGGTTCTCGATCTCGAGGCGGCGCGCGGCCTCGCGCACGCGGCGATCGATCTCATCTTTCGGGTACTTGCGCATCTTCAGGCCGAAAGCAACGTTGTCGTAGACCGACTTGTGCGGATAAAGAGCGTAACTCTGGAACACCATCGCGACGTCGCGATGGTGCGGCGGCACCGCATTCATGAGTCGCTCGTCGAAGAGCAGCCGACCCTGAGTGACCTCCTCAAGACCGGCGATCATATTGAGCGTGGTCGATTTGCCGCAGCCCGAGGGCCCCAGCAGCACCAGGAATTCGCGGTCGGCGATATCGAGGTTCAGATCTTCGAGCGCGACGAAGCCATTGGGGTAGCGCTTGCCGACCGCTTCGAAACGGATGCGTGCCACAGGGTTCTCCCGGTTCAGCCCTTGACCGCTCCGGCGGTGAGGCCGGAGACGATGTAGCGCTCGAAGATGATCGCGATGATCACCGGCGGAATCACCGCCATCACGCCCGCTGCGTTGATGAAGGAAAAGCTGATGTTGAAGTCGGAGGTGAAGGATGCGACGACGATCGGCATGGTCTGCGCCGCCGGGGTCTGGGTAAACAGTAATGCCAGAAGGAATTCGTTCCAGCTGGTCAGGAAGGTGAACAGGATCACCGCGATCAGCGAGGGTATCGCGAGGGGGAGGTGCACCAGCAGAAGCGACTGGAGCCGTGAGCAGCCGTCGACTCGGGCAG
>JBIKVK010000151.1:0-7982 GCA_044356835.1 Burkholderiaceae bacterium
ACGCTGGTACGCCTCTGCCCATGCCCAGTCGAAGACATATTCGCCGTAAGAGTGGTCTTTCAGGTAGAGCGGGGCCGCAGCAACCAGCCGACCGTCCCGTTCGAGCGCAAAGTGCAGTGGCTGCCAGCCCGTGCCTGCGCCGACGCAACCGCTGCGTTCGAGCAGCGACAGGAATGCATGCCCTACGAACGGTTGAACCGGTTCGTCTTCAGGGAGCAACGTATCCCAGGCTTCGGCGCCGATTTCATCGATCGACCGAAACACCCGCGTGCGATAATCCGCCGCTGTCGCTCCAGGTGCGTCGTTGGGGGCGTTGGTACGGCTCATTGTTTCTGGACTTTACATGCGTATCGTTGCGGCGCAACTCAATCAGACTGTAGGCGACTTCGAGGGCAATGCCCGCCGCATCATCGAGGCTGCTCGTGAGGCTGCATCCGGCGGTGCACGGCTACTGTTGACTCCGGAGCTCTCGCTGTGCGGCTACCCGCCTGAAGACCTCCTGCTGCGCCCTGCATTTCATGAGCGTGCCCGTGTTGCTGTTGAGCTGATTGTCGCCGAGACCGCGGCCCTCGACCTTGCCATCCTTGTGGGCATGCCCGTCATTCACGAGGGTCGTCGCTTCAATGCTGCGCTCCTGATCGAGGGGGGCAAGATACGCGGCGAATATCGCAAGCGGGAATTGCCCAATTACAGTGTTTTTGATGAGCGTCGCTATTTCGATGAGGACCGCTCGCCCTTCGTGTTCGATTGTGGCGGGTTGCGTTTTGGTGTGCTGATTTGCGAGGATTTCTGGTTCGAAGCCGCACCCAAAGCGGCCGTCGCTGCCGGAGCGCAGGTCCTGCTGGTGTTGAATGCGTCGCCCTACCACATGGGTAAGCAGAACCTGCGGATAGACGTCGCTCGCGCCCACATCTCGAGCTTGGGTGTGCCCATGGTTGCCGCCAATCTGGTGGGCGGGCAGGACGAATTGGTCTTTGATGGGCTGTCGTTCGCGCTCGATGGGGCAGGCACCCTGTGTGTGCAGGCGCCATTCTGCGAGCCCGCGCTGATGACAGTTGAGTTCTCCCAGGGGGACAGTCCCTCTGGGCCTCCCAATATGGTTCAAGGGACGCTCCAGCCGCAGTCGACCATTGAGGAACAGGTGTACCGGGTGCTGGTCCTGGGCGTTCGGGATTACCTCGGCAAGAACGGTTTCCCGGGCGCAATCATCGGCATGTCGGGTGGTATCGACTCGGCCTTGACGCTCGCCATTGCGGTCGATGCCCTGGGTGCAGACCGCGTGCGGGCCGTCATGATGCCGTCAGCGTACACGGCCGAGATCTCCTGGCTCGACTCGCGGACGATGGTCGCGAGTCTCGGCGTTCGCTACGACGAGATCGGCATTGGCGCCTGTTTCGATGCGTTCAAGAGCACGCTCGCGAATGAGTTCGCCGGTCGTCCCGAAGATACGACCGAAGAAAACCTGCAGGCCCGTATTCGTGGCACTTTGCTGATGGCCTTGTCCAACAAGTACGGATCGATCGTTCTCACCACCGGCAACAAGTCCGAGATGGCGGTCGGCTACTGTACTCTCTATGGTGACATGGCCGGCGGCTTTGCGGTGATCAAGGATATCGCGAAGACTCTGGTGTACCGCCTCGCGCGCTGGCGCAATGTGCACGAGGCCGTCATTCCTGAGCGAATCATTACCCGTGCCCCGAGCGCCGAGCTCCGACCCAACCAGACCGATCAGGATTCGCTGCCGCCCTACGATACGCTGGATGCGATCGTGCAGGCCTACATGGAAGACGATCACGGTATCGAGGCGATCGTGGCCCAAGGCCATCCGCGCGAGGCCGTCGAGAAGGTGGTGCGCCTGATTGCAGTCAACGAATACAAGCGCAGGCAGGCTCCTGTCGGTATCCGCGTCACACATCGGGCATTTGGGCGAGACTGGCGTATGCCGATTACTTCCCGTTTTCGAGAGTGAACAGATCAGGGGGTTTTGTCATGAAAAAACTGACCGCAATCATCAAGCCGTTCAAACTCGACGAAGTGCGAGAGGCTCTGGCCGAGGTGGGCGTGACGGGCCTGACCGTCACCGAAGTCAAAGGCTTCGGGCGTCAGAAAGGGCACACCGAGCTCTACCGTGGAGCGGAGTATGTTGTGGACTTCCTTCCCAAGGTGCAGGTCGAGGCCATCGTCACGGAATCGGTCGTCGAGCGTGCCATTGATGCGGTCATTCGCGCTGCTCGGACGGGCCGCATCGGCGATGGCAAGATCTTCATCACCGACGTTGAAGAGGTGGTTCGGATCCGGACGGGCGAAACCGGCGAGTCGGCGGTCTGATCTGATCGGCCGCTTTCGATCGAATCGCGCGCGTGGCCTGTTTCGTCCTGATCCATGGTGCCTGGCACGGTGGCTGGTGCTGGCGTGACGTGGCTCAGCCGCTTCGCGCGCGCGGACATGAGGTGTTCCATCCCAGCCTGACGGGCCTTGCCGATCGTGCCCATTTGCTCTCGCCACAGGTCACCCTCGATACGCACATCCAGGACGTAGTCGGGCTGATTGAGTCGGAGTCGCTCGATGGATGCGTTTTGGTCGGCCACAGCTATGCGGGCAATGTGATCACGGGGGTCGCAGACCGCTTGCGCGAGCGCATCAGCCATTATGTTTTTTTGGACGCCAGCCTGCCACCCGATGGTCGAGAGGTTTGGTGCTGGTCGGATCAGCATTGCTCATCGGTGCGTACCGCGCGCCTTGCACAAATTTCGGGAGAGGGCAGAGGCGTTTTCCTGCCTGCTCCGCCGGCGGAGGCCTTCGGGTTGACCGATCCCGAGCACTGCGCTTGGGTAGGGGCGCGCCTGTCACCCATGCCCGCGTCGCTTTACACGAGTCCGATGGTGCTGAGGCGCGGAGGTAGCCAGGAGTTGCGTCGCACCTATATTGCTGCAGTCGACCCGGTGTACGAGCCGCTCCGTGGCGTCCACGAGATGTTGCGGGGCGACCCGACCTGGTCCTTTCTCGAAATCCCGACCGGGCATGACGCGATGGTCAGCGCCCCCGAGCGGCTGGTCGATGTGCTGGTCTCATTGACCTGAAGGATCGACCGGCCGGCCCGCCCGCCCGAAGCGTGGTCCGCGGATCAAAACGATCAGAGCCCCGGCTCCGCCGTCATTTGGACGAGCCTGGCAGTAGGCGAGCACCTCCTCGCGCTGGGCGAGCCACCTCGCGACTTTGCCCTTGAGAACAGGCTCACGGCTGGGGGAGCCCAACCCCTTGCCGTGAATCACCCGCAGGCACCGCCACTCGTTGCGCCGCGCATGGGCGAGGAATTCGGCGACGGCCTCGCGCGCCTCGTCCACCCGAAGCCCATGCAGGTCAATCTGCCCACGCACGCTCCATTGGCCCCGACGTAGTCGCCGGACGACATCCGGTCCGATGCCGGGCCTGCGCCACGAGAGTGAGTCGTCGGTGTCCAAAAGCACTTCGATATCGATCTCGTCCGAAATCGACTGGTCGAGCACTTCCCGCTCATCGGCCTCGCGCTGCCTTGGTGAGGGCGTGATGCTGGGCGACCGCCGGATGACCCGGTTGCTGTCGGGCAACGGGGTGGCGTCGGAGACTGAGTTCCGAAACACATTGGCTTCGGCACGTAATTGATTACGCTTGACTGCGGCCAGGCGCTCGGCTGCCCGACGTTCCTGTGCCTGCCGCTCAAGCAGGCGGGCGACCTCGCCCAGAGATTGCAGATCGGGCAGTACAGTGGCGCGGCGGGTCATTTCGAAGGGGCTGTTCTGGGTTGTTCAAGGACGGTGTCCGGACAGCGTGGGCGCGCCGCGAAATCAGCTTTGGGCCTGCGACTCAAGGAAGCGCTGGGCGTCCAGTGCAGCCATGCAGCCCGTACCGGCGCTGGTGATGGCCTGACGATAGACGTGATCCTGAACGTCACCTGCGGCAAACACACCCGGCACGCTGGTTGCGGTGGCCATGCCGTCCAAGCCGGTGCGGGTGACGATATAGCCGCCCCGCATGTCCAGCTGGCCCTCGAAAATCGAGGTGTTGGGCGTGTGCCCGATGGCAACGAAAACGCCTTGCAGGGCGATATCGGTCGTCGCGGCTGAGCGGTTGTCGCGGATACGGACGCCCGTGACCCCCGACGCGTCACCGAGCACCTCGTCCAGCTCGTGGAACCAGCGCAGTTCAATCCGGCCGGAGCGGGCCTTCTCCATCAGCTTGTCGATCATGATGGGCTCGGCGCGCAGTCGATCCCGCCGATGGATCAGGGTCACTTTGCTCGCAATGTTGGAGAGATAAAGGGCCTCCTCCACCGCGGTGTTTCCCCCGCCTACGACGCAGACCTCCTGATTGCGATAGAAGAAACCGTCGCAGGTCGCGCAGGCCGACACCCCCTTGCCCATGTAAGCGGTCTCGGAAGGCAGCCCCAGATACCGCGCTGACGCGCCGGTCGCGATGATCAGGGCGTCACATGTGTAGGCGCCGCTATCGCCGATCAGTTCAAAGGGGCGCGCGCCCAGGCGAACGGTGTGGATATGATCGAAAATCATCTCGGTCCCAAAGCGCAGGGCGTGCTTTTCGAATCGCGCCATCAGGTCCGGCCCGAGCACTCCGTCTGCGTCTGCCGGCCAGTTGTCGACATCGGTGGTGGTCATCAGCTGTCCACCCTGGGCGAGACCAGTGATCAAGACGGGCTTCAGGTTGGCGCGCGCCGCGTAGACGGCTGCGGTGTAGCCCGCGGGGCCGGAACCGAGGATCAGTACGCTGCAGTGGCGGGAATCTGCCATGGGTCACCTTTCGGAGAGCTCTGTTTCGTTGCATTTTCAGCAACTTACAGCGAGGATCTCAAGAATTTTGCTGAAGTTGTCTGCCTTGCGGCACAATTATAGGTGCTGCGGCCGATCGAGGACTTTCTTCCCATGGTGACAATCGACAACAGGGCCTTTCTGCGACGGGTGCCTATGTTCTACGGCCTGAACGAGGCCCAGATCGACATGCTCTCCGTCGGCAGCATCCGCCGCAGCTATCCGCGTGGGCGGACCATCGTGGCCGAGGGTGATCCGTCCCAATCGATGTACATCCTGTTGTCCGGTCGCGCCAAGGTGCAACGTTCGGACTCTGAGGGCAAGGAAGTCATCCTGGCTGTGCTCGGGGCGGGCGAGTTTTTCGGCGAGATGAGCCTGATTGACGACGAGCCGCGATCGGCGAGTGTCATCACCCTGGAGTCCTGCGACTTTCTGTCCATCCGGAAGGAGAGTTTCATTACCGTCCTGCGGCAGAGCAACGACATTTGCCTGGGCGTGATGCGCAGTCTCGTCCAGAGGCTTCGGGCCGCCGACCGCAAGATCGAAACCCTGGCGCTGTTGGATGTATACGGGAGAGTGGCTCGTGTGCTGCTCGATTCGTCCGAACTGATCAATGGCGAGCGGATTGTCCGCAATCGGCTGCCGCGACAGCACATCGCCAAGATGATCGGGGCTTCGCGCGAGATGGTCTCCCGAGTCATGAAGGGTTTGGAAACGGAAGGGTATGTCGTGCCTCTGCCCGAGGGGCGACTGCTTCTTCGCGAGAAGATCGGCTCTTACCTCTGACGTTCTACCTTCACCCGCCTCACTGAGTCCATGGCCCGTTCTTCAGTCGCTGTCGCCGCCGGTCCCTCGCAACGAGTCCGTGGACGCGGCTTCCTCACCGCCGTCCCCGAGCGGATGCTGCGGCTGATCAACGAACTGCGCTGGATTGCGACTGGGGTGCTGGCCCTGTATGTGGTGGTTGTGCTCGCCACCTACGATCGCGGGGACCCTGGCTGGTCGCACGAGGCGGCCAACACGACCGTCGCCAACGCGGGGGGATGGGTGGGGGCCTATACCGCGGATTTTCTCCATTACCTGTTCGGGTTGAGTGCCTGGCTGCTGGCGCTTCTTCTGTGCGTCTCGGTGATCCGAGGCGTTGCACAGGCGCGATCGCTTCGAGGTCTTCCTGAAGTCGGCACAGAAGAAGCGAGCAAGCAACGCTTCGCCTGGGAGCAATGGCTTGGCTTCGCGATCCTGATCGTCGCTGCCTGCCTCCTTGAGGCCGCACGCCTTCACCGGCTCAATATCGATTTGCCCCTCGGGCCGGGGGGCGTCCTTGGGCAATCCGTCTCGCCCCTTGTGTTTCGCGCTCTGGGGTCGGTCGGGGCGACGATGCTTCTGCTCTCCAGCATCGGTATCGGACTCAGCCTGTGGACTGGATGGTCCTGGTTTACGGTGTTCGAGCGCATCGGCGCGGGCCTGGAGTGGTCTCTGGTCAGCCTGCGCGATGCGGTGATCGCGCGCCTCGACCGGCGCATTGGCGAAGTCGCAGCCTCGGAGCGTGCCGAGCAGGTGCAGGAACTCCGCAAGGTCCTCAATGACGATGACGACGATCCGATCCATATCGAGCCGCCGGTCGTGCAGATCGAGCGGTCCAAGCGCGCAGAGGCTGAGCGGCAGCCGCAACTGTTCGCGGACTTGCCGCGGGTGTCCGAGCTTCCGGAGCTTGGACTCCTCGATGAACCGCCCGCCGCACAGGAGTCTGTGTCCGCTGAGACCCTCGAATACACATCGCGACTGATCGAGAAAAAACTGGCCGACTTCAACGTTGCGGCAAGCGTGATCGCAGCCTACCCTGGCCCGGTGATCACACGTTACGAAATCGAACCTGCCACCGGCGTCAAGGGCAGTCAGATCGTCAACCTGTCGAAAGACCTGGCGAGAGCGCTGTCCCTGGTCTCTCTGCGCGTGGTGGAGACCATTCCGGGCAAGAACCTGATGGGGCTGGAACTGCCCAATGCGCGTCGGCAGGCGGTCCGTTTGTCCGAGATCCTGGGCTCCGAGGTGTATGCCTCGAGCACCTCGGCGCTCACGCTCGCATTGGGCAAAGACATCGCCGGTCACCCTGTGGTGGCCGATCTGGCGCGCATGCCCCACCTCCTGGTGGCAGGGACGACCGGTTCAGGCAAGTCGGTGGGTATCAATGCCATGATCCTGTCGCTGCTCTACAAGGCCGACCCGTCCCAGGTCCGGCTGATCATGATTGACCCCAAGATGCTCGAGATGAGCGTCTACGAGGGCATTCCTCATTTGCTCGCTCCCGTGGTTACCGACATGCGTCAGGCGGCCAACGCGCTCAACTGGTGCGTGGCCGAGATGGAGCGTCGCTACCGATTGATGAGTAAGCTCGGCGTTCGCAATTTGGCGGGCTACAACAACCGAATTGCCGAGGCCGACAAGCGCGAGGAGAAGATCCCCAACCCCTTCTCGCTCACGCCGGATGCGCCTGAACCCTTGGGGCGGTTGCCGCAGATCGTGGTGGTCATCGACGAGCTTGCGGATCTGATGATGGTGGTCGGCAAGAAGATCGAAGAACTGATTGCCCGCCTGGCGCAGAAGGCGAGGGCGGCCGGCATTCACCTCATCCTCGCGACGCAGCGTCCATCGGTCGACGTCATCACGGGTTTGATCAAGGCCAATATTCCAACCCGCATCGCATTCCAGGTGTCCTCCAAGGTGGACTCCCGGACCATTCTCGACCAGATGGGCGCCGAGTCGCTCCTTGGGCAAGGGGACATGCTGTACATGCCTCCTGGATCGGGTGTGCCTGTCCGGGTTCATGGCGCTTACGTCGCCGACGAAGAAGTCCACAAGGTCGCCGAACACTGGCGCAGTGTGGCCGAACCCGATTATGTTGAGGGAGTGCTTGAGAACGGTGTTCCCGAGGAAGTCGATGCGGGCAGTGCCGTGGGCTTCGGGGGGCTGTCCCAGACGCTGGCCGAGGCCGGAGCCGACGGCGAAGCCGATCCGATGTATGACCAAGCGGTGGCCGTTGTCCTCAAGCACAAGCGGGCGTCCATCTCGCTGGTGCAGCGCCATTTGCGTATCGGCTATAACCGGTCGGCGCGGCTGCTCGAACAGATGGAGAAGTCGGGCCTTGTGTCTGCGATGGGCACAAACGGCAATCGCGACATC